>JAIRSY010000027.1 GCA_031255215.1 Christensenellaceae bacterium | reverse complement strand
CCGACAGCACTTCTTTCAATCTCTTGTTCATATTGTTAGCAGCCCTCCCTTGCCACTGCTAATAATATTATATGACAAAAAATACTTTGTCAACACTTTTTTTGAAAAATTCATTTTATTTGTATTTTATCCTCGTTACACGAGATATCCATTCAATTCGTTCGTCATCTTGCATTATCTCATTTTTTGTCAGAGCCGCCGCATTCTCTCGCATAAGGGCAATAGGTGTCAGGCAAAACGCCGTCCCAGTCAACCGCTTCCTCTCCAACAATCCACCTTATTGCCACCAACCGTTCTAAAGCGACCTCCGGGTTGATGTCAATTCCCGAATAGTCCCCCACCGTTTTCCCGTTCAATTTCGAGTCAACGCAAATCCAATACGCCTCATTCGCCACACGTTCGTACTCAATAAGTTCCTCTATACTCCTTGGTACCGCCTTTTCAATAAATTCAGGATCGTGCGTAGTCCGAATCAACTCTGACGCGTCAACCATCTTATCAAAGCCGGGCAAATTGTCGTAACCAATTGCCCACAAGAGCACACCCAATCGCTCGTAGTGCCAGTTAAATTCGGCAACCTCCCTCTCGTTTTTCTTTTTGTTAAAGACAAATTTCAATTCTTTCGGTGACAGTGCTTTCTTCATCTTATTTTTTTTAATAAAGTGGATTATCGCCTTCGCGTCAGGGCTTTTCGTTGCCGTCCCCGTTTCCGACAAGGCACACACAAGCGACAACGGCAATGCCCGTGCCATTATTTCTTTTTTGTCATGCAAAACCCTAACCCTGCCGTTATCCATTTCCCTTAGTTTCTTTTCGGGTGCGAATTTTGATTTTATCATAAAAAACGGTAACGCAATTCGCACCTTTATGCAACCTGTTTTTACTCTGTATAACCGGCCTCGATTACCCATTTATCAACTTTATTGCGGAAATGTGCCATGATATGCCGGACAAAGTGCGATGATTCCTTTCAATACCTGCGTCTTTGATAGGATATTGAAATCCCAAGTTTTAAGCTTCTTTGCTATTGTCGGACTTGTCGGACCTGTTGAACGGCAACTTTCTTTTTAGACTGCCTACCCACCCAACTCGCTCAAATTGATCTTTTATTTTGGTATTATTTTGCTTCACGTGTCTGCGTGTCTCCCCACTCACTTCGGCTTGATTGTTGGTCGGGACAGATGCGGTCTCAATTTGTCCGTTGGCGGTTGGTTTTCGGCCAAGCAATTCATCCGCGGTAACCTTAAAAATGTTACATAATTTTATCAATACAGTAACGTTAGGAGTGTAATTATAATTTTCCATTTCTTCAATTTGAGATACACTAATGCCAAATGAAGTAAACAACAAAACCGCCCACGATTCAACATAATTACAAACAATAAAGTTGTATAAAGCAGTTGACAAGTGCGTATAATACGCATATAATAACGGTATACTATTATGAAAGGCAAAGATTTAGTAAAGAAAGCACAAAAAGAGGGGTGGGTCATTGACCGTGTTCACGGAAGTCATTACATCATGGCAAAAATGAACAAGACGGTATCCATTCCGTGCCACAATAAGGACTTGGGCGTTGGTATCTATAACGCTTTGCTCAAACAATTAGGTATAAAGGGAGGGAATAAATAATGGTAGTGTATCCTGCGATTTTCACAAAAGAAGGCAGCGGTTATTGGGTGCGTTTTCCCGATTTGGACGGCTGCTTAACAGAGGGCGATAACTTAACAGATGCCGTTAAAAACAGCGAAGAAGCGTTGGGCGGCTATATCGCCTCTTTAATCAAACGCAATATTGAAATACCCACTTCAAGTGAATTTAATAAAATAAGCACAAATAACAAAAATGAAAGCATAGTAATGATTTCTTCCAATATGGACAAGTATTTGAAAAAGCCCCGATTGGTTAAGAAGAACTTAACTATACCTGAATATTTATCTGTCATAGCCGAACAACAAAATATTAACTTTTCGGCGGTATTAACGGAAGCCTTGGCAAAGAAATTGAAAGTGGCAAATGACTAATTTACAACCCCAAAGACAAACGGCGTTTTATAATTTTATGGATCCGTTTAACCTTTGGCTTTCTTGATGCCGACAATTTTAATTTTATATTTTGTGTTTGTCGCCGGAATTATTACATCGTGGACGCTGTTAACCTTGATATCATCTTGAAAAATTATGCGTCCAATAGGCGAAACATTCGAAATCGCCCTTGGACCGCTCTCGGCATTAACGGATGACTTCAAATCAAATGAAGATTTAAGAACATAATCAATTATCTTATGAGTTTTAGAATTTTCCACAGAAACAATTGTTCCGTTCGGCAAAAATTCAACATTTTTTGAAACCTTAAACCGACTTAATTTGTCTTCAATGTCGGCGATTGAATTTTCGTTATTCGCCTGTGCTTCACGTGCCGCCGCATATTCCGCGTTTTCCCGAAGGTCTCCAAATTCACGTGCTTCCTTTATTTGGGATGCGATTTCCGCTCTCTTGGATTTAAGGGTTTCAAGTTCCTTCTCCATCGCCTTGCGGTCGTCTATTGTACCTTCATATTCTCCGTTTTTTTCCATACACTAACTATACACAAAAAAGAACAAATTGACAAGAGGAAAATAAAATTATATAATGGATAATAATTTCTTAAAAGTCACCTTGTAAAAATATGGGAGGAGAAATGAAATATTGTTCAAAATGCGGAGCGGCAAATCACGACAAGACGGTTGTTTGCCCGAAGTGCGGCCACCAAATCGGAACCGCCAATATATCATCAAGCGAAACGAAGAAAAACAACGGTCTTGCCGTGTCGTCATTGGTCCTTGGAATCATCGGCATAATTTCCCCCTATTTGATTTGGTTAAGTCTTCCGTGTTCGATTTTGGCGGTTGTTTTTGGCGTCGTTGCCAATGGACGCGGCCAAAGGAGCGGAATGGCAACCGCGGGCTTTATCCTTGGCATAATTTCACTTGTCATATTAAGTGTTATTATAGTTTTAGCGATAGCAGCGATTAGGGTGGCTTTCCCCCCGCTGTGGTAAGTTATCAAGTCCGTTTTTTCAAAGCAATATGCAAACTATCCCACCCTTGCCGTTGTTGACAATTTTGCCGACGATTCGTTTCACTTTTCTTGTCGCTTCAACCGGCATGTTTGAAATCTTGCTTCCCACCCCTTCTTGCATAATTTCATCAAGTGATTTGCCGAAGATGGGTGTCTGCCAAACCGCATCCTTGTTGTTTTCGTATTCATTTTTGAGAAATTCTAACATCTCTTTCGATTGTTCCTGGGTCCCTATTGTCGGCGTAACCTCCGCACCTACATCAACTTTTATTATGTGAAGACTTGGGGCGGTTGCACGTAATTTAAGCCCATAAGTTTTACCGCTTTTATGTAATTTCGGTGTATCAAGTTTATAAGAGTCAAGGGTTGGGACGACGACGCCGTAACCGGTTTCCTCCGCCATTACGAGGGCGTCTTTTAACTTGTCATATTCCCTGCTTCGCCCCGCTATTCGGCTTATGTATGCCATAAGCTGCTGCTCATTCGATAATTCCACACCGCAATCTTTTGAAATAACTTTATAATAAAGGTCATCTTTCGGCACAAGGTTATATGAAATTGTGCCGGTCCCGACGTCTATATCGGCGGTTTCAAGGGACAAAAAGTAAGGGTTGTCATTGAAGACATTGGCGGTATTGTTATCCGCAATTCTAATAACCGTTTTTGTATAATCGCGAAGGGTATTGACGGCGTTTAGAATCACTTCGTGTTCGGCGGGAAGCACCTGCAGCCATTTCGGCATAGACACCTTGAAACCGGAGATAGGAAACTCACTTAAAACTCCGTCAAAAACCTTATGTATATCTTCCGTATCCATTTTTTCAACGTCTGCCGCCATTGCTTTACCTCCATATTTTTTTATAATTTCGTTAACCGTTTTCTTTGCATCTGTTCCCATTGGATTTTTTGAATTCACGACCACAATGTATGGTTTCCCGTGTTTTTTAAGTTGTTTAATTGTCTCTTCTTCCGCCTTCAAGTAATTTTCGCGTGGGAACCCGCCGATACTTCCGTCGGTCGTAACGGCGATTGCGATTGTACTGTGGTCCTTTATTACTTTTTTGGTTCCCACTTCCGCCGCTTTATCAAACGGCATTTCCGTTTCACTCCACGGAGTTTTCACATTGCGTTCACCGGTTGCACCGTCGATCATAAATCCGACGCAATCGACAAGGCGGACACGCATAGACGAATCGCCCGACTTGACCGCGACGGCCTTATTCGGGACAAACTTCGGGCTTGTCGTCATCACCGCATCGCCGTCCGCCGCCTGCGGCAACTCATCAATCACACGTTCCCGTTCAAAGGTGTCAACGATATTAGGAACTATCAACGTTTTCATGAATCTATTTATAAAGGTAGATTTTCCGCTCCTAACCGGTCCGACAATCCCAATATAGATGTCACCGTTCGTTCTTGTGGCGATTCCATTAAACACTTCACTATAATTCATATCCCCATACTTATGCGGGCAAAAAAGAATTATGCAAAAAAGTATTGACAACATAGTTTCAATATAGTATTATGTCCACATAACACATAGTATCAAAGTAATACTATGTAATAAAGGAGGAAAAAATTATGCATGTAGACAAATATGCACATAACAGTTCCGCAGAGGTGGATAAAATTCGTAACAAGATAAGAAAATATTATCTGTTTAGGAAAGATGCCCAAAAAGAAGCGGAGAGAATAGAAAAATTAGGCGATGAGGATGAGATAAAAAAGGCAATAGAAAAGACAATAGAAGCAAGATCAAGGATCATGGAAATTTTTTATGAAGAGACAAAGGGCAAAAATCTCTCGGGTTGGGACAAATATTCCAAAATGGAGGAAATAGAGAGAAGAGAAAGATGGAGGGAAAGAGAAGAAGAGAAAAGAGAATTAAAAGAGCAGGGACTATGTAAAAGAGCAGGTTATGGACAAGAGGTTTTCCCCTGTCCAAAAGTTGGCGATTATGTCCAATACACGCCCTATGCATGCAAAGAAAATGGCGAAAAAAACAGGACGCTTAGAATGGTCGTGTCGGTTAACTCAGATATAATCACCACAATAGATGCGAACGGACAAGACTCTACAGATGAAGGATGGTTGGAAATCGTTTTGCCGACCGAAGAGGAGAAAGCTGAATTTAACAAAATGTTAGAAAAGAAAGGATTTTTTACCGATCTAAAACACGGCGATTATGTCCAATACACGCCCTATGCATGCAAAGAAAACGGTAAAAAAAACAGGACGCTTAGAATGGCCGTGTCGGTTGAATCAAATATAATCGCCACAATAGATGCGAACGGACAAAAAGACTTTACGGATAAAGGGT
>JAIRSY010000040.1 GCA_031255215.1 Christensenellaceae bacterium | reverse complement strand
GGAGTGCGGGGATTCTATTTGAGCGACAGCGTATCCTTATGCACGAAGTGCAGCCGCGAAGCGGCGAGGGTCGGCGGCAGCCAGAAGCGGAGCCAGAAATCTACCTTAACCGTCCGTTTACCGCATATAGTGTTTGTTATGTTCGCAACAAACACTATATATAGTTTTAGGCGGTTTGGCATAAGCGAACAAAGCCAAAAGCGTTTACCTTTACGGAGCTGCAACACGGCGGAGTGCGGGCGGTGGGGCGGTTCCATCTAAAAAGCCCATGCAAGATGGGCTTTGTTTTGGTTGATTACTTCGATGGCTTTTTTACCGGTTTGCCGCACGGGCAACCGCAAGGGCATGCTTCATAAATCATGATTGTTACCTCCTTATCTAAATATATTAACATTATTAGTAATTTAGTGTAAAATGTTTTTATTTAGTTATGGCACAGGAATAAATTTATAAAGGAGGGACGCGAAAGGCATGGAAATACCTATTATTCATGAGGACAATCATATCGTCGTCATTATAAAGCCTCAAAATATTGAATATGAAGAGGTGATGCGGCGATTAGGGGAGACGGGGACGGTTGTAAAGTCTGTCCACCGGCTGGACGCTGTTACGGGCGGAGTTATGGTATTTGCAAAGAGCAGGAAGGCGGCGGAGAGGTTAAGCGAGCAGATAAGGAAGAGGGAGGTTGAAAAAAAATACCTTTGTGTTGTTGAGGGTGTCCCGAGGGAGCGGGGACAAACGCTTAAAAACTATTTGATAAAAGATGAGAAAAGAAATGTTGTATCCGTTGTTCCGCAGGCGACCGAGGGGGCGATTTATGCCGAGTTGAGGTATGAAGTTGTTAAAACGGTTAAGAATTTATCGTTTTTAATGGTGGAATTAGAGACGGGCAGAAGCCATCAAATTCGGGTTCAACTTAAAAATATTGGCTGTCCTCTTTTTGGCGACATAAGATATAACCCGCGTGCAAGTAAGGGTAACATTGCTCTTTGGAGTTATAAACTTTCGTTCTGTCATCCTACAACAAAGGAGAAGTTATCGTTTGTGGTATATCCGGAGGATGGAATTTGGGAGGTATTTCGTGAAGATTTTCGCTTTATCTGACTTTCATTTATCTTTTGAAGTAGAGGGAAAGCCTATGGATATTTTTGGTGATGGATGGAAGGACTATGAGAAAGAAATTGAAAAGAATTGGAACTTTATTGTTGGGAAAGATGATATAGGGATTATTGCCGGTGATATTTCGTGGGCGATGAAGATGGAGAAGACCAAGAAAGATTTTGAATTTATACATCGGTTAAATGGTAAGAAAATAATCATAAGGGGGAACCATGATTATTGGTGGAAAAGTATTGCTCAAATAAGAGAATTTGTTGCACCGGATATTTTCGCACTTCAAAATGACAGCATTGTTTTCGGCAATTATGTCTTTGTTGGAACAAGAGGTTGGCATACTCCGGAACGCAGGGAGACCCAGACCGATGAGGACAAGAAGATTTATAACCGGGAGGTTGTGCGTTTGCAGTTGGCACTTGAAGATTCGGTAAGAAAGAGTTACGCGGAAAACATTAAAAATCCAAAGGTTGTTGTAATTTTGCATTATCCCCCATTCAATAGTAATAGAGATGACAGTGACTTTACAAGACTTTGTGAGACTTTCAAAGTTTCCGCGGTCGTTTATGGACATTTGCACGGCAATTTCGGCAACGCATTATCTTGCGAAAAGAACGGCATACAATATTATTTATCGTCCACGGATAAACTTAAACACAAACCGGTTGAAATTAAATAAAAAGGAAGAAGTAAGGAAACAATATATATTATCCAAACTTATTACTTCTTGCTTAATTAAGGCGTAACAAATGGAAATGATTTCAATATAATGAAATATGTGTGGAATAGCGGGATTTTTTGGCAGGAATAAAAACATTGCGATTGAAATGCAGGAAACTTTGAAACGGCGGGGCCCCGACCAAAACGGGATTTTTGAAGGTGATTGGACACTTCTTCATACAAGACTTGCGGTTGTTGATATTGAAAAAGGGCGGCAGCCCATGCGTTTTCAAAATTACATTTTGATTTATAATGGTGAACTTTATAATACAAGGGAAATTAAACGGGAATTGTTGGCGTTGGGGCATCGGTTTTTTGGAACCGGTGATACCGAGGTTTTAATTCACGCATATGCGGAGTGGAAGGAAAATGCACTGCAAAAACTTAACGGCATCTTTGCTTTTGCGGTTCTTGATATAAATACCAATCAATTGTTTTTAGCGAGAGACAGAATCGGGGTAAAGCCTTTATTCTTTTACTGCAATCCATTAAAAGGACAATTCGTTTTTGGGAGTGAAATTCCAACTCTGCTTGCCAATTCAAATGTGCCGAGGATGTTGGATAAACGCGGCGTCCGTCAATTTATTTTGATGGGGCCGGGACGCGATTCGGGGAAAACGCCTTTGAAAAATATAAATGAATTAAAACCCGCCCAGTTTATGAAAGTCAAAGTTGAAGACGGAAAGATAAAAGTCAAGAGGAAGACTTATTGGAAGTTAAAAGAAAGGGAATATACAAAGAGTTATGAGGAGAGTGTTCTTGAGGTGCGGAATTTAGCGGAGGACGCGATAATGAGGCAATTAGTAAGTGATGTGCCCATTGGAACCTTTTTAAGCGGAGGCATTGACAGCAGTATTATAACCGCAATTGCAAGACGGGAAAGATTGTCATCATCGCCGAAAGACAATTTAGAAACATTTTCGGTTTTTTATCAGGATAACGATAAATACTTTCAAAAAACAAAATTTCAAAGTGCACCGGATGATTATTATATTGAACAAATGAAGACAAAGAACAATAAGACCGTTATAACGACAAATCAATTGTTTCAAAGTCTAAAACTTGCCGTTGATGCAAGGGGGTTGCCGGGAATGGCGGATATTGATGCATCACTTTTGATTTTTTGTAAGGATATAAAGAAAAAGGTAACGGTTGCGTTGTCCGGGGAATGTGCAGATGAAATCTTTGGCGGATACCGGTGGTTTTATGAATCGGCAATGCACGGCGGTTTCCCTTGGGCGGACAATCAAGAATATCGTCTTTCATTTTTGAAAAACAAATATAAAAAGGCACTTGTAAGCGGTGTAAAGAAAAATGTCAAACTTAATCATAGGCAAATGATGAAACTTAATATGGATTATTTTATGCAGACTTTACTTGACCGAAAAGATAGAATGAGTATGTATAATGGGTTGGAGGTCCGCGTTCCGTTTGCCGATTACCGCCTTGTTGAATTATGTTACAATTTACCGTTTGAATATAAATACCGAGGAGGAATTGAGAAGAGTGTTCTTCGCGATGCCTTTGCGGATATTTTACCGAAAGAGATTAAGGGACGCAAGAAGTCGCCGTATCCAAAAACTTTTAACCCTGATTACTTGAAAATGCTTGAAGATGAAATGCAGGATGTCATTGACAATAGGGATGAACCGATTCATAAAATCATAGATTTGGTTTCATTAAAGCAATTTAGGGACGAATTTTGGTATGGGCAGCTTATGGCACGTCCGCAAACAATTGCATATTTTCTTCAAATCAATTATTGGCTTAAAAAATATGATATTAAAATTTTATAAAAGGTGTTAATCTTGTCTTTGATGAGGATATCACCGATTAAAATCTTTGGGAATTGGCAGGATGGATATGTGTTAGATGAACATACGGTTTCATCGTCGGCGGTCGGAGGTTCATTTGATACAATTTATACGGAGTTGGGCGGATTGCTTTATGACTTCAAATATAATAAACATCTTGATACATCAAAGGAAATTTGGGAATTGACCCAAGATTTTTTGTTGGAGTGGCTTTCTGGTAAAAAAATTGATTTTGTGATAAATCTTCCGCCTTCAACACCAAGGATTGTCCAACCGCTTGCGGTAATTACAAAATATATTGCGAATAGATTAAAAGTTCCGTATGTAGATAATTGTTTAATAAATTTAAGTGAAAAGAGTGCAAAAAACGGTGCTTATGACCTTGTGATTGAAATCAACATAAGATTTGAACGTGTGTCCAATGTCCTTTTGGTTGACGATTTATACAACACCGGAACATCGCTTTTGAAAACTTGTGAAGTTTTGAAAAGTGATGATAAGGTCGGGGAAATTTATGTTTTGGCCTTGACTCGAAAACGCAATAAAGGGACGGTGTTGAGATGAAAGTTTTTATAGGAGGGTCTATCAAAATAAATTCCCTTGACGAAATGGTTGAGGAAAAACTTGAAAGTTATATTGAAAATGGGGACACAATTTTGATAGGTGATGCCGGCGGTGCGGATTCGGCGGTTCAAAAATATCTATTTGAAAAAGGATATAGAAATGTCGTTGTTTATAGCAGTGACCTCTCGGTTCGAAGTAATATCGGCAATTGGAATGTAAATAAAATAACGGGCTTGACCGGCGGCAAACATGGGCGGAACCTTCATGCGGTAAAGGACATCGCCCTTGCATTTGATTGTGACCTTGGATTTATGATTTGGAATGGACAAAGTAAAGGCACGATGAACAATATAACAAATCTTATTGATAAAAATAAGGACGTCATAATCTTTTTGAACAACGAAAGAAAATTCATTTCTCAAAACGAAATAAAATCCGCCAAACAACTTTCATTTTTTTAACGAAATAAATCTTTGAATCAATTTTTAGTTTTTTGCATAGCCGTACCAATGATGTTATTGTAGGGACAGATTTTCCGTTCAGCCAATTGGAAACCCGGCTTTGTGCCATTCCTAACATTTCGGTAAGACCCGTTTGATTGATTTCATTCTCCGCCATTGTTCTTTTTAGATTTTTAATAAATGTGTTTTGCATTATTGTATTATACATAAGCATCTCTTATGTGTCAAGAAAAATATAAGTGTTTCTTATATAATAAGGCGTGGAGCAGAATAAGTTTGCACGGCGATTACGAGAGAGTTTGTGTTTGCACGGATTTAGTCATTTGGCATTTGCCAAAAAGTTAAAAACTACACAACCAACGGTGACGAATTGGTGCAGCGGTAAGCATGAGCCGGATCTAAGCACCTTGCTTTTGATTGCACGGGAATTGAATGAGAGCATAGATTATTTGTTGGGGTTGACGGATTGACGGACGTTTTTTTTTGTGCGGTGTAAAAAATGCTTGTTTGTAATTGGCACCTAATATATAATACATGATATGGCAATAGCAGTTTTTGGCGATATTCACGGGAATCTTGAAGCGTTGGAGGCAATTTTAAGACACATAAAGAGGAACCGAAAGATTAAGAAGACATTTTTTTTGGGTGATGCAATCATGTTCGGTCCCGATTCTTCCGCCTGTTTGAAATTGTTAAAAAAAAGCAAAGTGGAATGTCTTGCGGGCAATCATGAGCAGCGTGTTTCCCGTTATGACAAATCGGCGGAGACAAGGACCTATGCGGATGCGGAACATATTGAATATGTTTTCAAGACCTTGACGCGTGATGACCTTAATTTCATACGTTTAATGCCGATAGAGCAAAAGATTCATTATAAAGGTTTTGATATTTGTTTTACACATTACAGCCACGACAAGGCGGGGACATTGAGGGAGGAAACAGATGAATTCAGCGAGTTAAAACTTAAAAACCTTTTTTCATATACAAAATGCAACGTTGTTTTCTTTGGTCATTTACACGCAAGGAAACTTATTATTGATGAACAGGGCGATTCGTTTATTTGCAATGGTTCGTCCGGCTGTGTTCACGGTGAACATACATTTTATACTTATTTTGATGTAAATGAGACGATGGGGGACGATCCAAACTTTGATATTTACAAGGTAAACATAAAGTTCAATCGCAAGAGGTTTGTGGAGAAGATGGAAAAGACGCCGTTGCCCGGCAAAGAGGTTTATGCCAAATTTTGTTTTGGCACAAATTTTGACAAGAGAGATAATTAAGTAAGAAGAGAGGGAGGTGAAAAGATATGGAGGAACAGGTCAGGATACGCAACATAGTAGAGAATTTTCTTTTAGAGGAAAAAATGCCTTTGAACAATGCACTTGCGTTTGGTTCGTTAGGTTTATCGAAGGCGGTTGGTGACATTGCACGTATAACTTATGGGGTAGGTTTTTCCGGTCATCCGTATAATGATGAGCGTAAGAGTGAGATGGCGGAATTTTTGGGGGATCTTCTTTTTTATTGGCATGTATTGGCGATTTCATCGGGGATTCCATGGACGAATATAATGAATCAATGGGTAAGCGAATGGCTTAAAAAGAATATGAAAGAGGAGGAGATTCACGCATCTTTGACGCAAATGATGAAATATCTAAAAACGGACAACAAGAAACTAAACAAAGGGCGTGTTAATTCATCCGTTAACATTTTGAAAAACGAGCAAGATTTAACGAAGTAGGTCATTATTTTCAAGTTGTAAGTTCAATTCGCGGCTTTTCATTCTGTCTAAAACTCTGCAACAAATTCCAACACATGCGTTCGCCGCTTTTCGAATTTCAGGAAGTCTTGATTGTAACTTTTGATAAGATTTTTTGTCGAGATTTCTTATGAATTGAATTTGTTTGTCAAGTATTTTTTGCAAAGTTTTTTTTACTTGTGGGTCTTCTTCCAACATAAGGTGGTCAAAGACCTCTCTAAATGATAATATGGAAACGGTATCGTTGGCGTCCGTCTTTACAATTTCTTCCGCAAGATAATTATTATCACCTTTGGCATTATGATGCGAATAAATTGCTCCGCGAAGATTCATCATATCATCATATTGAATTTCCCCGATATTCTCATCCCAAAGCCGTTTATATGCCTCTTCGGATTCACGAAGTGCCTTCCAAAATTTAGCATGTCCCACACGTTCAAGTAATATATAATCGAAGGTAGAATCGTATTTTGGGTCATTCGCATGACGTCTGTCGGTCCCGAACACAACCTCCGCGAATAAATCTGCGGTAGATTCATTCATTTCCAATAAATGTCCAAGTTCATGCATGATGGTAATGGTTTCTTCCTGGTATTCACCATCTTCTTTTTTACCGTTAGAGATTATTGTAATTATTTGCCTTTTCCCTGTCTGCTGCCGCATTTTTGGTCTTGTTTCTTCATTGTCAAAGAAACCGTTATACGGCGGTCTAAAATGACCTTTTGTCACACTTGCAAAATAAAAGAACGTTTCGTCAAGGGCTTTATCTACAACTTCTTGACGATATCCAAACTTTCTCACAATTACGGAAAGAACCTTTTTAATTACATCTCTTGCTTTTTTCGAAGTTTCAAAATCCCATTCGGTCAAATCGCCGGTCAAATCCTCCAATAAAAAGTCGGTATTTTGCACTTCATCTTCAATTTCACGCCAAAAGACGTCAAGTTCTTTGCGTGCGGCGACAATTTCTTCATCAGTTTCAAATTTTCTTTGTCTTGGGTTGTCATCCGCGTATTCTTGGAAAAAATCCGTAATTCCGTCCGCCATGGATTCCTTTGCGGTTTTCATTTTTGGTTCGGTTGAAGTAAGGTTGTTGGTCGATTGACAGCCATTAAAAATATTCAAAGCCAAAAGGGCGGCGAAGATAATAGAGCGAACCGAATTTTTAGACCCATTTTTCATACGGTATAATAACACACGGTAATATTGAGGGCAAACAAGTTTTGAAGGCCTTGTCTGTAATTAAGTGACTTCATCGGTGTCAAAAAAACAAAACAAACAAGGTGATGCTTAAAGCGAATAAATAAAGGGAGAACCATCTTAAATCTATTTTTTTTATGATTGTAAGCATAAACTTGATTGCAAAAATCCCCGATAAAAAGGCGGCGATGAATCCAATAATCATGGGCAGAGGTTCAATAGAGCCGAAGCCGCCGCCGGAGATGATTTCATAGAGGAGAGACGCCAAAATGATTGGAATCGACATCAAGAACGAAAAATCCGCCGCTTCGGTCCTTTCCATTCCTGCCAATTGTCCCGCGGTAATTGTAAAACCCGACCTTGAAAATGCGGGAACAACCGCTATGCCCTGGGCCAAACCCATAATGTATTCCGGCGGGATTTTCTTTCGCTTTGGAATGTCTTTGCCGTCATTATTATGATTTGTTGTTATTGAGGCAGCATTTTTTTTGATTAAACTTGGCAGGATTAAAACAACGGCGGTAAGCATGAACGCAAACGGAAGAAACTTTATATTAAATGTTTTATCTATTAAGTTCTTAAATAATAAGACAAATATACAAGTGATCGCCGTTGCAATAACCATTTTCCATGTGAGAAGCAGTCTTAACCTTTTGCGGTAAACTACGATGACGGCAAATAATGTTGCGACATGTAAGATAATATCGAAAAGCATTCCGCCGCGTTCAATTTCAAAAAAATATTGAAATAGAAGCAGGTGTCCGCTTGACGACACGGGCAAAAACTCGGCAATTCCTTGAAGAAGTCCCAAAATGATTGCGGCAATAATTCCCACAACAATTATTATACGCCGGACGTTGAAAAAATACGCCTTTGGTAAATGAAACGTGTTTTTTGCCGGATACAAAATTGAATTTATATTTTTGTCTTTACAAGACTTGTGTTTTGTGCTATTGTGTTTGTGCCGTAAAGTGTAATTAAAACTTATATTTTAATTGTTTTATGGTTTCATTTGACAAAAAGGAGAAAATAAAATGGCTGTTCCAAAGTGGAAACAAAGTAAAGCACGGACCAAAACTCGTCAAAATAATAATTCAAAGTTGAGTGTGCCGACCTTGACGGAGTGTCAAAATTGTCACGAGAAGATTTTCCCTCATACGGTTTGTAATCGTTGCGGTTATTATAAGGGTATAAAGCGTATAGAGACGAGAACGGATAAAAAGGCCAAGAAACAAGAGGCGAAATAAGCGGTGCGGCTAAATGTGAAGCGAATCGTTGTTTACGGTTTGGCGGCGGCCGTTTTAATAGTGCATACGTTTGAGCAAATTATGGAGGGTGAATTTCCCTTTCATCTGTGCAATGTCATGGCGTTTTTTTTACCGTTCGTTGTCTTATTTAACCTTGTGGAATTAAAAACCTCCGTCTATGCAATGTCGATTTTGGGAGGGATACTTTCTTTGGTTGCAAATGAATTTTATTTCGACTGGCAAAATACTTTTATGGCATATGAGAGTTTGATTACTCATTTTCTTTTGATTTTAATACCTTTATTGGATATTTATTTAATAAAGGACTTTCGGTTTGAAAGAAAACGGTCGTGGCAGGTGCCGTTGGGAATGGTAATTATGATTTGTTGGGCGGTAATAGGCGACATCATTTACGGGGCGTTTGGGATTGAAAAGAATTTTATGTATTTGAAGGTCAGTGTTGAAGTTTGGGGCTGGTATTTATTTGGATTTGCGGTTTATTTTTTCTTATTGTTTCATTTCGCGGATAAAAAACCATATCCAATCGATGAGACGGCGTGAACCCGCGGCAATTTGAGAAAGGCGTTTTTGTTGTGTGCGGTTTATTCCGTGCCGAAAATTCGGTCGCCGGCATCACCCAAACCGGGGAGAATGTAATATTTTTCGTTGAGTTTTCTGTCTTGATTTGCAAGGTATACCAAAACATCCGGATGTGCCTTGCTTACCGCGTCTATTCCTTCCGGTGCGGCTATTATTGATATCAATTTGATTTTTTGGCAGCCGGACGCCTTTACCAACGAAATTGCCTTGATGACACTTTGTCCGGTTGCAAGCATGGGGTCAACGATAATCGCGGTTTTTTTATTCATTTTTTCGGGGAGTTTGCAATAATACTCTATCGGTTTACAGGTATCATGATCACGATAAAGACCTATGTGTCCAATTTTGGCGGTGGGGATAAGTTTCAAAATGCCCTCGACCATACCCAATCCCGCCCGCAGAATGGGGATTATCGCCACGCAATCATCACATACTATATCCTGCCGACATTCTTCAAGGGGTGTCTTGACGGTTATTGTTTGAAGCGGCAAATCGCGGAGTGCCTCATATCCCATCAACACGGAAATTTCCTCAACAAGTTCGCGAAATTCCTTTGTGGAGGTTTTATAATCCCGAAGTAATGCTACCTTGTGAGATAGAAGTGGGTGTTTGATTATTTTAACATTCGTTTTGTCCATTTTTCCATGATAGCATGGTGCATTATTTTTGTCATGCGAAAAAACGATTATTTTTTTTATCCGTTGCATTTAATTGTATTGTATGGTATATCAAGGTCATGAAAGTTTTAGTAGTGAACAGTGGGTCTTCGACGCTTAAATTTAGAATTATTGATACGAAAAATGAAGTCACGGAAATTAAAGGTGCGATTGAAAAGATAGGGGAGAAAGGTGCGTTTTATGAGTTTGGTAAGTCCGGGGAGACGAAGTTTGCGTGCGAAAATCACGGCATGGCGATCAGGAAGATGTTTGAGCTTCTCGGCGACATTAAAATTGATTGTATTGGGCATCGTGTTGTTCATGGGGGTGAAAAATGGACGAAGCCGGTTGTCGCAACGGAGAAGGTTTTATTGGAATTGGACAAGATTTCTTATTTGGCACCCTTACATAATCCTGCAAACATTTTAGGTGTTAGGGAATGCATGAAGATTATGCCCGCCATTCGCAACGTTTTGGTTTTTGATACGGCGTTTCATTCGACCATGCCGCGAAGTGCATTTTTATACGGGCTTGCCTATGAGGACTATCAAAATTATGGAATTAGGAAATACGGATTTCATGGCACAAGTCACGGTTATGTTTCAAGGGAGGCGGCGAAAGTCCTTAACAAACCGATAGAGCAGTTAAAGATTGTGACCTGTCATATTGGAAGCGGGGCAAGTATTTGTGCGGTTGACGGCGGAAAATCGGTTGACACGTCGATGGGTTTTACTCCTCTTGCGGGTGTTGTAATGGGGACAAGGTGTGGGGATCTTGACGTGTCGGTTGTGCCGGTTTTATGCAAGAAACATAAGTTTTCGGTTGACGAATGCTTGGATTATCTAAACAAAAAATGCGGGCTTTTGGGCCTCTTTGGAAAATCAAATGATATGCGTGATATTGAGCGGGAATTTGGCAAGAATGAGCGGGCGGAGATAGCGGTGTCCGTTTTTGTCAACAGTTTAGTGAAATACATAGGGGCTTTTATCGCGGAAATGGGTGGATGCGATGCGATTGTTTGGACGGGCGGTGTAGGGGTGAACCGGCCGTGGATTGTTGATATGGCAATGACCCATTTTGATTATTTACCAAACGTGAAAAGGCTTGTAATACCGACAAATGAAGAGTTAGAGATAGCGATGGAATGCAATCAAATTTTGAAGTGAAGGGGCATGAAGGTGATAGACATAAGTGAGATTGAACATTTCAACGCCGCATCAATTGCGAACAGCGGGCAGGTTTTCCGTGCCGAAATTAAGGGCGGCGGAATACACTTTATTTCGGGATGTGAATATGCGATTGTTGAAGAAGATAAGATTTTGTCGACGAATGACCTTTATTTTGAAAATTATTTTGATTTGGCGGCGGATTTATACGGCAAGGGGGATGTTGATTTTTCATACAAGGAAATTCAAAAGACCATTTTATTAAATACGGACATTCTTCAAGCATGTGACGGTGTGCGAATTTTACGCGGTAATTTTGTTGAGACGGTCATTTCCTTTATAATATCGGCAAATAATAGTATAAAGCGAATCAAGGGGAGTATTGATTTGTTATGTAAGAGGTATGGGAAGAGGTTGAATTTTCGGGGGCATGAATACTTCGGGTTTCCTTTGTTGGAGAGATTGGAAGGTATTACGGTTGATGATTGGCGGTCGTTGGGGTGCGGTTATCGGTCTTTATATCTATTAAAAACCGTTTTGATGTTAAAGGACATTTCTTTTGATGAACTTTGTCAATTAAACAATGAAGGACTTTATGAGCGGTTAATAAGGTTGAGTGGGGTTGGTGATAAGGTCGCACGGTGCATAATGCTGTTCGCTTTTCATCGTCTTGATATTATGCCGGTAGATAGATGGATATTAAAATCGGCGGAAAAATTTATTGAAAGTAAAGAGAGGACGATAAAGGGGACCGCGGCAGAGATGGAGAAATATTTCGGCAGATTTGGAGGGGTTGCACAGCAATACATTTATTATTATACTCAATTTTTAGGAAGAAAGATAGAGTAGGCGGTGCGGCACAATTGCGTTGATGCTTTATCGAACCGCGGACTTGAATTCGGTCGCCCGAGTGTAATTATGCCGTGTCTTACAATATTCTTTGAAATATTGGTTTGTATATTTTAGATTTAAGTTTATAATCAAAGGGGTGGGGGAGGAATAAATTTATGGAAATATCCGTTTCTATTCAGCCATTTTTTGATGAGGACAGCGATATTCTTAAAGATTATATTGAACGAATAATTAAAAATGGGAGATATTCAATACATTTTGATTATTTTTACGAGAACCCGGGTCTTCTTAATTTTGTGGGAGAATTTGCCAATAGGGTTTCAATTCATGTTCATTCATTAGTAGATGACGTTGAAAGTTTTTCGAAGTATCGATTCAAGTCAGTGTCGGTGCATGCGGAGGGT
This sequence comes from Christensenellaceae bacterium, assembly GCA_031255215.1. GTDB lineage: Bacteria > Bacillota > Clostridia > Christensenellales > UBA1242 > RGIG8050. The sequence goes on along the minus strand of JAIRSY010000040.1, from coordinate 21,649 downwards.
GTCATGGCGGGGCAGACCCCGATTATTAAATTGAATGAAATAAAGCGGTGGACGAAGGGCGGGCTTGTATTTGATTTAATGACAAATGATATCGAGAGGTTTAGGGAGGACATAAAGCTTTGTGATTACTGCACAGTTATGACGGTTGCGGTGGGGGATTCCGGGCGGCCGTTCAACAAGCGTGGACTTACAAAAATCAAACAGATAAAAAGAATCAATCCAAAGATTAAAATTATTATTGACGGAGGGATTAACGATAAGACGATAAAATTTATAAAAAAGTATCCGGTTGACATGATAGTGGTGGGGAGTTTTGCGAAAAAAGATTTTGACGGTTTGAAGAAATTGGTGTAGACTTTAGGTAACATATGAAAAGGTTATATTGCGGGAGATTCCGTTAATGAGGATCGCTTTTTTTAATGATTCATTTCATCCTTGGAAGGACGGGGTTATTTTGGTTGTGGACAATTATGCCCGTTTGATGTCGAAGGGCAATGAAGTTGTGGTATTTGCACCGAAAGCGAACAAGAAAGTAAAATATGATGACAGCATTTATCCGTTCAAAGTTGTAAGGGTGAAAACCTCGCGGCTATTAAAGAGTTTTTACCGTATTGATTATGATGTGCCCGTGCCGAGACTTGACGGCAAATTCAAACGGACGTTAAGTGGGTACAATTTTGACATTGTTCATCTTCATTCACCGTTTGGAATGGGGCATGCGGGGTTAAAGTTTGCGAAGAAGAACAAAATTCCGGTGGTAATTTCCATGCATTCTCAATTTCATAGAGATTTTGAAAGATTCACGAAGATTAAACTTCTTCAAAAGTTTTGTATTAGGCATATCATAAAGGTTTATAATGCGTGTGATGAATGTTACGCGGTCAACCCTGCGATAGCGAAATTGTTTGTGGATTATGGATATAAGAGGGAGCCGAAGATTATGTTTAACGCGACGGAGATGACACCGGTCAAAGATTTTGAGGCAGCGAAGAGAGATATTGATAAGTTATACGGGCTTGAACGTGATGACAAAGTATTGTTGTTTGTGGGGAGAATTTCAGTATTAAAGAACTTAGTTTTTTTAATAAATTCATTGAATGAGTTGAAGAAGGTTGGCGGAAAATTCAAGATGTTTTTTGTTGGATACGGCAAGGACGAGATTAAATTAAAAAAAATGTGCGAGCGGCTTGATTTATATCCGGATATTATTTGGACGGGGAAGGTAGACGATAGGGAGCGATTAAAGAAGATTTTCGCACGTGCGGACTTATTTTTATTTCCGTCACTTTATGATGCGAATTCGATTGTGCAAATTGAGGCGGCAAGTCAAAAAACCCCGACCGTTTTTTTGAAGGGGGCGGCGACGGCGTCGATGACGGCACACGGTGTAAACAGTTTTCATGCCGAAAATGACGAAAAAAAGTTTGCGTTGGCGGTTTTTGAATTACTTAATAATGAAGTTTTATTGAAGGAGTTGGGGGACAATGCCTTTAGGGACATTTATCGCACATGGAATGATATAGTCAAAGACATGATGAAAGAATACGAAAGGATAATAGAAAGTAAGAAGTAATGAAGTAAGGACGATAGAGTTGTTTTTGTGTCGGGTATATCTATATATTGTGGTGATTGCGATCGCGATAATACCAAGATATAGGGTAGGGATAAAAAGTAAAATAAAATCGGGTTATTTTTCTAAATCATTAGATTGTTGTGTACTTTCAATTTTTACACGTTCAAATTCATTCAAAATTGCTTTTCCTTCTTCACTGCTTACAGAATAGAGTGTGCTGTCTCTAAAATCTTCTCGTGTATTTTCATCATCTAAAAATGTTTCGCCTATTGTCATTGCCCTTATAGTTTTTCCGTCGACAAGTTTATGATATTCATCGGTGAACTTTGTATCGCCGGCACTTAACCAACCGCTTGCGTCATTATCGTTATATTCAATAACTTGTATCACTTGCCCATCAAATAAAGATCTTTGGACCACATATTTGTTTTCATCAACTTTCTTAAATTGCGGACGTGAATCAAATCCACTTTTTGGGATCGAAACTTCCTTTGCTTGCCGCGGTCTTACCGGCATTTCTTGTGCTTGAACTCCTTCTTTTTTAACCCCTGTGGCAGCCAATAAAGCTACCAAGGTCATTGCTCTTGCAAAATTATTCATAATTTTTCTCCTTTATTTTCGCAGATTGCGACACCATAGTATCGCATGTTTTTATTATCCTTGTCAATAACTTTTTAGACACAATTGTGTCGTAACAATTGTGTCGTAATTTTGTAAAATATTCTTGTGAAACATGGGCAGGAGGTATTAACCGTCAATCAAGCGGTCGCAAAGCGTATCCGTGAACTTTTGAAGTTGAAATGTATAACGCAATATCGTTTAGAAATAAATAGCGATATACAGCATTCTCAAATGGACTTTATATTAAAAGATAGAAACAAGACCGTGACTTTTACAACTATAATTAAATTGGCGAATGGTTTTGGTATATCATTAAAGGAATTTATAGATTGTAATGAATTTGAATATGATAAACTTGATGTGGGGCAATAATGAATCGTTTTTTTTGTTTGATTAAGTTTTGTTGATATGTTATACTTGTCGCGATAGTTTGGGAGGCAAAAATGTTAATAGCAATTGAAGGGCCGGCAGGTTCGGGAAAGGACTTTTACATAAAAAAGTTGATTGAAAAGTATCCAAATGGATTGGCAAAGGCGGCGTCTTTTACCACGCGGGGAATGCGTGGACATGAGAGTGAAGGTAATCCTTATTATTTTGTAAACGATATTGAATTTGATGAAATGGTTGGGACGGGGGATATTTTTGAGTATACGACCACGCATGGAAGTAAACGTGGCATGAGCGAGAAGTTCATTAGAGAGATAACGGACAAGGGCAAGATTGCGATAAAGGATTGTGATATCGTAGGGCTTCGTGCTTTGATTAAGAAATTTGGGAAGGAAAATGTGCGTTCGATTTTTATTTATGCGGATAAAGAGGAGACGGCACGAAGGATGAGGAAGCGGGGTGACAAAGAAGAGGAGATTAAGAAGCGTCTTTTAGAGTATGAAAGATATATGGGTGACAGTAAATATTTTGATTACATTGTAAAAGATGAGGGAGACGAAGAGACGATAGAGCGGTTAGAGAAGATTATATTGAACGGGTTAAATAAGCCGAACATCGTCTAAACCTATCTCGATTTTGTTGTTTCTTCCAAACATTACGACATTGACGGAGATTGTTCTTGCGGTTTCGTCGACGGAGACGACCTTTGCGGTTTGACCCGTAAGCATGCCGGTTAAAATTTCCACCACATCATCTTTGGCGATTTTAATATTGGGGTTTAATTTTCTTTCAAGTTTAAGATTTTTGACGTCTTTTTCACTTAACGGCAATGGACGGCCTTTGGGGCCGACGAAGCCGGTTATGCCGCGTGTTCTTGTAATTGTGTGCCAAATATCGTCGCCGTAAATCATTTTTACGAAGAGATAAGTTGGCATACTTCTTTCTTCAACGATTGCCTTTTTTATAACATTTCCGTTTTTATCTTTGCGTTCGACTATTTTATTTTCTTTTGGCACATAGATTTCGAAAATTCTTTCTTGCAGATTATATTTTGTGATAAGTTTTTTCAAATTATTTTCGGCAACGGCTTCGTAGCCGTTAAAAGTGTGGAGAGCATACCAGTGCGGTTCTTTGTCCATTCTGTTATTGAAACTGTTATTAAATACCTCGGGCATTTTATTTACCTCCTTTGATTGAATGAATTAAATTTGCGATGACGGAAGACATATTTGAGTTTACATTTGCGGTCGGTTGAATAAGTAAATCATAGAGTAATTTCATGACATAATCGATACCGAGAATGACGATAGCGAAGACGGACACAACGGCGAAAACGACGGCGGTCGCCTTGACGGTTTGTGACCAAGACGGCCAGTGGACCTTTTTTAATTCCCCAATCATTTCCCCGATCCACGCGAAAGGTTTCTTTTTTGGATTTTTGGTTTTTTCTTCTTTTTTCTTTTCCTTTTCCAATTTGCGTTTTTCTTTGAGTGCCGTTTGAGCGGAGCGTTTTTCGTCAAGTTGTTTTTGCCTAAGTTCTTTTGGGGACAAAATGACGGGGGCGGTGACTTCCCCGGGGGAAAGTGACTTGTCATTTAATAACGCGGGGGTGGCGGCCTTCTTCAAATTGCCGCCGGTGTTTTGGCGGTTGATATTCTTGTTTGCATGTTTGCGTTTTGATTTTGAAGACATCGTTCACCTCACTTACTTTCTTTATGTTCTGTTGTTTTTTTACAGAACGGACAATATTTTTTAAGGGTTTTACGTTCGGGGTCATTTTTTTTATTTTTTTGAGTATCATAGTTGCGTTGATTACAAACGGTGCAAACAAGCACCATAGGTATTCTGTTGCCCTTGTTTTTCGCCATAGATTTATTACCTCCTTGTAAGGCGAAGTCATCATTATCCCGATTTCCAACCCTAATTCACTTTGTGAAACAGATCTTCGACTTATGCCTCATTATAAAAAAACCCTTTGCGGTTTTTCAATTATGAATATGATATTGTATAAACACTTGAATGTCAAGCGAAATTATTGTATAGTGGATAGATGGAAAAATTTGAAGAAGAAGTCATAAGATACATGACACAAAATAAGATGTTGGGGGCAAACGACAAAATCGGGGTTGGGGTATCGGGCGGTGCGGACTCCATGGCGTTGCTTCATTTCCTTAATGGAATTGCGGCGGATATAGGTGTGTCAATTTTGGCGGTTCATGTAAACCATAATTTAAGAAAAGCATCAAAAAAGGAAGCGGCTTTTGTTAAAAGGTATTGTGAGACGCACAACATTCCGTTTGTAATGCAGTCCGTAAATGTTTTGCAGCATAGCCAGGAGAATAAGATGAGCGTAGAGGAATCGGCACGGATTTTAAGATACGAAGTTTTTGAGAAGATGATAAAGCGGCATGGGCTTAGCAAGTTTGCACTTGCCCATCATTTGAATGACCAGGCGGAGACGATTTTACTTCATCTTTTCCGCGGATGCGGACTTTCGGGGGTAAGCGGAATGCGTGCGGTAAGGGGAATTTATATTCGTCCCTTATTGGAAATTAAGAAGAGTGATTTAATTGCGTATAACTATCAAAACGGAATAAGTAATATAGAAGATGAGAGCAATGATGATAACGGATATAACAGAAACTTTATAAGGAATGTCGTCCTGCCTACGTTAAAAGAAGAATGGCGGGGCATTGAGGAAAGTATAGTTGATTTCGGCAAGATTGCGAGGGCGGACGATGAATATTTAGATTCATTGGCGGACATGACGGGAATTTCAAGGCAGGGCAACATCGTTCGGATTCCGTTAAACAGATTTACATTTGCCGCACCGGTTCTTATGAGAATCCTGTTAAAGAGTTTTGGCTTGTTGGATGCAAAAAAGAATATGGAGAAGAAACACCTTGATATGGTAATCAATCTTGCCAAAAAAGGAATAAATGGGGACAAAATTGATTTGCCAAACAAGGTTTATGCAACAAAGGAGTATGAATATATTACGATATTGAAGAAGGAGGAATTTGCGGAGGTCATTTCGTATCCGTTCAAGGTCGGCAAGATTGCGGTTGCATCGTTCGGGACGATTACGGTGACAAAAACGGAGGCTCATAAAATGGCGATTGAACGTGGATTGCAGGTCATTGATGCGGACAAAATGCCGAAAAAAGCAAGGTGGCGTTTCATGCAAAGGGGCGACCAATTTACTAAATTCGGCGGAGGGACCAAGGCGTTGGGTGCGTTCTTTACGGACAAAAAAGTTCCCGCGAGGCTTCGGTCTACGGTCCCCGTTCTTGCAAATGGAAATGATATTTTGGTGGTCGGCGGCATTGAGATTGCGGACAGTGTAAAATGCGACAGGGAAACGAGGGATTCGTTCGTGATTGAGTTCATAAGAGAAGATTAAATACTACATATAGTGTTTATTGCGAACACAACAAACACTATATATGGGTTTTTTGGTCGATGGGTCGACATGGTTTTCTTTTTGAAAATTCTTGTTGTTCTTTCTTAGGAAAAGGTGTTATAGTGGTTCATGGAAAATGTTGAAAATAAGGGTTTTAGCCGTCAAGACCTTGAAAACAAAGTAAATGCGGTTAGGAAAAATGCCGAGGAAATGCTTGCGAAGTATAATAAGGCGTGGCTTTCCGAAGAGGAAAAGGAAGAGGCAGATAAAGGTTATGAAGAGAAGCGTCCCGCCCCCGGTGGATTCTTTCAGGATTTGGGAAGAGCATGTACTCCGGTAGAGGTAAACAGGATAATGGTGAATTTTGAGGAGAGCATTTTGCAATCTCTTGACGGCGAATTAAATTCGAACCTTGATTCAAAGCGTATTAGGGAGAATTCGGTAAACGTTGGTTTTGGGAATGTGGTTAATGGTTTTGGGAGACAAATGAATGATTTTACTGCTCTTCTTCACCATAATATTCTCTCGCAGGATGACCGACCCGATTATGTCGGGAATAATAGTGTTAAAAGTAAGTTGCTCACTACTTACGCCAATATAAGAAGAGATGATTACGTTAATGACCGCGAGAAAGAATATTCGTTTTCGGATGCGTTGCAGGGCGTAAACAAAGGTTACTATGATTCCGAGATAAATAGAATCGAAGAGGTTTATGCAACCGGCCGTGACGGAAGAGTAGATACAAAAAGGCGGGATGAGCTTCAAAACATGATAAAAGAATATGATGTTAATGGTATTCGCGGATTGGTTGAAGATATACTTGTAGGTGCGTTGCCGCCTTCTTGGGGTAATGAAGATGACCGACGTGCCGTTATCAAGCAATTCGGTGATGTAAACGAGTTAATAGCGTGCATAAAAAATCAAGAGAAGATATACGATAAGGGCTTTTCGGCGGATTTAACTACGCCGGACAAACCAAATGACGGTAGGGAGATATAAATTCATTGATTGCCAAGTTCGGGAGAATTGACGGGGGTTAGTCGTCAAGTAAAAGATTGCGGAGTAAAAAACTTCCATTTGCCGATTGGGAGGGAGCCAAGTTTTATGTTATCCTCTTGGATTCGTTGGAGAGTTTTAACTTTCACGTCAATAGTTTCAAACATTTTTCTTATTTGGCGATTTTTACCTTCGTGGATGGTGATTTGAATTTTTTGACCGGCGATTTCCTTAAATTCGGCGGGGGCGGTTTTGTAGCCGTCGATTAAGACACCATTGGACAGAAGTTGAAGTTGGGCAAGGGTGAGCGGTTTGTCCGTTGTTGCGATATAGATTTTTTTTGTTTGGTTTTTTGGGTGGGTCATTTTGTTGGCGAAGGCACCGTCATTGGTCAAGATAAGGAGACCGGACGTATCGTAATCCAAGCGGCCGACGGGAAAGATTCTTTGTTTGACTTTAACGATATCAAGAATGGTTTTTCTTTTTTGAGGGTCAAAGCAAGTGGATAAGACCCCGACAGGTTTATTGAGGATGATGTATATTTTATTTTGGACGGGGTATATTTTTTTGTCTTTTACAAGGACAAGGTCGGTATCTTTGATGTCGGTTGATAAATTGGTGATGACGACGTTATTTATTTTGACGAAGCCGTCAGTGATAAGTTTTTCCGCGGAGCGTCGGCTTGCAATACCGCAGCTTGCCAGATATTTGTTGATTCTCATGATAAGCAGTTTAACATAATTTTAACTAAAAACTTCTATGTTATTTACATTTGCTTTTGCAAGCCGTAAAAATTCGTAAGACAGTTTATCCGCCTTGCAATTTTCAAACAAGATAGATTTCATATTCGACACATTTTTAATAAACAAATTTTTAAGTGTTGCATTTTTGAAAATGACTTTTTTGAATGTGCAGCCATTTGTAAATTGGCAGTTTGTAATCTCCCCGCCAATTGTTAAATTTTTCAAACTTGATTTTGTAAATTCTATGTTTTGCAGCTTCGCTCCAAGAAATTCATTATTGTCAAGGTTACAACCTTTGAAAATTGCATTTGTGAAATTTGCATTCTTTGATGATTGCACCGTTAAATTTTGAATTGACATTTTTTATACCGGAGAAGTCCGCACCTTTCCAATTTGCCAAATTCATTTTGCGGGACGGTTTGTGTTGTAACTTGAAGGTTGTTTTTGCAAAACACAACCTTATATTAAATCACTTGATTCCGCGGCGGATAAAAATGTATAATGATTTTGAAAGGGGAAGATAATGAAAATTTTAATTGCGAATGACATGGGTTTTGAGGCGAATGAGCTTCGTGTGTTGGCGGAAGTTCTTAACCAGAAACATAGAATTACAATTTGCGGAATGGGAACGCCCGCACATCAAAGGGGGAATTCTTTTTCAATGCAGGGCGAGCCGATAAGGTTTGATAAGATGCGGTATAGATTGAAGAGCGGCGAGATTGATGCATATAAGTTTTTCGGGACGCCGGCGGACATGATTTCGGTTATGTTGGGCTGCATTATGGAAAACAAAAGACCGGACCTTGTGATATGCGGGATAAACAACGGTCTTACCTTGGGAACGGACAAATTTTGCAGCAGTAACATAGGAATGGCGATGGAATCGGTCTTCTTTAATGTTCCGTCTCTTGCGGTGGCTCTTCCAATTAAATTGGGAGGACATACGGCGGAGGAGATTTTGCCGGCATGTAATTTTATTGAGAAAAATTTAGAGAAGATTAAGAAAATAAAGCTGCCGACGGATACGTTTTTGAATATCTCTTTTCCTATTGTGGAAAAATACAAGGATTATAATGGGGTTGAGGTAATTTCCGTGATGGACGAACTTACATCTTTGACCGAATATGATGAGAAGATTGATGTAAACGGGGATAAATATTATTGGACGAAATATTTGAACAAGAGGAAGTTAGACGAAAAGAATACCGCGGCGGCGGTGTCTCTTCTTGCCGATAAAAAAATAATCATTTCTCCGTTAAGTTATAATAGAACGGATTATGATGCACTTGATATGATTAAAAAGAATAAGGGTAACGATAGGAAAACAAAGATAAAAAAGATTTTGTTAGTGAACGAGGCGGGTTGTTTTACGCCCGGTATAATTGCACTTGCGAAAGAATTAAACAAGTCGTATAGGGTAACGGTTGTTGCACCGTTAAATTCCTTTCGTGGGGTTGGACATGCGATAACGACGTATGAAAGGCCGCTTCGTTCGAAGCAATGGTTTTTGCTGAACGGGATAAAAATATGGTCGGTGGACGGGACGCCGTGTGACTGCGTTGCACTTGCAATGAATAAAATTTTAAGGAGTAAGCCGGATTTAATAATTTCGGGGATTGATTATGTAAATAACCGAGGTGAGATGATTTATAGCAGCGGCACGGTTTCCGCGGCGTTTGAAGGGGCAATTCACGACATTCCGTCGATGGCGGTATCGGCAAATATTAAAGACAAGATGAACGAGAGGGCTTACTCCTTGGTTACGAAATTTATTTATAAGAATTTGGGCGTATTATTTAATGATATTCCAAAGGGCGGAATTTTGAACGTGAACTTTCCGTCAAAAATAGATACGAAGCAAGTTTGTTGGACTCACTTGACCGATGGACTTTTGGATAATAAATATGAGTTAGAGGTCAATCCGTTTGGGCGGACATTTGCATGGCTTCAAAACAAAGTTGAATCTTTTGGGATGGGAGTATTAGAGGACAAGGGTGACTTTTATTTTTTGAAAAAGGGACATATTACGATTACGCCGTTAAGACTTTCAATGATGAATCCGGATGCGGCGGAAAAGGTATTAAATATTGGGGTGGAGGTATGAAGAATATACAGATAGCGATTGACGGCGGGGCGGCATCGGGGAAGACGACGGCGGCGAAAGGTTTATCCAGGAGATTGGGGATTCCCGTTTTAACTTCGGGTATAATTTATCGGGCGATAGCGTTTTGGATGATTGAAAACAAAATTGATTTTGACGACGAAAAAGGCTTGGCATTGGCCCTCATCAAGATAGACTTGCAAATAATAATAACAAGGGATGATATGCGGGTGATAATTGACGGATACGATGTAACGTCTAAATTAAATGATAATTTGATAAGCAAGAGTGCATCAATTGTTTCGAAGTTGGGCACGGTGCGGAATTATGTAAACGGCAGGATAGGGGAACTTGTTTCACAAAGCAGTTTTATTGTGGAGGGTCGGGATATCGGCACGGTGGTATTACCGCATGCGGACTATAAGTTTTTTCTTACGGCGAGTGACGAAGTGAAGGCGAAAAGAAGGCAGGCGGAACTTCTTGCACGCGGAGAAACCGTAAGTTTCAATGAGATATTTGAACAGGTAAGGGGGCGGGACAAAGCGGACAAGGAGCGTGAAATAGACCCATTAAAAAAGGCACAGGACGCGATTGAGATAGACACAACAAAATGGACGGCGGAAAAGGTGATAGAACGGATGGCGGAGTATATAGAATTATAAACATCGTTTGTTTTATTGTTTCAAAACTTAATGTGGATTTCGTTTTATAAAGATTTCTTGTCTTTTTGTTGTCAATATAATATAATATGATTATGGACACAATACTTCACTTTGAAAAAGATAAATATATCGGTAAAACTCGGTTTGGTATTAAAATATTGCGGGAGGCGGTGTCTTTGGCGATTGAAGAGGTTGCCGGAATTGCGAGGGGACAAAAAAGGGCGATCAAGATAATTGATGATGAAGTGGGGTTTAGGGTAAACATTTCGGTAGTGATAGAGAAGGGGAAAACGGTGGCGGACATATCTTATAAAGTTCAGGAATCGGTTATAAACGCCATACATCAACTTGTCGATAAAAAAGTTTTAGCGGTCAATGTGACGATAGCGGGTGTGACGAATGAGTGAAGTTATAAGCAGGAGTGAAGCACGGGAGGCGGCGTTTCGTGTTTTATATTCACAGACGATAACCGCGGAAACTTTGGAGTTGGCTCTTGACGGGAAAAGGGCAAGTGAACCGGAGAGGAAGTTTATAGAAAAGATTTTGGTGACTTACAAGGAAAATAAAGATGGAATTGATGCGAAGGCGGCGTTGGGGGAGAGGATTAAAAAGGTTGATGAGGCGTTGTTAAGACTTTATTGGACGGAATTGTTAATAGGGGAAGTTGCGAAGCCGGTTATTGTAAATGAATGTGTAAATTTAGCGAAGAGATACAGCGGCGACGAATCCGCGGGGTTTATAAACGGGGTGCTTCGCAATGATAAATGAGGCAAATGAAATTACGGTAAGTCAATTAAACAACTATATAAAAAGTGTATTTGTTTCGGAGGGCATGCTTCACGACATTCTTGTTATTGGTGAAGTTACAGATTACAGTGGCAGAAACTTTTTCAGTTTGAAAGATAAGGACGCGGTGATTTCTTGCAGTTGCTGGGACTTCGATTCGGCATTGGCGGTAAAGGGCGGAGGGAAGGTTGATTTTGAAAACGGGGTGACGGTAAAGGTTCGCGGAAGTATTGAATATTGGAACAAAAGAGGAAAGATAAACTTTAATGTTTATAAAATTGAAAAGTGCGGAGCCGGTGATTTATTAGAGCAACTACAAAAACTTATTGAGAAATTAAAGGCGGAGGGGCTTTTTGATAAAAAGAAAGAATTTCCAAAGGCGGTCAAAAGACTTGGGGTGATTACAAGTGAGACCGGGGCGGTGATACAGGATATAAAGAACGTCACATGGCGAAGGAACAAAACGATAGACATTTATCTTTATCCGGCGGTCGTTCAGGGGAATTATTCACAAATTATAGAAGGGATAAAGTATTTCAACGAACGCAAAAACGTCGATATTTTAATAATTGCGAGGGGCGGAGGGAGTGCGGATGATTTGAATATTTTTAACAGTGAGGAATTGGCACGTGCCGTTGCGGCCAGCAAGTTGTTTGTCGTTTCCGCCGTGGGACATGAAACGGATACGACCTTGATTGATTATGTAAGTGATTTAAGGGCACCAACCCCAAGTGCGGCGGCGGAAATGGTGGTGCCGGAATTAAGAACGATAGAGGAGAGAATATTAAACGTTTATAAGCGGTTAAGGTTGGTATTTACGGGGCGGTATTCCTTTTTTACCAATCAAATAGAGCAGTATAAAAACATACTGCACAGCGGACTTGTTGCCGTTAGAAAAGACGGTAAGATTATAAAATCCGTTGTGGGGGTAAGGGTGGATGATGACTTGATTATTAAAATGATTGATGGTATAATAAAGGTAAAGGTGGTAAAAGTAGATGGAGCGGAATGACAAAGTTGACGATAAGTTCAAGGAGATTGAGGGCCGCATTAAGGTGCTTGAAGGTGCGAAAGATTATGAGACTTTTTTTGAGAGTTTTACCGAGGCGGCGGCGATTTTGAAGGAGTTAAAGGAAGAGAGTAAGGTTGCGGATGGGAAGTTTATAAAACTTTTGAAGGAAAACGACGATGCTTTCAACGATTAGGATTCAAAACGTTGCCCTTATTCCGGCGGTTGAAATAAATTTTAAGGGTGGATTTAATGTGTTGACGGGCGAAACGGGGGCGGGGAAGAGCATTATCATCGGTTCGCTTAATTTTATTTTTGGTGAAAGATTATCGACGAACATAATAAGGAGCGGCTCCGATTTTGCAAAGGTAACGGCGGTATTTGATGAGGATATAATTGTGCGGACTCTTTATAGCGGCGGACGGAATGAAATTCGAATCAACGATGATCTTGTAACGGTCAAGCAGTTAAAAAACTTTGTATCCAATTTGATTGATATACATGGGCAGCACGATACGGAGAAATTACTTGATGTCAAACATCATATAGAATTGGTTGACGGTTTCGGCGGAATAAGCGATGAAGTGTTGAATGGGTTGCAGCGGGAACTTCGGGGTTATGTTATAGACGAAAGGGAGTTGGACTTTATCAAATTTCAAATTGATGAGATTGAGGCGGCGGACATAAAGGATAACGAGGAGGAAGAATTAAGGGACAGACTTGATTTCATGAGGAAAGCGGAGCGAAACATGGGACGCATGAAAAACGTTTTATCCTTGGTCATGGAGGCGGACAATTTGCTTTGCAAGGCGGTAACGAATGCAAAGGATACAGAGTTATTCGAACGCATAAGCGGGGCGGAATGTGAAACGGGCGACATTGCAAACTTCATAAGAGATTACTTGACCGAGTTAGACTTCGATGAAGGAGATTTTGAAAAGGTAGAGGAAAGAATGGAAACAATAAAGAAGATAAAGAAGAAATACGGAGATTATGACTTGGAAAAATTAAAAGAGGAATATGAGAGGCAAGTGAATGCCAAGGAAAGGGTCAAGGAGTTAAATGATTTAATTGCGGCGGAGCAGGAGAGGCTTCTTTCACTTCGTAAATCGGCAAGCGGAAGACTTGAAACGGAATTATTAAAACATTTAAGTGATTTGGGAATGCCGAATGCCAAATTTGAAACAAGGTTTGATGATTATAATTTAGAGTTTTATTTTTCCGCGAATGTTGGAGAGCCCGTCAAACCGCTTCGGCAGATTATAAGCGGCGGAGAGATGAGCAGGGTTGCATTAAGTATAAAGACGGTTACAAATTTAGGGAAAGGGAAGACGATAATCTTTGATGAGATAGATACGGGTATTTCGGGAATTGTTGGCAACGGTGTTGCGGCGAAATTAAAGGTTTTGGCGGAGAATACTCAAATAATTGCGGTGACTCATTTGGCAAGTATTGCCGCCGCGGCGGAGACTCATTTTTTAATTGAAAAACAGGTTGCCGAGAACAAGACGGTTACGCAAGTAATTCCGTTAGAAAGGGAAGAGAGAGTAAACGAAGTGGCGAGGATTTTGGGCGGTGGCGAGACCGCGGTTGCACACGCAAGGTCATTATTTAAGTAACAAGTAACAAGTAATAAGTTGGGGGTTAACTTGCATGGATTTCCACTGCGTGAGGGATAAGGAGGAACGGAGTTGCGGACTTATCTATTTTGTTTACAAAATTAGGGCGAACGCAGCGGATAAAGGTTGGGGGTTAACTTGCATGGATTTCCACTGCGTGAGCAATAAGGAGGAACGGAGTTGCGGACTTATCTATTTTGTTTACAAAATTAGGGCGAACGCAGCGGATAAAGGTTGGGGTTAACTTGCATGGATTTCCACTGCGTGAGGGATAAGGAGGAACGGAGTTGCGAACTTATCTATTTTGTTTACAAAATTAGGGCGAACGCAGCGGATAAAGGTTGGGGGTTAACTTGCATGGATTTCCACTGCGTGAGCGATACAAGGAATCGTTTCACCTTGAAAGGAAGTCGTAGGGGATAGGAGGGCACCGGTTGCGATGAAGAGAATTTTTTTATATTCACCTGATTGTAGTTTATTAAGGATGAAACCGTTAAGGACGGTTGCGGAGCAGCCGCAACCGGAGCCGCCCATGTGTGAATCTTGATTATCGTCATAAATTAAATGTCCGCAGTCGTAATAGTTTGTTGTAAGTTTCAATTTGTCGCGTAGAATTTCTTCTCCAAGCAGGCCTAAATCGCCGGTAAAGATTGCGTCATAATCATTTTTTTTCGCATTAGATTTTTTCAAATGTTCCTTTATTGTTTGGATTGCGGCGGGTGCCATTGCCGCCCCCATATTGTTGACGTCTTTTATGCCAAGGTCGATGACGGAGCCTATGGTCGCCGATTTTATGAAGATATTTTTGGCGGTTTTTCCGCTTGATGACCGATTGTGGCGTGATTTGATTAAGGCGGCACCGGCTCCCGTGACCGTCCATTGTGCGGTTGGGGTTCGTTGATTGCCAAATTCAAGCGGGGTCCGGTATTGGCGTTCTGCGGTTGCAAAATGGGAGCCTACGCAGGCGACGGCGGAATCCCCGTAACCGCCGTCGACAAACATTGAAGCCATTATCAAGGTGAGTGCCATTGAGGAGCAGGCTCCGTATATACCGACAAAAGGCAGGGCTATTTCTCGCATTGCAAAAGATGAAGAAACGATTTGATTAAGCAGGTCCCCGGCGAAGACGGCGTCTGCGGACTTTGCAGTTTTAAGAACACCTTTTATTGCCGATTCAAACATTTTACGTTCGGCGAATTCGTGTGACGAACCGGACATGTATTCATCTTCTTCAATTTTATTAAAATATTTGCCGAGGGGTCCCTGACCTTCCTTTTTTCCGACGATTGAATACCAATCGACAATTTGAGGTTTATTATTAAAAAGCAAGAACATTTCTTTATTATAACCAATTTTTGTTATGATGAACCGTAGGTGAGACATCTATTTTGCACGGCAAAATTAGGGTCAAAATTTGGAAAGAAATTTGCGATTGTCAAAGACCTTGAAGTATGTTATAGTTGTAGGCAGTGAAATTATCTCAACGAAGTTAAAGATGATGGAGAGACGAGTAGGCGGGGGCATCTTGAAAAAATCGAAGATAGTTAAGGGCATTTTTTGCACATAGTTTGTGAAAAGGGCGATAAAAAGGGAGTGGAAATCATGGAAAAAAAGGATTTTAGTTTCACGCAGGCGGAACTTGATGATGCGAAACAAATTGCGTATAAGAAGATTGGCGGTAAATATAGCGTGCAGGGGTTTCGACCGGGGAAGGCCCCGAAAAGGCTTATTGAGCAGAATTACGGAGATATCTTCATGGAGGAGGCCATTCAGGAATTATATTTGAATGCATTTGAGAAGTATT
Organism: Christensenellaceae bacterium; assembly: GCA_031255215.1. Lineage (GTDB taxonomy): Bacteria > Bacillota > Clostridia > Christensenellales > UBA1242 > RGIG8050. The sequence continues at coordinate 5,945 of JAIRSY010000040.1, read as the reverse complement.
TGAAGGATGAAGTGAAGAGAAACCTTCTTGATTATCCAAGGTTGACCTATGCCATGCAGGAAGATGGTGTTCAAGTGACGGTTCATTATGAATTGGAGCCGGAGGTCAAGTTGGGTGCGTATAAGGGGCTTGAAATTGAAAAGAAGACCTTGTCGGTAGGGGATAAAGATGTAGAGAAGTATCTTAAAAAGATAGCGGAATCGAGGGCGAAGCAGAAGGCGGCGGACGGTGGGCATAAGATTGCGGAGGGCAACATCGCGGTCATAGACTTCAAGGGAAAGATAGACGGGGAATATTTTGAAGGCGGAAGTGCGGACAATTATGAGATTATTATTGGGTCGCACACATTCATAGACAATTTTGAGGAGCAGTTGTTGGGATTGAAGGCGGGGGACAAAAAAGAAGTAGATGTTCATTTTCCAAAGGATTATCATATGAAAGATTATGCGGGCAAACCGGCAAGTTTTGAAGTAGAGGTGAAGAGCATATTTATAAAGGATTTGCCGAAGATAGATGACGAGTTTGCGAAAGAGGTAAGTCCGTTCGACAACTTGCACGATTATAAAGATGACATAAAGAAAAAACTTACGGAGGATGCAAAGAAAGAAGAGGAGAGAGACGCGGAGGACAGGCTTTATGAGGAAATCATGGACAATGCGGAGGTGGAAATTCCGGACAAGATGATTGATGCGGAATTGAATTACATGTTAAAGGACTATATATCGGCATCAAGTGATACAGAGTTTATAAATGGATTAAAAAAACGGTATGAGGATGTTGCGAAGCGGAATGTAAAGTTAAGACTTGTGATGAATGCCATAAAGCAAGCGGAAAATCTTAAAAATAGTGAAATTGTGGCGTTTGTTATGGATAATAATAAGATAGTTGATAAGAAGAAAAAGGAGGGGAAATAATAATGTTAGTACCAATGGTGGTTGACCAAACGGGCAATGGGGAAAGAAGTTACGATATTTTTTCGCGTTTATTGGAGGACAGGGTTGTATTTTTGAATGGAGAAGTGAACAGCCAAAGTGCGAACTTAATAATTGCACAACTTATATATTTGGAGGCGAAGGACCCAAAGAAAGACATTTCACTTTACATCAATTCACCGGGCGGAAGTGTGAGCGACGGGCTTGCAATCTATGACACTATGAATTACATAAAGTGTGACGTGTCGACGATTTGCGTCGGGCTTGCGGCTTCTATGGGGGCATTTTTACTTTCAAGCGGAACGAAGGGGAAACGGTATGCTTTGGCGAACAGTGAAATTATGATACATCAACCGTTGGGCGGGTTTCAAGGTCAGGCGACGGACATACAGATACATGCGGAGCATATACAGAGGACGAAGAGGCTGCTTACCAAGATTCTTGCGGAGAATGCGGGGCAGTCGATTGAGAGAGTGAAAGAGGATTGTGAGAGGGACCATTACATGAGTGCAGAGGAATCGAAGGAATATGGGTTAATTGATAAGGTCTTTACAAAAAGAAGTTAAAGGGGTATAATGATATAATGTTGAATAAATTTTGCAGTTTTTGCGGCCGAAACAGCAGGGAAGTAAAGATGCTTATAAGCAGTCCGTCCGGCAACGCATTTATTTGTGATAATTGTGTAAATGACGCGATAGATGCGGTAAAGTTGAGCGGGCGGAAAGACACATCGAAGGATTTTCTTGCGTTATTGCCGCCTGTTGAAATCAGGCAGAAACTTGATGAATATATAATTGGGCAGGATAGGGCGAAGAAAGTTTTATCCGTTGCGGTTTACAATCATTATAAGAGGGTTAATTTCAACCAAACGCAGGACAAAAACAGTATAGATGTAGAGTTAGAGAAATCGAACATTTTAATGATAGGGCCTACGGGGAGCGGCAAGACGCTTATGGCGAAAACTCTTGCTAAAATTTTAGATGTTCCTTTTGCGGTTGCGGATGCGACGACATTGACGGAGGCGGGATATGTTGGTGAAGATGTGGAGAACATTTTGCTGAAACTTTTGCAGAATGCAAATTTTGATGTGAAGAAGGCACAAAGAGGAATAGTTTATATAGACGAGATTGATAAGATTGCAAGGAAGGGAGAGAACAGGAGCATTACGAGGGACGTAAGCGGGGAAGGGGTGCAGCAGGGGCTTCTTAAAATAATTGAGGGGACGGTCGCGAATGTGCCTCCCCAAGGCGGAAGGAAACATCCGCATCAAGAATGTATTCAAATGGACACGTCGAACATTCTTTTCATTGTAGGCGGGGCATTTGTCGGATTAGACAAGATTGTAGCGTCAAGGATAAGCGGAGGAAGTTTAGGGTTCGGGGCAGTACTTAAAAACAATATAGATGATAACGCCGATATGAAATACGCAAATAAAGTTTCTCCCGTTGACCTTGTCAAGTTCGGGCTTATTCCGGAATTTGTGGGGCGTATCCCGATTGTTGTCGGTTTACATTCGCTTGATAAACACGCACTCATTAAAATTTTAACGGAGCCGAAGAATGCACTTGTAAAACAATTCAAGAAGATGTTTTCGATTGACGATATTAAACTTGAAATTACAAATGATGCGGTTGCGAAGGTGGCGGAGATGGCGATAGAGTTAAAGATGGGTGCACGCGGGCTTCGAACGATTTTAGAAGATGCGATGCTTGACCTCATGTATGATATACCGACGGAGAAGAACGCAACGGAATCAATGAAGATAAATAAGATTACAATCAATGCGGAAGTAATTTCGAAGGTAGCGAAGGCGAAGATTTCGCACGTGAAAACGGATAGAAAGCAAGAGAACGTGAACAAAAAGATTGCGGTTTAACAAGATTCAAGTTTGTTTTTGTGAGACCGTTTCCAACGGAATTGTAAAGCATACGCCTTTTGCGTCCGTATTGATTCCAAACTTTTGTGCAATTTGATTGCAAGTTATAAGTGCGTTGTCTTCCGGTGATACGATGAGGAGCAATTCCTGTTCTTCGCTTACTTCCATACCCATAAAGGAGGTGCCGTTTGCATTTGCGGAACGGGAATTGATGATTGTTGCACCGGTATGTCCGTTTTCGTTTGCGATTTTTATCACTTCGTTTTCAAAACCTTTATGGACTATTATGACAAGCAGAACCTGTTTTTTTTCACTTTTAACCGTTTTCTTGTTTGAGTTTTTTGTAATTACTTTATTTTCCATGTTCTTTCCTCCTTTATGCTCCCAAAATATTTCCTATATAGCCGGAAAAAGCGATACCGGAATTGGGGCGGTTAAATTCAAATTCGACCTCCAAGGTTTGAATTATTTGTTTAGCTTTTGTTCTGTCAACGATAGCAAGTAAAAAAGTTTGAGATTCCTGGGTAAAATTAAACATACTTGTAGGAAGCAGGCTTCTGCTTAATCCGTGGGCATTTGTTTGTGTAATAATGAAGACATTATTTTGTGCCAACATGTCGGTAATGTGTTGACCTACGGATTGTTTACAGACAATGCCCAAGAAGTTCACGGATTGATAGGGGTAGAATTCGCCCTGACGCCAAGAAGTCGAAGTGATGAGTTCCTTTTGGACGTTCAATTTAGTTTGATAAATAAGACCGAGAATTGAAATTGCAATAATGGGGACGGTTGCGATGAGGGCGATTATCCCGAAACCGAATGTAATGTTATCCTTTATGTCTATATTCATACACACCCCGGCGGCGAACGGAACAACGAACGCACCCGTAATGGTTCCGGAAACAACTCCTCCGGAATCAAAAGCAATGCCGACAAATAGTTTAGGGATAAACGGGGTGACGGCAAGTGCAATGATGAATACAGGGAGAACGATAAACAAAATGTCTAACTTGTAAACCAAACGCAGCATTGCCAATCCGACGGCAAATGCCAAACCTATGGCGAGGGTCCATACAAGGGCATTTGATTTTATTTTTCCGTTTGTGTTTTTTTCAATTTGATTTCCCAATACCTTGATGTCGGGTTCACAAAAACCTAACGCAAAACCAAGAAGAAGTCCAAAAGGGATAAGGATGGGCGGCGGTATCGTTTCACCCAAATACCTTGCCGCTTCCGCAAAACCAAAATCAACCGCCGTAATAAAAAGACCGATACCGACCATGGTAAGGATTGTTCCGAGTAAAATTTGGAAGATTTTACTTCTCGGCAAGTGTATAAAAAAGAAATTAAAAATCAAGAAGATACCGGCAATCGGGGAAAGTGCTATTAAAATACCCGTGAAAGCATTACCAAGAATCGGCAAGAATTCTACGGTCTCATGCGATAATTGCAAGTCGCTTGTCGGCTTTCCAAAAATGATGGCCATAATGGACATCGTTATAATCGGACCGATGGATGCAAGACCTATCAAACCGTAAGAATTATCGTTGTTTGATTTATTTAATATTGATGATACACCAATACCTATTGATAAAACGAAAGGGACGGTGACCGCACCGGTTGTCGCCCCCGAAAAATCAAGTGTGATTGCCCTGAATTCCGGTGGGGAAAAGAAAAGCAATGTGAAAACGATGCCATAGCAAATCAAAAAAGACAACCGAAGCGGTAATTCTAAAAAAATACGAAGCAGGGCATAGGCAACAAAAATGCCGACCCCGGATGATACGACAAAGGTCGTGAGGATGCTTGCCGCCCCCGTTGCGTTTTCGACCTGTTTGGTGATGATACTTACGGATGGTTCGGCGATTGTCGCCAAGGTTCCAAATATAAAACCGAAAAGTAATATAAAGAACAGTTTCTTTAATTTGTTAATGTTACTTCCTACAAATTCCCCCATGGCAATGATTGAACCATTTATTCCAACAAGAAAAAGAGCCTGTCCAAAAATTAAAATAAAAATAGAAATTAGGAAAGGAAAAAACAAATCGTCGGGCATGGGTTTATAAATATGAATTGCAAATATGATAAAAATAATCGGCAAAGACGAGAGCATGACGCTTTTTAGTTCTTTTAAGTATTTTATCAAGAAATTCTTCATATGATAATAATTATAATTTATATAAAGTTGTTTGGCAAATAATAAAAAGGGTATAAAAGATATATGTTTTCAAATAATCATTTTATTCTGTTGGGAATTTGCGGTGCTGCGATAGTGCTGGCTTCTTTGTTGGCAAAGAAAATGAATTGGAATTTGAAATGGGTTTTGCTTGTTTGCTGCTTTATTACTATTCTATGTGAAACGACGAAAATATTAAATAATTTAAGTATTGACGATTACGGTGCAAGGTTCTCCGTATGGGCTCTTCCGTTTCATTTGTGTTCAATGCAAATCTTCGCCCTATGGTTTTGTTATTTAACGAAAAACGATAGAAGAAGAGAAATAATGTTTTGTTTAATGGTCCCAACCATTATAATCGGGGCGGCAATGGCGTTATTGCTTCCAACCATTGGAACGGATTTAACCAACCCGGAGGTGTGGACTTCATTTATTTTTCATAGTATGCTGATGTTTTTTGCGGTATATCTTCTGCTCACAAAACGTGTTAAGATTACAACTCGTGTATATTTTAGGAATTTGGCGTTTTTGGCCGCAATCCTTATTGTCGTAGGATTTTGGGTAAATGGGATGTTTGGGACGAATTTTTTATATGTAATGCATCCGCCGATGACCGGACTTCCGCTCCTTAATCTTGATAATGGTTATTACATTTATTTAATATCATATTTATGTTTGGCGGTATTATTATTTACTATATGTCATTTTGTTTTTATTATTTCAAGCCTTATTCGTTCCAATTTACATCGTTCAAACAAATAATCCTTATTAAGTCCCGTTGAAGCGTAAGCGGAAACGGTAGTGAGAGAACGGAGCGAAAGCGGAGTGAACGAAAATCTTTTGCGAAGCGAGACAATAACAAGGAGCGTAAGCGACGAAGTTATCTATTTTGCGTAAGCAAAATTAGGGTGAGCGTAAGCGAACGAAGTCGAGTGCAGCAATATATTACGCAAAGCGTTTA
>JAIRSY010000047.1 GCA_031255215.1 Christensenellaceae bacterium | reverse complement strand
GGGAATGATTACGCGAAATCAATAGTCATATTAGTTAAAAATAAAAATACTGGAAATCTTTCAAGCAGTGAGCGACATTTGGTTAATTGTTTTAGGTTGACCAAATATTGCAAAATATATTTTTCAAGAAAATACTATTATTCTAACACACAATCAAAAAATACATTGATTATAGTACAGCTTGTGTTGTATCCATATAAATCACGGACTTGCTTTGTGCAAATTCGCCTGCCGTTTGAACTTTGAAAGAGCGGGGCGGTTTGCCCCGCTTTTTTAGTGCGTGGGGAGTGGGCAAATTGGCTCATTTTATTGTATAAATAATACATCATAATTCGGCGATAAAACCTGTTAAAAAAACTTGAAAATCGTTTGACAAGGGTTATATTGTAATATAAGGTGTGATTAGTTGAGTTTCGTTTGATTTATTTGTGGAAACTTCTCAAAAGTTTTCTTTTGAGAAGTTTTGATATTTGGGGGTTGATAAGTTTTTGCTCGTCTGCTATACTTTTTTGTATTATGATAAGAAAAGCCGTTTCAATAATAAAAAAAAATGTTTTCATTAAAAAAGCCCTCCCAGATGAAATTGATGCTTCGCGTGAGAAAAAAAGTGTCCTCGTTATCGGCGGCGGCGGACGCGAACACGCTATCATTAACAAATTGAAAGACAGCAAACAAATTCGCGGTATCTTCGTCGCCCCGGGTAATGCGGGTATTCTTAAAGATGCAATTATGCTTAATATCCCAACAACAAATGCAACAAACCGTATCGTCAACATGGCAAAATGGCTACAACCTTATATGACCGTTGTGTCTCCGGACGCACCGCTTGCCGCCGGGTTGGTAGATGAACTTGAAAATAACGGATTGCGTGCTTTTGGACCGCACAAATGTGCGGCGGAAATTGAATCAAGCAAGATTTTTGCAAAAAATTTTATGCACAAATATAAAATACCTACGGCGGAGTATAACGTTTTTACCGATGAAAATGACGCACTCGATTTTTTGGATTCAACTTCTTTCCCCACCGTTATAAAGGCGGACGGGTTGGCACTTGGTAAGGGAGTTGTCATTGCGGAGGATTTGCATCACGCCAGACAGGCGGTGAAAAATATGATGAGCGGTGAGAGGTTCGGTGACGCCGGCAAAAGCCTTGTTGTTGAAAAATTTATGAAAGGTTTTGAGGTTTCTATACTTGCTTTCTGCGACGGCAAAACCGTTGTTCCTATGGTATCGGCACATGATTATAAGCGTGCGTTCGACGGGGATTTAGGGCCTAACACCGGCGGAATGGGTGCGTTTTCGCCGTCCGTCAAGTGGACAAAAGAGATGCAGGACCGTGCGATGCGAACTATCTTCGTCCCGACCGTTCAAGGTCTTGCAAGCGAAGGCAGACCGTTCAAAGGCGTTATATATTTCGGACTTATGGTTGACGGGAACGATATAAATGTTGTCGAATATAATGCCCGTTTCGGGGATCCGGAATGTCAGGTTGTGCTGCCCCGCCTTGAAAATGATTTGCTTGATGTGTTTGATGCCTGTATTGACGGAACGCTTGATAAAATGCAAATCAAATGGAAAAATAATGCGGTCGTGTGCGTCGTGGCGGCGTCACGGGGATACCCCGACCGGGAGATGCGGCTCCGGCTACCGGTTCATATCGGGGATATGCCGCGGGGGGTTAATGTGTTGCATGCGGGAACGGCGTTTGGGGATAAGAGCGAGCCGGTGACGAGCGGAGGACGTGTCCTGAATGTCATTGCGGAGGCAAGGACGCTTGCGGAGGCAAGGGACCTTGCTTACGAAGGAATTAAGAATGTGGATTTTGACGGAATGGTTTATAGAACCGATATTTTGAAGGATTTGTAAGATTCTCTTGTAATTCATTCGTCGCCCAATTGGTTTCTTGTGTGTCATTTGCCGCGTCCGTTTATTGCGTCGGCGATGTTTATCGCACAGCCGTCGATTATTTGGTCTATGTCGCTTGGCACAAGACGAAAAATTCTTCTTTTATGAGAGGTTGTTGACACTTTTTCAATGATTGTACATACCGGAACGCCGATTGATATGACATTGCAGCCCAAAAAAACCTTATTAAGTTCCTTGTTGTTTCGCCTTATTCCTGAACCCGGCGTTATCCCTGTGTCCGTGATTTGATAATTACATCCAATTTTTTCGGCATCAAACGAAACTAAACTGTCTAAAATAATTGCAAATTTCGGTTTTACAAGGTCGACAATTGCCCTTATTGCGTCCGTCGAATCTATGCCCGTTATGCCCCTCACATTTGGCTCAAACGTTGCTGTATTTCGCCCCGCTTCAATCATTGTTAATGTTTTTGGGCCGAGACTATCCGCTATGAATCTATCATTTCCAAGACCGACAATAAGGATTTTGCCTTTAATTTTGAATAATTTGAGTGCAATTTGAAGGTTTTTTTTGAAATTCTTTGTGATATTAACATAATTACCGATAGGTTTGCCCACCGCTTTTGATTGGGCGGGGGTTGCAATTTTTATGTGGGTTAAACCATCGTTGTCTTTTGGCACCTTTTTTATAAGTTCAATCGCCAAATCGGTTATCATCTTCAAATTATTGACAAACCAAGTCGGTTTATTAAATTTGCCTTTCCTGGGTACTCTTTACATAATCCGGTATGTTGGTTTGAAAACTTTCAATTCTGTCTTCAAACCCCCATTGGTTGCAAATTTTTTGATTCGTTCTCTCGTGGAATCTCTTCTCCCATACATCGTCTTTTAATGTATCCACAAGCATTTCTTTTATTCCAAGTTTTTTCATTTCAAGTGTAAAACATTCTGTCAGCTGCCCCGCGATTCCTTTGTGTTGAAATTCCGGTAAAACCGCCAAATCATTCAAGTATGCCATTTCTTCGTTATGGACTCCAATCAAAATACCGGCAATTTTGCCGCCTATTTTTTCTCTTGCGAGTAAAATTGTTTTGCCCCAACCTTTTTCTTCTTTTGTTAGAATTTTTTTCATAACATCATCATAATTTAATTTGGGGTCATAATAGGGGCTGGTCGGTGCATTCATCGCGTCATTGTAAATTTTGTTGACTTGCGGTAAATCTTTTTCTTTTGCCGCAAAAACTTCCGCTTCCGATTTATTTCCTCTGTTTGCGTTTAAGTCATCGATTTTTCCGCACATAATTATACCTTGATAATCTTTTGGAAGAATGTGTTTCGCTTTGCGAAAAAGCGGATCGCAGAAATCTCTGCCCATATTAAATATCATTCCCGGCATGTTGTCGCCAAATTCACCATAAATTTCGTATATTAGTCGTTTTACGTCCGCGACATTGCCAAATGTCACTTGATTGACCGTTGAATACTCACTGTCGTTTGGGTCTTCGCCCATCATAATCACATGTGTATTTCGGTTATTGGCTTCCTTATTAAAAGTTTTCGTCAATGCTTCGTTAAAAAAACTGTGAAGTTTTATGTCGTTCATTTTACTCATATCCCCTTTTTATCTATAATATATTTTTGAAACATTATAATATATTATAAATGGAAATACAAGCAATTTTTATTATTTGTTACTCCGCTATCTTCGTTCGTCTGCTTGGGAAATTGTTATAAAATTGAATTATATCGCGGACAAATTCACTCGCATCGTGAAGATTCCAAAAGCCGTCGGCGTTGCCCCAGAGCGAAAAAATTTGATTTTGGCAGACGAATTTTGAGAGGTCGGCGAAATTAAGCCAGTTAATGACCTTCAGGAACACCCTCTCCGTCTCTTCGCCACGTTCCTTTTCAACCTTGTTCGCCTTGTCCGTATCCCTTTGGTCATGTGTTAAATACATTTCATTTGGAACATTATAGAGAAGGCATTCCACAAGATAACCGCGGACAAATTTTATATTAAGTTCTTCGCGGCGGCTTATACCGATTATTGTTTTAACGAGGCGGACGATTTCCTTAAATTTTCCATTTGTAAGTCGGTCTTTCAAATTTCCGTTTTCGGCGTGAAGGTTGTTAAACATCAAAAAATGTTCTTCAATTGAATTGTTATAAACCAATAGACATGGGATTGTGCCTCCATTTGCACCGAAATATTTATAAGAGAAACAAGGCGTGATATCGATATCGTGTTTGAGTCCGTCAAACATTGGAATGGTAAAGTTTACGGCTTCAATCTTCAACTTTTGATTTATTTCATCGTAAATTGCCCGCATAATATCTTTTTTGAATTTCTTTACATCATAAACATGAAAAAAATCAATATAAAAATTATTTTTAAGCAAAAACTCGTCCGGCTTCATCTTTATTGGGTCAAAAGCCTTGGTCTTTTTTACTTTTATTATAATTTCTAATTTTGATTGAAAGGCGATATTGGTTTGGTTGGCATAACTTCCTTGCAAATATATTTCCACATCGTTTGGGTCAAAGAATGGGTAGGCGACGGAAACATTTTTAACCGCCCTTGACAAGAGCGGTTTTATGAACTCAAAGTCTTTTTGTGCCGAATTTGCAACAATGACCGAAGATGCGTTTTTTATAAAATCTTTTCCAAATGCCATAATTTAATTATCCCCCACTATGGCATTCTATTATTATTTAGTAATAAAGTAAAATGAATTTTACGAAGTTTATTTTTTTGTTTTACTTTTCTTGTAGATAAAGAAAACAATCATACTAAAAAATGTAAAGTATATTAAAATGGACGGCAGGACGGAAATAAACGGATAATTTCTTATAATTGGAGGCGATGCCCAAGTAAGCATAACGTATACAAAATCACCCAATTCTTTGGTTATTGTCCATTGAAAACTGTTGTTGGTCAATTTATCGACGGGCAATATTCCCCCGTAATTCACGCTTCCGTAAACTATTGCTTGACTTGTATAAATAAAGGCAAAGACAAGGATTGTATAAGATAATACATGATGCAATTCTTTGAAACGCAATGAATGGAGGTCAAGGCTTAACATTAATACGGGGACAACCCAAACGATTCCGTGTTGAAGATAAAATCTTATGATGTCAATGGAAAATAAATCTTTGCCCAAGGCCTCGGTTGGATAGAGGAAACTTATGATTCCGGAAATAATGCCCAAATAAACCATGCCGTTTTTGAACATTGATTGTTTGGATAAATAAATAATCGGGAATAAGACGGAAGAGACCGAACATACGTTTTCAAGCGAAATGGAACGGACAATAATGTCAAACGAATCATATTTATCGGGAACATAAAGGAACTTCATGAAATGCAAGATTGCATTAAAGATTAAAACGCCAAAGAGTGTCCAATATTTCGTTTTATAAGATTTATTCCTTAAAAAATAATGTCCCGCCAAACAAAGTGCCGTAACCAAAAGCATTGGGACGAAATACGGCAGATTTCCAAATTCTACAACCATAATTAAAATTTATAACATAATATTCGTTATTATACAACCAAGAAATTGTTCCGTGCCAAACCGTATTATTTTGTGAAGTCAATCTCTTCATCCGGTTTGTTGTGCCAAGTTTGATAAAGCCGTCCGTCCGGCATAAGCGATAAATCATGCGTGCGGTAATTCGCCTTTTGGTATTCAAGCTCAAATTCTTTTTGGTTTTGAAAGTAATGTTTCAAAATTATTTTTTGACTTCCTTCCCCTTGCGGCAAAACACTTGTCTTATAACCGGCATTAGAAACATAGTGTTTTGCGAAAGCGGGTTCATTCCAAAAGTCTTTAATTAAATTATTGGCAGCGTTGCCGGTATTTGGTCTTAAATCATTAAAAATGATATCGATTTCCCCGAATTGTTTTTTTGCCTCTTTAATATAATCCCTCATGTCCTGCACTGAATTTACTCCGTGTTCTCCCAAAGTGCATGATAAACGGATATTGTTGTCATAATATTGGGGATGAGTCACTAAATTTTGAATATCCTTAACGGTTAGAAGCGGCATCTTTTTTTCTGCATTGAAAATTCGGGAGTTTTCTTCGTCGCTTATGGCATGGCGGGATATGATGATGCTATGTGAATGATAAATGATTCCGCGATAATATTCGTCGAAAAAGTATTTTCGAGGTGCACTTGTGACCACATCTATATTTAACGAATTATTATACTTCATGCAATCAAGCATAACTGCATCAAAAATATTTCCTGTGTATTGTTTATCATCATACAACTTAATATTTTTTCTTGCCATCAAAGGCTCTCCGCCTCCGATTGTGACGGTATGAATAAAGGGTATAATTTTTTTAAGTTTTTCGCGTGCGGCGGTAATATTTTGTTTGACATTTATTCCTTTATTAAAACAAAACTCACAATTATTTGTGCATTTATTATTTATTGCATAATAAAGGTTTTGTTTGAATTTTAATGTTCCTTTTTTGAATTCTGTAAATTTGGGTTCCATATCACGACATGATAACACTTCGCTTTCATTTTTTCAAGTGCAATATCAACAAATCAATCATGTGTGTGCATGCTTCTCAATCGCAGCTGCCCACACGCACCGTCTATGTCGCCGCCGCGGCTCCTTCGCATTGTGCAGCTTGTGCCGTTCTTTATTAACGTGTCCATAAAAACCATCGCACTTGATTTGTCTTGCCGAAATTCATTATTAAAGGTATTGACAAGGATTAGATTGACATGGTTGGGAAAACCTTTAATAAGTTTTGACAATTCTTTTGCATGTTCAATTTTGTCGTTTATGCCGGCAATAAGGGAATATTCAAAGATTACACGCCTATGCGTCTTATCAAAAAAATATCTTGCCGCATCAAGGATTTGTGATACGGAATACCGATTCGCAATGGGCATGATACGCCGTCTTACCGTATCATTTGGTGCGTGAAGCGAAACGCAAAGGTTCACGCCGATTTGCAGGTCGGCAAAGTCTTTTATCTTTGGGACTATGCCGCACGTTGAAACGCTTATATTACGCATTGAAATATTAAGTCCGCCGGCGGAATTTACAAGGCGAAAAAACTTAACTACGTTGTCATAATTATCGAACGGTTCGCCCGAACCCATTAAAACAATATTGGTGACATGTTGAATTTTATTGACCAAGATCACCTGTGCCAAAATTTCACCGCACGTCAAATCACGCACTATCCCGTCCGCACCACTTGCACAGAACTTGCAGCCCATTCGGCAGCCAACCTGGGTAGACACACAAATTGTATTTCCATAATCTTGTTGAAGAAGAACGCATTCGATTAAACTCCTGTCCGCAAATTCCAATAAAAACTTCCGCGTTCCGTCTTTTGATTGAAGTTCATTTACGATTCGCGGCAAATTACAATCATATTCAAGTTTCAATTCATTCTTCAACGAATTTGGAATGTTTGTGATTTCATCAATCGTTTTCCCATCTTGTAATGCGTTCCAAACTTGTTGATTGCGATAACCGGGGTTCAAATTCAATTCCTCCGGCATTAAATCATAAATGTATTTCATTTTGATGTCTCCCCAATAAATATTCCTTCGCGGTCATTTTTCGGCGGTTCGGGGGTTGTAACTCGTCAATGCTTATAAGGATTCCGTCACCGCATTTACACAATATTTTATACGAATGTTCCTCATTTTCAAAAACGGACGCCTTGTGAACCTTCACGGTTTCACCGTTCAAGGTCATTCTTGCCGCCGGCAAAGGATTATGTCCGCGGACAAAGTTAACAATTGTAAGTGCATTTTTACGGAAGTCAATAAAGGAACTTTCCTTTGTAAGAATCGGGGCGAATGTCGCGGCGGCATCGTCCTGTGCGGCACCGATAAATTGATTCTTATTCAAAACATCAATTAACAATTCCGCCCCTATGACGCTTAATCGCTTGAATAATTCGCCGGCGGTTTCGTCATCGCCGATTTCAACCTTTTTTTGTTTCAAAATTTCACCGCGGTCAAGACCCAACTCCGTCCTCGCAATCGTTACACCGCTCTCTCTCTCCCCATTTATAATTGCCCATTGAATGGGGGCGGCACCGCGGTATTTTGGAAGCAAACTTCCATGAACGTTTATTATCGGTGCAAGGTCAAGAATATTTTGCCGAAGAATTTGACCAAACGCACACGTAACGATTACATCGGGTTTATAAGATGCAAGCCCGTCGGCGTGGTTGCTTATTTTGTCGGGTTTCAAAACGGGAATTTGATGCTCCGCCGCCACCCTTTCAACCGGCGAATCCTTTGCGTTCGGCTGCACAACAACGCATACGACCTCATGCACCGAATTTATAATCGCGAGCAAACTCGGCACGGCGAAATCGGGTGTTCCAAAAAAAGCGATTCTCAATCTTATCATCTTGATGATTGTAACACAAACGACACAATAAAGCGAACGTTTCTTGTGAATAAAAATCCCTTGCCATTACCAAAATGACATGATATAATTCAAACCGCACGCCGGAGTGGTGAAATTGGCAGACGCGCGGGACTCAAAATCCCGTATTGGCAACAATGTGTCGGTTCAAATCCGACCTCCGGCACCAAGCACATTGTTATCAATGTGTCGGTGACGCTTACGCTATCTCACTTGCGTTCGCCACATCCGCCCTCTCGCTTCCCCACTTCATGTGTCGGTGACGCTTACGCTATCTCACTTGCGTTCGCCACGTCCGCCCTTTCGCTCCCCCACTTCATGTGTCGGTGACGCTTACGCTATCTCACTTGCGTTCGCCACATCCGCCCTCTTCGTTCCGCATCAAGCAGCTTGCACTTTGAAAAGTTTGTCTGCGTCGTTAGCTCAACTGGATAGAGTACTTGGCTTCGAACCAAGCGGTTGGGGGTTCAACTCCCTCACGACGCACCACATATTGTATACAACGGACGACAGAACCACTGCATATTGTGCTTTCTTTCACGGTCTAAAAACCTGACCCTAAACTTGACCCTAAATATTTATCAAATTTTTGAGGTACCCTCATCAAAAGGAGAAGAAATGAACAAAAACGAATACAATAAATTGATAGAAATGTTAAAAGAGAACAACAGTATATTAAACGTGCTAATTGGCATTTGTGCAGAGATTACTACTGCAACAGAAACGGCAAAATAAATTTCAACGCAAGGTATAAATATAAGAAATAGGGTTGCTTGATCAAGCAACCCTTTAACAGTTTAACAAAACGAAACAATGAATGACTGACTCAGAAGTTTTGACTTGTGGTGATTACAACAGAATAACCACAAGATATAAAAAAAACATAAAAAAAATGAGTTGCTAATGATTGCAACTCATTTTATAGTATAATAAATGAAAAAGGAGCCATTGTCAATGAAAAAAAATAGCAAATTACATAACATATGAAGTAGATGAAAACAGAAAACTAACATTAACAGAAGCAATAATACTGCATATGATAGAAAGATTCACTAGTGATGAACAAGGATTATATAAAAAACCATATCGAAACATACGACAAAGTCGCGAACGAATATAACGAACGTTTTAATAGCCTGTATCATAAACAATGGACTAATGATGAATGGCGTCGTTTTTTTGCAAAACATATAACGAAAGATAGCAATGTTTTAGAAGTTGGTTCAGGCTCTTGCAGAATGTTAAATATTATGTCGTCTATTACAGACAAAACAAGTGCTGTTGAATTGTCGCCACAAATGGCAAAATACTCAAAAATGAATTCGCCAAAATCAAATATAATTGTCGCTGATATTAAAAAAGTTTCATTTGCGGATAAGGTTTTTGATGTTATTTTTACAGATGCTTTTATTCATTGCTTTCCTATGCAGGACATAAATTTTGTGCTATCAAAATTTTATGAGTGGTTAAAAGACAATGGCAATTTGATTGTGGGAACGACACTTCATGATGAACATAAAGAAGGTTTTTTAGATAAAGAGAATTATATAGACGCACCGAAAAGATTTAGAACACAATTTACAGCAGAAACCTTTGCAGATACATTGAAAAACAACAAGTTCAATATTGTGGAACAATATAACCACCAATCAACCGCGAAACACGAAACTGGCAAACTATTCACATTAACGCTTGCAGTTTGCGAAAAGAATTTGGAGAGCATATGATGGAAAAGAAAGTTAGTAAATTGAACGCAACGCTTTTCAATAAAGATAATAATATTGATTATTCACAGGTCGATTTTGTGTATGAAAATGATAAACTTGTTTGCAAGAAAAAGACAACAAAAAGCGAATGTGAAAACATTATTGATGTCGACAAGAAATTAAACAACAAAGTCATCAACATTTTAGGCAAATC
>JAIRSY010000044.1 GCA_031255215.1 Christensenellaceae bacterium | reverse complement strand
CCTCCGCACGCGAGGGCGTGGATTGAAATTGCTCAACCCGAGTGAAAAGTATGCAAAATACCGTCGCCCTCCGCACGCGAGGGCGTGGATTGAAATTGCATAAAAGTAGGAATGGTGATAAAATCATTTGGTCGCTCTTCGCACGCGAGGGCGTGGATTGAAATATAATTTACTTTGATATGGTAAAATAAACCGCGGGGTCGCCCTCCGCACGCGAGGGCGTGGGGTGTTGAAGAATTGTGATTGTCTTTTTGTGATGATTTGTTGTTGCGGAAAATTTCGTTGGGTTATTGCGGTAACAAATAGTTTGCTCCGTTTTGCGATTTGAATCTTAATTTGCGTGGTTTGGGTCTCTTGTATTATAATGATTTTATGCAATTAAATATGAAATGGAAAGAGGCTCTTGCACCGTATCGCGATCCAGCCGCGTTTAGGGAATTGTTTGATAAATTGTGTGCGGAGTATAAATATCATAAAATTTGCCCAAAAGAAGATGCGATATTTCGTGCCTTTGATTTATGCCAAAAAGAAAATGTTAAAGTGGTTATTTTGGGACAAGATCCTTATTTCAATGAAGGACAGGCAACCGGCTTGGCGTTCTCTATTAACCCTGATGACGTCTTGAATAAAAAAATAACCTTCCCCCCAACACTTCGAAATATAATACAAGAAGTTGAAGCCGAATTTGGAAGCTGCATGGCAAATGACGGTAACTTGGATGTTTGGGCGGAGCAGGGTGTTCTTCTTCTCAATACTTGTCTTACCGTTCGGCAGGGTTTTCCTCTATCACATAAAAATTTAGGTTGGAATAGTTTTATTGATGCTGTTCTTAAATTACTTAACAGTATGGATAACCTTGTTTTTCTATTATGGGGTTCAAATGCAAAGAGTTATAGGCCGCTCTTTACCAATCCCAAAAACATAATATTTGCATGTGCTCACCCAAGTCCATTATCGGCGTCGATGGGATTTTTTGGCTGCGAACATTTTAAGCGTGCAAATGAATTTCTTGTAAAGTGCGGAAAGACAGAAATAAAATGGTGAACCCCCTCGGTATGACATGATTCCGTTAAAATAAGTGTGGTCGGTAAATTGAAGGTTCTTTGTAAAACTTATTCGATTAACTTGTCGCATAAGTCTTTGATTTGTTGGTTGATTGCCGGATAAATCTCTTCGTTTAATGTTCCAACTATTGTCAAGGAGCCGCCGTCTTTTAGACATTTAGTACAAGATGTATAATTCATGAGATCGGTGATGGCGATAGGGGATATGGTGTTGGGGTCAACGTGGTCACTTCCCCATGTGACCATATTAAATGCGGTAAAAATTTTGGTAAAACTTAATGTTAAAATTACATCTTTCTTTTCGGTTACTGCCACATCTTTTGCTTTGAATAAGGCATATAAAACATTCAAGGTTTTATACGCGGGGCTTTTGCCTGCGGGTGAAAAATATGCTTCATCAAAACCTATATTATTCAAATATTCAGCCTGTTCTTTTCTGCCATCGACCAATACGGCGATTTTATAACCATTCATATCTTGGACATAATTTGTAACCTTTTCAATTTGATATTGATTTGACGATATTGTTATTGCCGTGGTTATGCCTCGTTTTCCATCACTATTGATGCCTTCCGCATCATCAAAGAAAACTTTTTTATCAACGACCTTTATTATGTCAATGACTTCGTGTCTTGAACAGACATTATAATATTCATATTTTACGGTGGCATAGTCACCCATTTTAAGATTATATTGATTAACAAGTCTAGGAGTTATAAAGTATGGGAGAAAATTTTTTGTAAGGAGGATAGCGGAAAAATTGGGGAGAGTGTGAACGTATCCTTCTTCAATGCCGCCGTCATTGTCCGTATTGGATTTGAAACATGTAATTTCATTCCTTATTACGGGGCTAAAACTATCGGCTATTATTTCCAAGATTTTCATTGAGCAAGCCATACACATTTGATTACCGCGTTTATTTCAACTTCTTCCATAACAAAAGTGTCCTTTATATGTGAAATGATGGCCTTTGTCAAACTATTGTTTTTCTTTATTTCGGTTTTGTCATCATTTATTATATTTTTATCAATTTGTGATAACGGGATTTCATAATTATCGGCAAGAAGTGGATTTGATGCAAGTCTGCCTTCTTTTGCGTCAAGAATAATCGCATCGTTAAACTCTACCTTTTGACAAATCTTAATTTTTGCACCTATACCGTTCGCAATCGTAATTGCACGCTGTTTCGCATTTTTGGCGGCAATTTCAAGAACTTGATTGTAATTTTTTTCCGGGTCTTTGAAAGAAAAAGTAATTTCATAGAAAGGTTTTTGTTTAAGAGAATTTTCGGTAAGGTCAATAAATTTTATGAGAGTGTCTTTTGAGTAGTCAAAGGACATTGTGAAACTTCGGCTTATATTATCCGTTGAATTTAGATTAGGGCGGAACTTCTTTTTTATAGGTTTATTTATTTTTGCCCAAACAAGTTTATCAAACTGGCTCATTGCATTTGTCACCGATGCCAGGGCGGATGAACTGTCTTCATTTTCTTTCTCACCGTTAAAAGTCAATTTAATGTTGACATAATCGTAAGGGAACGATTTTGTTGCACTTCCTTGCGTGGTTATAATAATTTTGTCATCAACGATGCCTTTTTGAACCGCATTGCCAAGGTCGTCTGTCCAAAAAATATTTCCATTAGGTTCCATGTGTTACGTTCTTTCCTCCTTTTATTTATCAAGATAGTAACACGAAGATTGCAATTGAGTCAAATGATTTTTCCGGTGCGGTTAAATTACATCAAACTGCTTTATTTTTATCCGCCGTCAATATTTCTTCTTTACAAAAACGAAGCAAAAGTGTATAATTCAAGCGATTTAGGGGCGTCGCCAAGCGGTAAGGCACGACACTTTGACTGTCGCATTCGTAGGTTCAAGTCCTGCCGCCCCTGCCAACGCTCATAACCACCATATATGGTGGTTTTCTTATAATTATACCACAATATATTGTGGTATGTTGTGTTTAGTCATAAATTAGTCATAAAAAATTATTTTATATCTATATTTATGGCGTTTACGAGCCGTTTTTGGTCTTCCGGCATTAAATGACCGTAGCGGTTTAATAATTGTTCTACGTTAGAGTGTCCAAGCCTTTGAGCGATTGCCAATATGTTTTGTCCCCGACTTATAAGCAGGCTCGCGTGTGAATGGCGTAAGTCGTGTATTCTTATTCGTTTGACTTCGGCAATGTCGCAATATTCGTTAAATTTACGCGTAACTGTTGTTAAAGACAATGGAGCAACTACGCCGAACACAAAACTATTATCATTAAAATTCTTAAATTTAGAGCAGTTGGCTTTATGTTGCATCTTGAAATTAAGATATGCGTTTTCGGCTTCAAGTTTTGTTTCAAAGCCGCTCAGAATTGGGGTTATTCTGGTTTTTATAACTATTCTGTATTTACAAATTGCCTGTGCCGTGTTCCCAAAGGGGAAACGCCAAAATTCACATTCACTCAAACTGGCACATTTACGCAAAGTTTATACGTAAGTTCATATACGCTATACAAATACCGATTTACAAAGGTCCTAAATGATTATGACTATTATTTTGTCCAGTTTGGAATTATCCAAACAATAACAGCACGCCGACAATAATTGCCACGAAAATAACGACAAGTTATACCAACTTGATTATTAAATTAGCATCCGGCTCTTCGATGCCAAGATGGGCTAACGGAAGC
>JAIRSY010000053.1 GCA_031255215.1 Christensenellaceae bacterium | reverse complement strand
ACTCTGTATACGACCAAGCCCGCCAAACATGGTTGACTTTGGACGCCTTTACGGTATGGAAAAGGTTGCAACCCACAAGGGATGTCTTGACGTCATTTACATCCGACGGTCAAACGGTTGCCGTTGATAAAATCGGCAACGGCACCGTAAGTTTCACAACCACAACCACTAAAAGCGAAGTGGTCGAATATAGTTTTGTAGTGGAGTGTAGTGGTGGTTATTATCAGGCTTATTATGATAATAATTTCAGGGAAGAAAAAGGTAAATTGACCACCGGTAGACCGATAATAGAAGGAGCCAAATGGTTGTATGACCAAGTAATTAAATATGAACCCATCGAAACGAAGCTTACTATTACTAATCCTGACGGTAAAAAGACAACACTTGTCTCCTATGCCTTAAAATTTTCCAAAGTGGCGAGATATTCGCTGACTACGACCAAAGAGGCAGAAGCAAGTGCAAAGGACTTTACAAATGAAAATATAATTACGTATTTCCAACCGGTCAATTCAAACCCATATGCGGCGGTTGATCTTTATCGATTAAACGCCGTGACCGAAGGCGATGCGGCACTTCGACCCGGCAATACTTATTACATGAATCCAATAGACGCCTCATTCCCTTCGCTATTCGCCGCCCATGATAACAGGCCGGTTTTGAAAGATATAGATAAGGACTATAAAACTTCTTTGTATAATAATATCTTTGTCAACCCCATATATGAAGGCGGACAAGTAAAGGATGCAAAATTTCAGGATAATAATTATGCGTTCGGAGAGGTAGCCCGCAATACCTTTGCCGTTGCATTATCAGACGTTGCACTTTATTGGCCGGTTGAGATACGCTATGTATACCAAATGTATGGTACGAATATAACGGATGCTTCCGCTAATGGACTAACAACAATAAAGATTGCGGGCAGAGATGTCGTAGAGTGGAGAGACAGGGTTGTAAAGTGGAGAATAAAGGATACCGTAAATGAGGATACGTTGTCAGGTTTTTCCGGCGGAGATACGGCAAGTTTTAGAGGAAGTTATGTCGGAGAGAATTATTATGTTTCATCGCCGTTTTACGGGCAATCAATTTACACGGGTGAGGCAAGAGAAGACATTGGGTATGCGGAAGTAAGAAAACCCGGCGTTACGTTTGATGCTTTTGCGGACTATGCAAGAGGGCAGTATAATACGGCGGTGGCGTCTGCCAACGATGGTAAGAAGCTCTATAATGTGTTCATGTATAGACATGCGATGATGGAAAGCGACGGCGAAGACGACCCGGGTGAGAATGCCAAGATACCGGAGTGGAGAATGATGCAGGAGCCGCCAAAAGAAGAGGGTGACGCCTCCAACACGGATCAACCGGGCAACGCCGCCGGCAAAGTATTAAATGGACGTGGGGTAGCAAGTCCGGAGCCATTATACGTTGGTAATATGTCGGAGGAGTTTACGGCGGGAGGCGGAAACAAGGACGCCGTTGTAAATGTGAGCGGCGGTAAATCTTGTGTTGCAACGGGGACGATGATAACCTTGGCGGACGGGACACAAAAAGCGGTGGAAGATTTAGACGGGACGGAGATGCTCCGCGTATGGAATTTTGAGACGGGAACATTTGATTCTGCACCGATTTTGTTTATTGATCATAAAGGCGACAGTGATGGATTATTCACGGTTACGAAATTAAATTTTGAAGGCGGCACGACCGTTGAAATGATTGAGGAACATGGATTTTGGGATTACACGTTGAATAAATTTGTATACCTCTTCACCAATAATGCCGATAAATACATAGGACATTATTTTGACAAGAACGGAACAAAAGTAAAATTATTGTCGGTTGAAAATGAAACTCGCATAACCGGAGCATGGAGCCCCGTAACATTCGGTCATTTGAATTATTATGTCAACGGATTATTGTCGGTGCCGGCGGAGACGCAGCCATTTGCAAACATATTTGATGTTGATCCAAAGACGATGAGATATGACCAAACTCAATTATTGAAAGACATCGCAAAATATGGGTTAATGAAGTATGAAGACTTGGCGGATTTTGTGCCGGAGATATTTTACTACGCATTCAACGGACAATACCAAAAGATAGCGATGGGGAAAGGGCAGAGCAGTTACGAACAATTGATGGAGCTTGTCAAAAGATTAGGTCATTTTGCGACACCGTAAAGGTTATTTTAATTTTCATTTTCCAATATAAAAGTCCCAAACTTCCCGGCTCTAAAATTCTTTATTATTGCGGTTGCGGTTGTTCGGTCATCTTTGAACCCTCTTTTCTTTTTATATTCCTCAAAAGTCCATTGAAATTTCAAATCTTCGATTAAATTTTTTGACAGTTCAATCACATTGATAACTTCATCTTTAACGCAGCCCACATACGCAAGGTTTTTATCTACTTTTTCGGGCCATAAAGTGCCCGGAGTATCAAGCAGCCAAAGATAATCATTTATTTGGACCCATTGTTTTGTCCGCGTTATGCCCGCCTTATTCCCGACCTTGGTTTTTTTTTGGTGGGACAATTCATTGATAAGTGTTGATTTGCCGACATTTGGGACGCCTACCACAATCACGCGAAGGATAGGTTTTACGCCGCGTGCCATTTTTCTTTCAATTTTATTTTTCAATAGATTTTGCAATTCCAAGATTACATTTTGTTTTTTATATTTTTTGCAAGCCAAGTCTTGTTTTTTATAGACATATAAGACCGGTTTTCGGTTAACAAAGTCATTAAATTTTGGATTGATACATGATTTTGGGCATCTTGCATCCAACACATAGATAATCGCATCACAAAGTTTCAATTCTTTGTCTATCATTTTAAGTGTTTGTGCCATATGGGCGGGGAACCATTGAATTAACATGTCACAATTCTAACATACTTATTTTTTTGTTTCAACATTGAATTTCTTTATATTTGCATGATTACCGGACAGAAGCACGTCGGGGACCTTTACCCCCATAAAATTATCCGGTTTAGTATACTGGGGATGTCCGTCATCATTTAGACTTTCATCCTTAATTATTCCCGTAAAACGGCTTACACAATCTACCAAAACCATTGCCGGAAGTTCTCCTCCCGTCAATACAAAATTTCCTATTGAAATACATTCATCGAAACACATATCAATAACCCGTTGGTCAACGCCTTCATAATGTCCGCATAAGATTATGATTTCTTCTTTTTTTGATAACTCTTTTGCTTTTATTTGTGATAAAACCGGTGCAAACGGCGTCATAAAAATCCTGTATGCCTTATGTTCCTTATCAATATTTTGAAGGCAATCATAGATTGGCTGACATGAAAGGAGCATTCCTGCACCTCCGCCGTAAACCGTGTCGTCAACCTTTTTATGTTTATCCTTGCTGTATTCTCTAAAATTGATTACTTCTATATTTGCACGTTTTAGAATACTTGTTTTCAAAGGCACAAACATATCCGGAAAAAGAGACAAAATCGTAAACTTCATAAAATAATATCCTCTTGAAGTGCAGCGTCATTTATAATTATCTCTTTTTTTGTCATATTCGTTTCAACAATAAATTCATCTTCATAAGGAATATTGCGGAAGCCTCCAAAACAAGCAATACTCAAAAAATTACCGCCGCCGTAACTTTCAACGCTCTTTACTTTTCCTATTTTTTTATCTCCGCATACGACGGTAAAACCAATTAAATCACTTGTTAAGATTTCCCCCTCTTGCAATATCGGTTCCGCATAAATTTCTTTTCCCCGAAGTTTTTCCGCCGCATCTATGTTGTCAACCCCAACCAACTTAAAATAAACAAAACCGTTATGTTTACTCACATTTTCTACTATGAAATTTTTATTATCAATTAAAACTTTTTTAAGATTGAAGAGCGTGGCGTCCGTCTTTAATTCCCCTTTTAATCCCCTTGGCCGAAGAACCTTTCCGATTAAAACCTCTTTGTTTTCCATAAATTTCCTCCTGATTATCTTTTAATCTTCCAACCGAAGTAGTTCTTGAACATCTCAACCTCCCTTTTACCGTTTTCTTCACTGTCACTTACATGCACCACATTTTTTTCGAGGTTTTTTTCTCCTACCAAATCCATATAATGTTTTCTAATCTCTTCAACCTTTGACCTTGGATTTCCGCCCTTAATTATTGCACCGATACATTCCCCCGATAGCATATATTTTTCCAAATCAGGATAAAATTGTTTATCCAGGTGATGTTCATAGTGTTTTCGGCACAAGTCCTTGGTCATCATAAATCTCTCCCTAAAAATTACCTCCCCGCCCAACAGGGACAATATCTTGTCGGCAAATTTTTCATAATTCGGTTTAATAATTATCAAAGAAACCATACTTTTCAAGTGTAACCGTCAATTCAAAGTTTTGTCAATCAAATTAAGCAAAAAGTCAAGAAGGGGGGCAAGGATTGTAGGTATGAAGAGTATATTTTAATATGGAGAGCCGGTTTTGTTTGCCTTAATCGTCTTCATAATCATCATCTTCTTCATCTTCGTCCTCTTCGTCGTCTTCGTCTTCGTCTTCAAAACTCTCATCGTCATCGTCAAAATCATCGTCCTCGCTTTCTTCTTCGCTGTTTTTCTCTTCCGGTTCCTCTTCTTCCACGGCTTCACCGTTATCAATTCCCGAAATATCCATAATTTCAAACTCTTCCTCTTCAATGGGAATAAGTTCATCGTCTCCATCGGATTCGTTTTCCGTCGCATCGTCATTTCCATGATTTTCCTGCGTTCCGCCGTAAAGTTCGTGCAATTCTTCATCGCTGAGGTCTGAATCCGCCGAACATGTAGAACAAACAACTTCGTCTTCTGAAATGTAATTTATTTTACATATTGGACAAAGCCCGACGTCATTTTTGGAAATATTTTGCATTTTTTGCTTACAAATAGAACACATTCTTTCCTTTTTGGTAATATAATTCAATTCACAAATCGGACACTTTATATATATTTCCATTTTGACAGTTTCTCCTTTTATTTATAATAACTATCGAATTTAACATTGACATTGATATCCCATATTTCAATGCTCAATATATATATTGGATAATACAAATTATGTCAACAGCAATTTTACCGCCAAGAAAAACAAAATACACCCCCCCCCCCCAAACAAACAGTACAAAAAGGCAAAAAAGATTGCCTTGTCCCATGCCCGCGGCATATGCTTTAATTCTAACTATACATACACCCAAAAAAAGGAGGAATACCCGTGGATACCCTCAACGAAAAACAACTTGAAGATATGAGCAAAGAACAACTATATAAGATCC
>JAIRSY010000052.1 GCA_031255215.1 Christensenellaceae bacterium | reverse complement strand
GGATCTTATATAGTTGTTCTTTGCTCATATCTTCAAGTTGTTTTTCGTTGAGGGTATCCACGGGTATTCCTCCTTTTTTTGGGTGTATGTATAGTTAGAATTAAAGCATATGCCGCGGGTATGGGACAAGGCAATCTTTTTTGCCTTTTTGTACTGTTTGTTTGGGGGGGGGTGTGGTTATATGACATCTGCGGTAAAATAAGCCTTTATTTCGGCAAGGACTTTTTGTTCCATACGAGAGACCTGAACCTGTGAAAGATTTAACGCGGCGGCGACTTCGCTTTGGGTTTGATTTCTATAATAGCGGAGAAGAATTATTTTTTGTTCGGTTGGATTAAGTTTTTTCAGGCAATTTGAAATCATTATTTTATCAATATACGCCTTATCGTCATTAGCGGAGATTTTTTCGGCAAGAGATATGCCGTCCTCACCGTCGTCATTTTCATTTTTATCGAACAAGGAGAGCGGAAGGTGAGATGCCTCCATGGCGTAAATTATATCTTCGGGGTCAACATTGAAATGAGAGGCGAGGTTATCAACGGTTGGATTAGGGGTATTGTTTTCGGCAAGATATTTTTTAATCTTGACATAAAGAGACTTGACGGAGCGGGAAACCTTTATGCAGCCATCATCACGCAAAAACCTTTTTATTTCTCCGGCGATAAGAGGAACGGCATAAGTAGTAAACTTTACATTATATTTTTTATCATATTTTTTTATCGCCTTTACAAAACCGAGACAACCAAGTTGATAAAGGTCGTCATATTCAACCCCGCGACCAACATAACGGCGGACAATGCTTTTTATAAGCGGATTATGTTTCCTGATTAAAAAATCAGGGTCAAGATTTTTGTCTTTACTTTTATCCACGTATCAATCCCCTGCCGCTTCTTGTTTATTCTCCTCTTCTGTAAAAGTTTTTTTCATTATAACCTCGGTGCCGTTTGTCGTACTTTGAACGGATAATTCGTCCATAAAACTTTGCATTACGGTAAACCCCATGCCGGAACGTTCCCCATTATGTTCGGTTGTAAAGAAGGGTTGCATTGCCTGTATCACATTGGGAATACCCACACCGTTATCGGCAATTTTAATTGTGAGAGATGAATTGTGGAGTTCACAATCAATTGTTATAAGGTCATTTTGATTTTGGCGTCTTTTATACGCATGAACGACACAATTGGTTATTGCCTCGCTTACGGCGGTTTTAATATCATTTATTTCATCGATTGTAGGATTGGCGGACGCGGCAAAGGCGGCGATGACGAAGCGAGCGAAACTTTCATTTTGACTTTTGGCAGAAATTCTTAAAGACATTTTATTTTCCATTTTTTATGCCCTCCTTTCAACTTTCGGCATTATTTCGTAAAGACCCGTCATTTTGAAAATGCGGTCGGCGTGGCTGCTTGGATTGGAAATGAAGATTGGGACACCTTTCGTTTTCATTTTTTTATAACGGCCGATAAGCATGCCAATACCGGTGGAATCCATAAAGGAAAGTTTTGCAAGGTCAATGACGATTTGTTTTGCATGTGAATTGTCCAAACAGGCATCAAGATTGGAACGCGTAAACTCGGCGGATGCCTCATCAAGTTCACCTTCCAATGAGATGTAGAGGACATTGTCCAAAATCTTATTTATTACTTTCATAATCAAGATAGTAGCATCAAGGAAGAATCGTATCTTGTCTACTTTTGACGACACGCAAAAAAAGCGATAAAGGAGGCAAAGAAGGCGAACGCCAAACCTACACAGATATCAATAATCAAGGTATCAAGCATTATTTCCCCCCGTCGTCGATACCTTTATGTTTGTTACGGAGGATACCTTGGAGGATTTGGACTGCATTTGTGGCGGCACCTTTGCGTAAATTATCGGCAACGGTAATGAAGGAAATTGAACGGTCATTATTTTGACGCAGGCGGCAAACGAAAATCTCATCAAAACCATCGGCTTCAACCGGGGTAATCATTTTGCGTGGATTGAGCAAGGTTTTTATCTTTTCAAAATCAATGATTGATTCAAATTCGACATAAATTGAAACGAGATGACAATTTCGAACGGGAACGCGAACACATGTGGCATAAATTTCAAGATTAAAATCATTAAGTATTTTTTTCGTTTCATTTATCATTTTTTCTTCTTCATCTTGGATAAAGGGTATAACATTGAAATCGGGTTTTTTGATAAACTCGCGAAGTGTTTCGGCACCGGCACCGGATTTGGCCTGATAAGTATTATAAATAATCTTTTTAATTTTATTGTCCTTATTCAATAGTGAAAGAGGGATAACGGATTGAATAGTTGAACAATTAGGGTTGGCGATAATCTTGGCGGATTTTATTTGGTCGGCATTGACCTCGGGAACGATAAGTGGGACTTTTGGGTTTTGGCGAAAGTGACTGCTATTATCAATCACCACCGTTCCATATTTCACGAAAACAGGGGTCCAAATTTTGGAAAGGTCTGCGGAAACCGCCATAAGGGCATAATCCGGGCGTGTGTCACGGATTATTTGAAGAGAAAGTTTTTTTATACATACAAGGTCGGCGTCGACGCCCCGCTCCTTTAAGACTTTTAACATTGTCGAACCAACCAAACCGCTGCACCCGACAACGGCAATTTTAATTTTACTCATTGTATTTTATATATTACAATGTTTATGTATATGTTATTTTATGAATTGAAAAAGTTATTAAGACGCGTTCCGCCGCTTGCGATACTGTATTTCATTTTTCTTGTCGGTGTATTTTCAATAGCGGTTGTAAGTCTTATACATGATAAAGAAGAAAAGGATTACAGCAAAGAATACACTGAACTTCGGTATATAATAGTAAATGAAACGAATCCGCAAAACATCAAGGTTTTTCATGAAGCATTTAAGAAGATGAACGCATCGGTAATAACAGGCGGATTAGAAACGGCGAGAGCGGCGGCACGGTCGGCGTATGAAAACCTTACGGAGATAGAGAAAAGGGTTTTTGATAAAGTAAATTCAAATTTGACGGATTATTTCAATGAACCGACGGATAGAAACCTTTCAATATTAAATGCAAATTGGGAAAAATTTAATTTGGCGGAAGAACTAAATGCAATTGAAAAGAAGATTTTAACAATGGAGCAGCGGACCGAATTGCTTGCAATAGATAATTATGAATTATTGGATGCGAAGTATAGACTTTTTCTTAACAAAAACAATGATAATAAATATTTATTGCCAAATGATAGATTAGAAGCGGAACGAATTGAGGCGGTTTACGAAAAATACGGACACGGCGAAACGGCGTTTCGATTCGGCGAAGTTAACTCATTTTATGATTTTATTTTTAATTGTATGGAGATTGCAAGCATTCCGCTTATAATTTTAGCGATTATTTTCACGGCGGGTTCCGTTTGGACCGATATTCACAAGGGAACGATTATTACTTCTCTTGCAATCAAAAGAAAAAGGGGACAAATACTGTTGGCAAAGTTTTTTGCGTCCTTGATTGCGGTTACGGCGGTGATTGGGTTATTGTTTGCCTTGTTTTACATTTTCGCAGGACAATATTTTGACATGGACGGAACGGACAAGATAATTTTCATTGAGGGGGCGAAGACGCCGGCGGACATGTTTGCGATGAATTACCTATTGATTTACATTTTATCGTTATTGTTCAAAATTGTTGTCTTTATGATAGGCACGGGATTATTTTGTTTAAGCAAGAGGCAACCCAAAACGGTTATTGGAAGTTCGGCGGCGGCCGCGGTCGCCCTCATTTTATTTTCATGTTTTTTTACTTCGATTCCGCTTGACCCTATAAAATATTTAGGAACAAGGTTGATGCTTTCTCCATTAACCGTTTATCATGACATTTGGTGGACGTTTCCAATTTTCTTAATGTTTATGATAGTGGCATCATGGCAATTGTTTTATAATTTCAAAAAGAAAGACTTTTAACGCAAAAAAATAGAACTTTAATTTCTTCATTTTTATGTTACAATTAGACATGGCGTTTGTTTCATATTCGAGGGGAATGGTAAATTCAAATTACACGATGATTTCCAACATTTTTTTGAACGAGCATCTTCCCACATCAAACGGGGATTGCGTCCGTGTATATCTCTACGGGTTAATGCTTTGCAATAATTCCATTGGTTCAGAAAATACAATTGAGAATGTAAGTTTGACATTGGGGTTGTCGGTTGAAGATGTGAAGAGTGCATTTGAATTTTGGGAGGGGCAAGGTCTTGTCCAGTTTGTAAATGACGAGGTGAAGTATCTTCCTATTAGAAATAATTCTTCAAAAGTAAAAAACCTGCCTACGGGAAAATACGATGATTTTAATGCAAAGGCACAGGCGATTTTGGACGGACGAATGATAACAACAACCGAATTTCATGAGTATTACGCCTTTATGGAAAGCATGCACTTTGAACCGGACGCGTTATTGCTTGTAATCAAAAACTGTGCAGAGTTAAAAGGGTATACCGTTGGTTACGCTTATATTTTGACCGTAGCGAAGAATCTTGCGTATTTGGGATTAAGGACGGTTGGGGGTGTATCGGCCAAATTCGAGGCAGGCAAGGCGAACAGAACCGAATTAGAGAGACTTATCAAGGAATTAAGAAAACGGCAAACACAACCGAATAAGCAGAATTTCATTAAACATGATTACGACATAGAGAAGATAAAGGAGATTGCAAAATGCAAAGAAGATACATTTTAGAAGCGAGAAGGAACAAGGAATTCTTAAAATTAGATGACGAAGTGCGGGCTCTTACGATAGCAATTGGAAGGTCGGCCGACGAATCGGCAAAGCGTGGTTATTTGGCACTCGTGAAAAAACGCGATAAAATGCTTAATGATTTCATTGAAGCCATTGAACCAAGGAAACAACTATCCCCAATAAATTATAAAAATTTAGACAGTTATTGCGAGAAGTTCCCCAACACAAAAAAAATAAATTTAGTTTTTATCGGTGCAACGGGGACAGGCAAGACATTTGTCGCTAAAAAAATCGCCCAAAATCTACATATTAGGGGATTTAAGGTCGGGTTTTATTCGGCATATTCAATAATCAAAAAAGTAAGGTTTGAAGACCTTGAAAACTATGACCTTTTAATTATTGATGATTTAGGAACGGAGCCAGACCAAAAAAACACAATGGAATATCTCTATGCCGTAATAGCGGAAAGATATGAAAGTGACAGGTCATTTATTATAACAAGCAATTTAAGTACGGAACAGATTTTAGAAACATACGGGCAAAGAATCTTCGGTAGGATTTTCGATAAAAATAAAACCGCGGTAATAACATTCGAAGGCGATGACAAAAGAATTTAACCTTTCACGTATCCTTTGCCGCCAAATCTATTTTTGTATTACTTTTGACGGCTTGACAACCTTAATGCAATTTGGATTTTCTAAATAAAAAGAATGCGTGAGGGCAATGGCGAGGGCGTCGGCGGCGTCATCGGGCTTAATTTTTTGAGACAAATTAAAGATTTCGGCTACTTTCTTTTGGATTTCAGGTTTTCTTGATTTGCCGGAACCGGTGACCGCAATTTTGATATGATTAGGTTTATAATTAAAAACCGCCTTATCATTATAATACGATGCCCGCATGACGGCGATCCCCCGGGCGGCGGCAACCGACAAGGCGGTATTAACGTTGGCACAAAAAAAGAGTTCCTCAATCGCTATTTCATCGGGATTATAATATGCGAAGAGTTTTTCAAGTTCATCATT
The DNA here is from genome assembly GCA_031255215.1 of Christensenellaceae bacterium. Classification (GTDB taxonomy): domain Bacteria; phylum Bacillota; class Clostridia; order Christensenellales; family UBA1242; genus RGIG8050. The sequence goes on along the minus strand of JAIRSY010000052.1, from coordinate 28,193 downwards.
TATTTTACATAATCGTCTGCCGAAGTCGCCTTTCACCTCCGTCTCAATCGCTCCATAGTCAATTATTTCGTTAATTGAACCGATTTTTTTAATTATGCCCCAACCCATGATACCTATGCCCGGGTCAATTCCCATAATTACCTTGGTCCGATGCGTATTATTGCTCATTGTCACTTCCGTTATGATAAAAATTTACTACATCTTCATCTTCTTCCAAATTTTCAAGCAACTTCTCAAATGCCTTTTCTTTTTCCTCCGGTATAGATACGAAATAGTTCGGCACTTTGATAATCGTCTCGCCGTCATCATCAAAATCTTCATCAAAAAGGAACGAAACGGAACCCGAAACGCCCAAGGAACCACCGCTTTTTTCAAAGTAACTTCTTATATTCGCGGCGGTTCTATTTTTATTATTGGTAAGGCAGTCAATTAAAACGGCAACGCCGACGGGACCATAACCCTCATAGGTTATATATTCATAATCATTTGAGGCGGAGTCGCCGACGGCCTTTTGAACGGCACGTTGAATATTGGCATTGGGCATATTGACATTTCGTGCCTTTGATATAAGTTCGCGAAGTTTAGAATTTTGTTCGGGGTCGGCGGACTTACCCTGTTTCACGGCGACAAAGATTTCCTTGCCAAGTTTTGCATAGACATTGCCCTTGGCGGCGTCCGCCTCACCTTTTTTTCGGTGAATCTTACTCCATTTATTATGTCCGCTCATGGTTTTATTACTTTTCCTTTTAATAAATTCATCTTGAAAAACATTTTTTCAAGACGACACCTTATTGTAATACATAATGATTGCACCGGCAACCGAAACATTAAGGGATTCGCAGCCTTCATTCATCGGGATCGAGATAATCTCATGTGATTTAGAAAGAATTTCCGCGGACACACCGTTCCCCTCATTGCCAAGAACAAGATTATTTATTTGGGAAAATCCTTTAACTTCCTTGCCATTAAAACCGGCGACGAACAACTTTTCATTTGGGATATCTTGATAATTACAATTTATTATATTAAGGCGGAGACAATAACCGGCGGAGGCACGAATGACCTTTGATGAATATTGGTCCACACAATTGATACAATATACGGTGCGGAAACCGAATGCGAAGGCAGAGCGTAAGATGGCACCCATATTGGTTGGATCCTGTATACAATCAAGGACCAAAAACGGAATTGTAGGCACGGCAGGCATAGGAATTTGGGCGACCGCAACGCGTCCGGAATAGTTTTTCAAACTATTTTTTTCGTTCAAGAAAACCTTGACTACCTTGTCAAGATTATCCTTGATTATCTTTTCACCCTCCAAAATACAAAGACCATATTGGCGTCTGTATTTTTTATCCTCCAATTTTTTTAGGAGTTTGGCGTCGATTGTTTCACTTTCTCGCATAAATTTGTAAATTCCTTCGCATCATTGACGGCAAGTTCACTCAACATCTTTCGATTTATATCAATTGCCAACTTTTTAAGTCCGTCCATAAGCCGTGAATAAGTGAGGCCGTTAATTCTTGCCGCGGCGTTAATTCTTGCAATCCATAACTTACGAAAATCGCGTTTTTTCATACGGCGTCCGCGGAATGCGTATTCGCCGCTCTTCATTACCTGTTCTTTTGCTACTCTGTAAAGGGTAGACTTCGTCGCACGATAACCTTTTGCAAGTTTCAAAGTTTTGCGTCTTTTTTTAAGTGCGTTTACGCTTCTTTTGATTCTCATTTTTGAATTAACCTCCTTATTGTCTTTTCATTTGCCTTTTCAACGACGGAACCATGACGCAATTTACGTTTTCGTTCACGGCTTTTTTTATTTAAGATATGATTTTTATTCTTCATACTTCTTTTTATATCATTCTTGCGTGCACGGAATCTTTTTTTTGCACCGCTATGAGTTTTTGCTTTTATTTTCATTATTTGTTTTTCCCTTTTAATATAGTCATAATATTCACACCGCCTGCACCGCCGCCAAGTTTTTTAACGGGCATTTCCATTTCGGCGATGTCGGCCATTTTTTCGGCGAAAGCGTTAATGACGGCGACGCCCTTGTCGGCAAGCTGCATTTTTCGACCTTTAAGGCGGTTGATGCAAACCTTAACCTTGTCGCCGTCGTTAATAAATTCCCTTGCCTTTTTCATTTTGAATTCAATTTCATTTTCCTGAATAGCGATTGAAAGTTGAATTTCTTTAAGATGGACAATGTTATTCCTCTGTTCCTTCTTTTGTTCTTTTTCTTTTTTTATTGCCTCGTAACGAAACTTTGCGTAATCTGTAATTTTGGCAATCGGCGGTTGAGAAGCTTCATTGATTAAAACCAAATCCAGCCCGTCTTCATCGGCACGACGAAGAGCGGCGGCGAGGGTCATAATCCCAACCATTTGGTTATCGGCACCGATAACGCGAAGTTCCCCCGCCCTTATCTCGCCGTTTATTTTACACCCCTTAAAAATAATTTTTTCCCTCCTCTTTTTACGAAACCGCCGTTTAATTGAACAACGATTCCTATATTTTGAAAAAAGAAGTGAAAATGATTACACTCCTTTTCCGAACAAAAACCTTGGGGGGAATTTTTGTTATTGACCTTGACCGCACATTGAAGGCAATAAAGGTGGAAAGGAATTCACTTCTTTTTTTCATTATCATTATACAATAGACTTTTAAGCTTGTCAACCCTATTTTTAATAATTCTGTTGGTGATGGGTTTCATCAAAAAAGCGGCGGTTTTTGGACGCGGCGAAAACGGAAAGATATGGACTTTATCAAAGTTAATTATTTTAATAAAGTGCAAGGTCCGGTCGAAATTTATATCCGTTTCGGTTGGAAATCCAACGATTATGTCGGTTGAAATCCTCGCCGTCGGGAAATACTTCCTTATCAAATTTATCTTTGCAAGATATTCCGCGGTTGTATAATGCCTATTCATATTTGAAAGGGTTTCATCACATCCGGATTGAAGACACACATGAAAGTTGGGGATAAAGTTTGAATTTGCGTGCAAAACCTCTAAAAAATCTTTCGTTATACAATTCGGTTCTAAACTTCCAAAATAAAACGGTTTATTGATATTTTGAGAAAGTTCGTTCAAATGTTTATAATAGGTCAAGTTGATTCCGGAGAGAATTATCGTTTTAACAACCGGCGGCTGTGCCTTGATTTCGGCAAGAACATCGGCAACATTGCGGCAGCAGATCTTTGACCTTATATAGGGAATTATACAATAGGAACAAAAATCGGCACAGCCGTCCTGGATCTTTATAAATGCTTTCTCCCTCTTCGCAATTATTGCATTGTTTAATTTATTTTGATGTTTAGAGGCACAGCCAACAAAATTTATCTCCGCATTCGGGTGATATTTTTTTATGATTGAAACGGCATACCGTGAACCTTTTTCCGCCTTGGAAGTAATCGCACATGAATTGACAAAAAAGACGGGCTCGGCGTCCTTGATCTTCTTAATGTCTTTTTCCACTATGACAACTCCGTTGAATTTTGCCGCAATCTGCTCGCTTTCATAATAATTCACACGACAGCCATAATTGAGGACATAAACCATTGTTAGCAGCCGCCGCGTTCCTCTTTACGCTTTCGTTTGCGTGCTTCTTGTCTTTTAAGTTTTTTCCTTACCGACGGTTTAACGTATTCTTCCTTTCTCTTCATATCCTGCAAAACACCGTCCTTGGCAATCTTTCTTTTAAATCTTTTAAGAGCACCTTCAAAGCCCTCGTTTTCTCCAACGATTATTTGATTCATTTTTACATCACCTCTCTTTTATTTATCTATTTGGTATTGTAGCATAACAATTTAATGATTGCAAGCACGAACACGGTGCCTTCCGGATTTCTTATTTTGTTGTGTCGTGATAGATTCCATATAAGACAAAGTAAATTATTGCACTTAATGCTATCACTCCCGCACAGATTATTATTATGTTGCGAATTATGCCGCTATTTGTCCCGCGTTTGTTTTTGGAATAATAACTCTCATTGGTTCCCGTTATTGCATTATGTCCCAAACCGGTTTCGGGAGGAGACGCCAAAATTGCTATTATCATTATCACGGCGGACAGTGCCATAATCGCGACAAAAACACCTTGAATCCATTCAATATTGTCGGCGACCCACGGAATCACCAAATCATTTTCGAGAAATATATTTTTCATTGTTTCACCACCTTATAACCGACATTTCGATAACGTTTAAGTCCGGTTCCCGCAGGAATAAGTTTGCCGAAGATGACGTTTTCCTTAATACCGATAAGGTTGTCAACTTTGCCTTTTACCGCCGCATCGGCAAGGACTGAACTTGTTTCTTGAAATGATGCCGCGGAAAGGAAACTGTCCGTTCGCAAGGCGGCCTTTGTAATCGGCATCAAAATTCTTGCGGCACGTGCGGGTTTCTTGTTTTCTTGAATTGCAGACATGTTGATTGCCTCAAATTCAACGGCATCAATAACGGAACCAAGTTGAAGGTTGGTTTCGCCCGGGTCCTCCACCTTGACTTTTTGAAGCATTTGCCGAACGATTATTTCAAGATGTTTGTTGTTAATTTCGATGTCTTGGGTCTTATATACCTTCAAAATTTCGGTCATTAAATATTCCTGAACGGTTTTAAGACCGCGGGTTTTCAAGATATCGTGCGGGTTGGCGACGCCATCGGTCAACGTCGAACCCGGTTCAACCTTGTCACCCTTCTTCACAATTATCTTAATACCAAACGGAATTTTATAAGTCTCATGAGTTTTTACACCGATTCGAATGACGATTTCTTGGGATTTATCGGCACGCCTGATTTCAATCACTTCACCCGATACGTTTGACATAATTGCCGCCCCTTTGGGAAGACGTGCCTCCAAAATTTCTTCTACCCGAGGAAGCCCCTCTTCTTTTATAATTACGGCGGAGTCCGAGGCACCCAAATCCGCCGCCATGTAACTTATGTTTTTCAAAATATTTTGCATCCCGACAAGACCGGCGGTATCTTTTGTTCCGCCGCCGTGTTTAGTTCTCATGGTAAGTTGGGTTCCCGGCTCCCCGACGGATTGTGCCGCGATGATTCCCACCGCTTCGCCGACCTGAACGGTTTGATTATTACTCATATCACGGCCATAACATTTGGCACAAACACCATGTTTACATTTGCAGGTGAGAATGGTTCGTATTTCAACCTCCTCTATGCCTGCATTTTCTATTTTGGCGGCAATTTCATCGGTTATCATTTCATTTTCCGCAATTATTTTAGGAATCATTTTTGAGGTATAGCGTCCGGTGATTCGGCTTGCCAAACTCTCCGTATAACCGTCGACATCAAACTTGCGTATAACCAAACCACGCGGTTTTTCGTTCAAGAAGGCAAAACAATCCTCCTCCGTTACTATCACGTCTTGTGCGACATCAACCAAACGTCTTGTCAAATATCCGGCATCGGACGTTCTCATCGCGGTATCCGCAAGACCCTTTCGGCCGCCACGTGCGGAACGGAAATATTCAAATGGAGACAGACCGAGGATATAGCAGCCCTTTATCGGGACGTCTTCCTTCGTTCCCAAAACGTTCACGATAATTCCACGCATACCGATAAGCTGCATAATTTGTTTTATTGAACCTCTTGCACCGGATTTTGCCATCATTAAAATTGGATTTTCAGGACTAAGCGAATCCGTAACCTTGTCTTCAATATTTTTCGCCGCCTCATCCCAAAGTTCAATATTAAGGTCAATTTTTTCGGACAGAGTATAATCGCCGTCGGCATAGCCGTTTTCGACCGCCTTGACCTTCAATTCCGTATCCTTAATTATTTTTGCCCTTTCGTTAGGCACATTCGCATCAAAAATTGAAAATGAAAGAGAGGCAAGCGTAGAATACTTAAACCCAATGTTTTTTATGTTATCAATTGTTTCACTTGTCGTTGTGGGACCATGTCTTTCAAAAGTTTTAACGATAATTTTATTTAAGTCTTTTTTCACAATATCCTTGTTTATTTGATACGCAAATTTGTTCTCTTTTTTACTTCTGTCAAGTATTCCAATATCCTGCGGAAAACAACGATTGAAAAGAATCCTGCCGATCGTTGTCTCCACCCTTCCAAATGTTTCCTCTTCATCCATATTCCCATCTATTTCAAATGCAGAGCGACGGACAAAGATTTTTGCACGTAAATCAATTTTTTTGGCATCAAACGCCCGAAGTGCCTCGTCCTCATTCTTGAAAGTCTTACCGTGACCTTCCGCCTTATCAACCATTGTTGTAAGATAATAACACCCCAAAACTATATCTTGTGTCGGCGTCACAATGGACTTTCCGTCACTTGGTTTCAAAATATTATTAGAAGAAAGCATCAAAATCCGTGCCTCCGCCTGTGCCTCCGGTGAAATTGGAACATGAACCGCCATTTGGTCACCGTCAAAGTCCGCATTAAACGCCGGACATACAAGGGGGTGCAGGCGGATTGCCTTGCCGTCAATTAAAACCGGTTCAAACGCCTGAATTGATAACTTATGAAGTGTTGGCTGCCTATTCAATAAAACCGGGTGGTCCTTGATTACTTCCTGTAAGGCATCCCATACCTCGTCCTTTTCCGCTTCAATCATTCTTTTCGCGGAACGGCTATGATTTGCAAGTTGATTTTTGACAAGACGTTCCATTACGAAAGGTTTGAATAATTCAAGTGCCATTTCTTTTGGAAGACCAACCTGGTAATGTTTAAGTTCGGGGCCGACAACAATTACGGTTCGGCCGGAATAATCGACACGTTTTCCCAAAAGGTTATTACGGAACCGTCCCTGCTTTCCGCGAAGACCGGCCGCGAGAGATTTAAGTTCTCTCCCCTTGTTATTCTGCACGGACTTCCCACGCTTGCCATTATCAATAAGGGCATCGACCGCCTCCTGCAACATCCTTTTTTCATTGCGGATAATTACCTCCGGTGCTTGAAGGTCAATCAACTTTTTCAAACGATTGTTTCGGTTAATAACACGCCGATAAAGTTCATTGACATCGGTGGTGGCAAAACGTCCGCCGTCAATTTGAACCATAGGACGAAGTTCGGGCGGAATAACGGGAATAACGTCCAACACCATCCATTCGGGACGGTTGCCGCTCTCCTTAAATGATTGAAGTAAATCAAGCCTTTTTATCGCTTTATCCCGCTTCTGACCGCTCTTCACCTCTTTTATCATAATACGGCAATCTTCAATCTCCTTGTCTATATCAAGTGCCGCCAACATCTTTTTTATGGATTCTGCACCCATTCCATAATCAAACGCCTTTGGTCCATACTTTTCAAGTGCGTCCTGCAACTCATTATCACTTAAAATTTGAGCATATTTGAGGGGGGTGCTTCCGGGATTGATAACGACAAATGACACAAAATAGATAACATGTTCCAAACTTTTTATAGTCATACCCAAGAGAGTGCCGATTTTAGACGGAATTCCTTTGAAATACCAAATATGGGTAACCGGTGCGGCAAGTTGAACATGCCCCATTCTTTCCCGGCGAACGGAGCTCTTTGTAACTTCAACACCGCATCTGTCACACACCGTTCCTCTGTAACGGATAAGTTTATATTTGCCGCAAGCACAGCACCAATCTTTTTTCGGCCCAAAAATACGCTCACAAAAAAGACCGTCTTTTTCCGGTTTTTGTGTCCGGTAATTGATGGTTTCAGGTTTTGTAACCTCGCCGTGACTCCAAGATAAAATCTTGTTCGGGCTTGCCAAACTTATTCTTACGCTCTCAAAATTATTTAATTCAAACATAATTATCTGTCCTCCTCTTCATTATTGTCATCATCATTATCGTTTTTGCCGTCATCATCGTCAAACATTGCGTTAATATCAAATGTTTCATAATCTTGCGTATCCGGTTCCAAGCCTGCGGATGATGAAAGATTATCGGTATTATCGAAGAGTGCATTTATATCAACGTCATCGACCGGCTGTCCATCCTTTGACACATCATCAATTTCACTTAAAGCCGTAGAGATATCCTTCGTATCAACAACACCTTCTTTTGTAAACATGGTCACATCCAAGGCAAGACCTTGAAGTTCCTTAATCATAACTTTTGTAGCCTCGGGCATACCGGGGGAAGGAAGTTGTTCGCCCTTTACTATTGACATAAAAGTTTTGGTCCGTCCCTGGATATCATCGGACTTGACGGTAAGAATTTCTTGAAGAAGATGTGCCGCACCGTAGGCCTCCAACGCCCAAAGTTCCATTTCACCCATTCTTTGACCGCCGAATTGGGCTTTTCCGCCAAGAGGTTGCTGGGTAACTAAACTATAAGCACCGGTGCTTCGTGCGTGGATTTTTGTATCTACCATGTGATGAAGTTTCAACATATACATAAAGCCGACGGTAGTTTTATTTTGGAACGGTTCGCCGGTCCGCCCGTCAAGCAGCTGCATTTTACCATCTTCGGGAAGTCCGTTTTCGCGAAGGAGTTTTGAAATGTCCGCTCTTGTCGCACCATTAAAGACGGGAGTGGCATATTTATTGCCCGTTATATGACCGATTAAGCCGAGCGAGATTTCCAATAATTGCCCAATATTAAGACGTGACGGGACGCCCATAGGATTCAATATTATATCTACCGGTGTGCCGTCCGCCATGTAAGGCATATCCTCAACCGGCAATATCTTTGAAACAATACCCTTGTTTCCGTGACGGCCGGTCATTTTATCGCCGACCTTTACATTGCGTTTTTGTGCGATAATCACCTTAACCAATTCATTTACCCCGACGTCAAGTTCATCCTTGTTCTCTCGGCTGAAAACCTCTATCCCGACAACAACACCCTCTTTACCGTTTTCAACACGAAGAGAGGTATCGCGAACGTCACGGCTTTTGTCCCCAAAAATCGCCTTTAACAACTTCTCTTCCGGCGACATTTCCGTTTCGCCCTTTGGGGTAACCCTTCCAACAAGTATATCGCCCGTCCTTACAAATGTCCCTATTCGAACGATTCCCCTTTCATCAAGATTCGCAAGTGCATCATCACTTAAATTGGGAATATCACGAGTGATTTCTTCGTCGCCTATCTTTGGGTTTATTCTTGCACGGCATTCTTTCAAATGAAGGGCAATAGATGTAAATTTATCTTCCTTTACAACCCTCTCACTTATTAAAATCGCATCTTCAAAGGTATATCCTTCCCAATTCATAAAGGCAACACACATGTTTTTGCCGATTGCCAATTCACCGTTATCGGTCGCATAGCCATCCGCAATGACGTCACCTTTCTTTACTTTATCCCCATTTTTCACTATCGCTTTTTGATTTACACAAGCCTCCTCATTGAACCGTGATAATTTGATAAGTTTATAAATATCTTTATTCTTATCCAAATCCCTTTGAATTTCAATTGTTTCGGATGTAACGGAGGTAACTATACCGTCATTTTTTGCAACAACCAAGGCACCGGAATCAAGGGCGGCACGATGTTCAAGACCCGTCCCCACAATCGGTGCCTCCGTTTTTATAAGCGGAACCGCCTGCCTTTGCATATTTGAACCCAATAAGGCACGGCCGGCATCGTCGTTTTCAAGAAACGGAATCAACGCCGTGGACAAGGAAATAAACTGCCTTGGACTTGCATCAATATAGTCTACTCTGTCCTTTGTCACCTCCATTACCAAATCTCTATGACGGACAACAATGTATTCGTTTTTTAATGTTCCGTCGGCCTTCAACGGTTCCGTTGCCTGTGCAATATAAAAGGCGTCCTCTTCATCGGCGGTAAGATAGTCCACCTTGTCCGTAACTTTTCCGCTTTTTTTATCAACTTGTCGAAGCGGAGCGGTAATAAAGCCATACTGATTTATTTTCGCATACATAGCGAGGGAGTTTACAAGCCCGATGGACTGCCCCTCCGGTGTTTCCACGGCACAAATACGGCCATTGTGAGAAAAATGAAGGTCGCGAACCTCCGCCGTCGCCCTCTTCTTCTCCATTATTCCGCCCGGCCCGACCGCCGTGACCTTCCTCTTTTGTGTAATTTCCGTAAGAGGATTGTTTGTGTCCATAACATGAGAAAGCTGCGAAACCGCACAAAAATCACGGAGCGCCCTCGTTATCGGCCGTGCATTTATAATGGAAATCGGATTTATTTGTTTACTGTTTATATCCATGGTCTGCATTGTTTCACGTATAGAATTTCTAAGTTTAAGCATTCCGTCCTTGAAATGCCGCGTCATAAGGTCGCCCGTCATGTTGAGACGCCTATTCATAAGGTGGTCAATTTCGTCCTTTGACCCTACATCATCCATAAAGTTCAAATAATAAGACACGGCGGCGACAATGTCATCTTTTGTAAGATGACGTTCCGTCCTCTGCCCATTACCTATCACCAATACGGCATTACCGAATTTGTTAAGTATAGATATCCTGTTTATACCCGCCCCGACAATCTTCTCCGCGGTCTCTTTCGTTATTTCTTCCTCTCTTTTTACTATAACTTTCCCGTTAACCTTTATGTCTTCGGCGGCGATTTCATTTATTATCCTGCCCAAAAGTCCCAACTTCTTGTTGAATTTATATCTTCCAACCGAAGATAAATCATAACTTGGAAAGGTAAAGAACATATTGTTGAGTGCATTTTCCATCGCACCCGCATTGGGAAGTTCGCTTGGACGCATCTTTCGGCTTATTTCCAAAAGTGCTTTCTCTTTTGTCATTTCAAGGTCTTTTTCTTTACTTTTATCTTTATCTTTGTCAAGAGTATTCTTTATTAAAGGATGATGTCCAAACAATTCAAGAATTTCATTATCGGAACCAAAACCAAGCCCTCGCAGAAAAACTCCCAAGGTCATCTTCGGCGTCTTATTCGGGGAAACATGCAGGACATCTTTCATGTCTTTTGTAATCTCTATATATGCCCCATGTGCGGGTTCAAGCGTGCATGTAATGTCTTTTGCGGAAAGTGTAGCCTTGTTCGTATACTGCGTCGTCTTATAATAAACACTCGGGGACTTTATAATTTGATTTACAATCACCCTCGCCACTCCGTTCACAATAAAATATCCGCCCTCCGTCATCATAGGAACGTCGCCCAAAAACACTTCCTGCTCAATGATTTCCCCGCTATCCTTTATCAAGACCCTGACTTTTACCTTCAAGGATTTGGTAAACATAACGCCGCGGCGTAGGCATTCCTGTTCCGAATAATTTTTAGAATCGTTTTCAAGATGATAATCGAGGAACCAAACCTCAATCTTTCCCGAGTAATCAATTATTGGGTTGAATTCGTTAAAAACTTCCTTTATCCCATTTTCAAGAAAACGATTAAAACTCGCCCTTTGAACATCCAAAAGGTTCGGCACTTCTAATAATTCCGGAACACGCCGAAAAACGTGCCTATCCGTTTTTCCGTATTTATCTACAAACTCTCCCGTTTGTTTCAAATTTATTGCCATGCAAACTCCTCCATAATTTATAAATTGGCTTTATTTCAATCCGCCAAAGTATAAGTGAAAGAATAAAAATCTCTATTTAGAAAACTTTAACACAAATAGTTTGACAAGTCAACCTCTTTTTTATATATTGGAAAATATGAAAGAAATAAATGAAAATGAATTCGATGAAAAAACCGCCAACGGCATCTCCGTTGTCGATTTTTGGGGGGTGGGCTGCGGTGCTTGCAGAATGATTCAGCCCGTTTTGGAACAAATAGAAAAGGAAAAAAAAGGCATCAATTTTTGGAGTATTGACACGGGGAGCAGCGAAGGACTTAACAGAAGATTTGGAATTACCCACATCCCATTTATTGTGATAATGAAGGATGGAGAGGTCATTGAGAAATGGGCGGGACTAAAACCCAAAGCGGTCATCTTGAAAATGCTTGAAAATCTATAAAGATGTTTGTTGCTTTCCTATATATATTGGGGTGAACGAGGCGGCGGCAGGTTTATTGGCAAAGAATAAACGGTTGGATTTGCCGATTGTCTAACGCCGCGTCTATGGTTTCTTTTATCCTGTCAAAGTCACAGATACAGGAAAACGGTTTGTTCACCGGGTCGTCCTGCTTATAAGGAACAAAATATATATTTTTGCGGTTAAGTAATTCGCCGATGTTTTTGGCGTTTGCGGAAAGTGCATCATTTGTGGATATTCCTATGATACAAGGTTTACCATTGCGGAGGAGTGCCTTCGCCGCCATTAAAACTGCGGTATCGGTGATTGCATTATTAAGTTTTGCGATAGTATTACCGGTCGCAGGGAAAATCAAGGAGCAGCGAAGTTCTTTTTTTGCGGAAAGAGTTTCGGCACCGGCAATATTTGTAATTATATTGTGTCCCGTAATCTCCGCAATCTCCGCCTTGAATTTCTCAATATCGCAAAACCGGTTTACAACGTTTGCATTTTCACTCAACACAGGATAAATTTCAAATGATTTGACAAGTTCTTTCAAAATTGCGGGAAGACGGAGGTAGGAGCAGGCACTTCCGGTTATACATAATACAAGGGACGGACGCATATAACGCTCAATTGCCTCACTTACAATCTCGGCACTTTCCTTTGGAAAGAATCTGCTTGGTAAGGCGGGTTCGATTCTGTAATTGTAATTTTCTTTATTTAATTTCTTCCAATTAAAACCATAAGGTGCGGACGCGAGGTCGATTATTTCCATGCCCTTTATAGGTTTGAAAATTGGTGCCGGCACCGTATTGACGACAATGTCCGCATTTTGAGGAATTTTCTTACCAAATTCAATATCATAATCTTTGAAAACTTTTTCTATCTGTTTCCCCAATTTACCGTATCCGCAAACGTATATTTTTTTCTTTGTTACACCGATAATTTGTTTCAAGGCAAGAGCGGTTAAATAATTATTTTTTTCCACAAAAATTTCATCATTAGAAAGCGACACATATTTGAAGTCATTCGGGTAACCGAACGCAACACCATTGGCGATTGTTCTCGGTTCGAAGTAAAATATCCCGCGTTTATCATTTTTATATCTTTCTTTAAGTTCTTCCACTCTTTTACTTTCATCTTTTACAAAAAATTCCATTGTCTATATATATGCAAACAATTGGGTCCACGCTCCCAAATTCACAAAGAAGTTTGACGGCATAATATACTGGAAATATGAAGGTCGTAAAGTTTGGCGGGACAAGTATGGGGAACAAACGTGCCGTTTTGCGGTGTGTTAAAATTGTAAAGAGCGATTCACGGAGAAAACTTATCGTCGTTTCCGCTCCGCACAATGTTACAAATCAACTCTTTGAATTTGCCGACCGGTTTGAAAACTTGACAGACAAAGATTATATCGTGTCACGCGGCGAATATTTTTCCGCAAAACTTATGGCACAATTATTAAACTTTAATTTTATAGATGCAAAAGATGTAATTGAAATAAATAAAAACAGAACCATAAATTTAACAAAAACGAAACGGAATCTTGCCAAAATAAAATTACCCGCCGTCATAGGGGGATTTTACGGCGTCAACGGCGGAAGATACGAATTACTTACACGCGGCGGAAGTGATTACACCGGTGCGGTTTTGGCGATGTTATTTCATGCAAAGGTCTATGAAAAGTTCACAGATGTAGACGGCATTTATGATGAAAACAAGAAGACCATTTCTCAAATGAGTTATAAAATGCTTGCCGCATTCCCCGTTGTTCATAAAAACGCAATAAAACTATTGGAAACCGCAAACATTCCCATGGAGATAAGAAACACGTTTGATATACGTAAGGCAGGCACAAGGGTATGCACCCAACATCCACCGATTAAGTGACAATATAACTTGACCGACCCACAAGGTCAAAGGACATAATTTTTCAAGTCGGTCTTTTTGATTATATTTTTCATGTTCGATTCAACAAACGCTTTATCAATTATTACTTCCTGCGGAGTTTTAGAAACATTAAAAGATATTTCCTCCAACAACATTTCCATAATTGTGTGAAGTCTTCGTGCACCCAAATTCTCATTGGCTTCATTCTCATTTTCCGCAAGTTCGGCGATAAGGTTCAAGGCGTCTTTGTCAAATTTCAAATTGATACCGTCAACCGAAAGTAACTGCTCATATTGTTTTGTAATGGCATTGTCAGGCTGTGTTAAAATCTTCAAGAAGTCGCCCTTGTTTAACGATGCCAATTCGACACGAATGGGGAAACGTCCTTGAAGTTCGGGGATAAGGTCGCTTACTTTTGAAACGTGAAATGCACCGGCGGCAATGAAGAGGATATAATCCGTTTTCACCGTCCCGTATTTCGTTTGAACCGCCGACCCTTCCACAAGCGGCAACAAATCCCTTTGAACACCTTCACGCGAAACTTCCGGACCGCCGCCACGCCCCACCGTTCCAATTTTATCAATTTCATCAAGGAAGATTATTCCGCTTTGTTCCGCAAGTGCAATGCCTTCCTGCGAAATTAAATCCCTATCAATAAGTTTATCGCATTCTTCTTCAAGAAGTTGTTCACGTGCCGATTCAACGCTTATTGATTTCTTCTTTGTATTTTTCGGTAAAGTCCCCGGGGCGATTGAATCGAAAATTGAACCGATTTCAATACCCATTGACATACCAACGGGAAGGTCAAGCATGGGTTTCAATTCGCGTTTCATTTCCAATTCAATTATAAAGTTTTCAAGTTTTTTGTCCCTGTATTCCGCATAAGTTTGTTCGGTGAGAATACTTTCCGCCACATCAACCGCCCTTTTCTTTTTTTCCGCAACAATCGCGGAAACGATTCTTTTTTCCACTATCTTTTCCGCTTTTTCCTGCACTTCCTTTTGTTTCTTCTCCCGCACCATTCGAATGGCAACTTCCACCAAGTCACGTATCATGCTCTCCACATCGCGTCCAACATAACCGACCTCCGTATATTTTGTTGCCTCCACCTTTATAAAGGGTGCACCGACAAGTTTTGCGAGGCGTCTTGCGATTTCGGTTTTGCCGACGCCCGTCGGCCCCTTCATTATGATATTTTTCGGTGTTATTTCCTCCCGTATTTCCTTTGGAAGCTGACTTCGGCGGTATCTGTTTCGAAGGGCAATCGCGACCACACGCTTTGCCTCCTTTTGACCGATTATATAGCGGTCAAGTTGTGTCACTATCTCTTTCGGTAAAATATCCATAAACTTTAACTCCTTCTTTTTTTCATTTCATTCCCTCGAATGATTATTCTTCATCGTCATGAAATATAAGGGATTATATTTTAATTTACAAATTTTTGCAAATGTATTATCATAAACATGTTATTATAATTGGGGGGAATTTAAGTAATGAATAAAACAGAAAAACAAAGTTGGTTTGACATTGTGGCGATAGCCGCCGGTCTTCTATCAATGACCGCGTTCGCCCTTGCCATATATTTTGATACCGCCGTTAAGGACCGCGAGACTTCGGGGTTGATTTTCCTTATCGCCGGTATTTTGGTCCTTCCCGTGGTGGTCTTTTTGTTGATTTATGCCATTTCACTTATTCGAGATAAGGAAGACAGAATCCAATTAAATAGGGAACGCGAACCGTTTAGAGTAGAAAAAAAATACAATGGAGATTATATAAGCGAAGACACCAATTTTTTGTATAATACCTATGCAAGTCAAGACGATGTCGGCAATGAGATGAAGAAGTTGAAACAAAAGGAAGAAGTGCTTGAAAAAATTGAAACAAAAATTGCCGAATCCCTCCTTGATGCACGAAAGACGGAAATTGAAAAAGAATTATATGACGAAAAGGTTATGCCGATTTCTCAAATGGAATTTGAAAAAAGAGACAAGGACCTTATTGAAGTTGAATTGAAAAGGGAAGAAACGCCGGAACCCTTGCCTCAACCCATTATAATACCGCAATCTCATGTAAATATTGAACAACAACGACGACAACAAGAAGAACCACAGAAACAAGAACCACAGGAACAGGAAATCGAATTTGATTTTGATGAAGAGGAATTGGCAAAGGCAATCAATGAAGAGTTATTGAAACTTCAACCTAAACAAGAACCAAAACCCGAACCAATCATCGAACCCGAAATGGTTGTTGAACCCGAAATGGTTGCGGAACCAATCATTGAACCCGAAATGGTTGCCGAACCCGAAGTGGTTGCGGAACCAATCATCGAGCCCGAAGTGGTTGCGGAACCCGCCGCCAAGGAAATAAAGGTAAAAGAACCCGAACAAAAACAAGAAATTGACACCGATGTTAAAACAAAAGAGGTTCCCGAATACCCTTCAAATGCAAATATCGTTTCTTTTGAAATTAAAAAAGGCAAAAAGGCGGACAATAAGAAGTTGATATTTACACCAAAGAATCTTCAACGTTACATAAATAATTACTTCATAGAGATAGCGGCATGTTTCCTTATGAACCGAGATGAATTCAAAGATACCTTTGGGACCGCCCCATATAATAAAATAACAATAAAGGCAAGTGATACCCCGGGGCAGCCCAATTCCGTCATTTATTCCATGGTCGCCACCCACAATAAACTTTACGGTTTCGCGGAATATCTTGTTGATATGGAACGGTTTATAACCAATGAAGAACTTTACCACAATTTTATTTCATTGCTTGAAAACGGGACAAGTTTGGCACGTATAACCGAGCAAATTCATGCACTTATAAAGCAGAAATTCCTCCGCATTTTTATCAATAATATGAAGAATAGGGAAAACATAGAAAACATCATCGTCTTGTCGTCCAATAACTATATTTTGGATAATAACAATTTCAAGACCGTATTTAATAAGGTTCCGTTTGAAATCGCGACCGCATTTACCAATGAAAACGTGATATCTTACCTTTCCAATCCCGATTTAGAGGCAAAATTCATCGAAACGTTCCCAAATTATGGTGAAATCGGTCTTCCGAATGTATGGACGGCAATGTATGTATGTTTCATCAATTCAATTAAAAATAAACTAACCCCACAACAACTTGAAGACGCAATCCTCAAAGATGCCGCCAAAGTTTCCAGGGCACTTAAACGCAATGCAAAATTAAGGGGCAAGTAAAAAGGAAGAAGTAAGGAAACAATATTATGTTATCCAAACTTCTTCCTTTTTATTTATTACTTACTAAATAATCTATAAGCTCCTTGTATTTTTGCTTGTAAACTTCTTTATTGAACTTCTTGATTGTGTCATTGCAATTCTTCTTCATCGTTTCGACGAGGGTCGGATTTTTACAAAGCTCGACCAATTTTTGGGCAAATTCGTAATAGTCGTTTTGACGCACCAAGAGCCCGTTTACACCGTCGTTGATAATATCACGAGACCCATATTTAACATCGTAAGAGATGCACGGCAGAAGGCAAGATTGTGCCTCTAACAGCACTATCGCAAGCCCTTCGTATTTTGACGTAAGAAGGTATATGTCACGCTTCGACATTTCCGCATGAACATTGTTTGTCCAATCATGCAAAAAGACGTTTTTTTCAAGTTTTGTCGTCTTTATTGCCTTGGCGAGACTTGCATACTCGGGACCGCTTCCAAAAATATCAAGGGTTGCCTTCGGGATTGCCTTGACGATATCTTTCATTGCCAAAATCATATGTGTTATGTTTTTTTGTTCGTGCAATCTTGCGACCGTTATAAATTTCGGGGCATTCGGGTCAAACGGGTGCGGCGGTTCGGTTCTTATATTTTCCACGGTATAAGACGACGGAATGGTGAAAATCTTGTAAGACGGATTAAATTCTTTGACTATGTCATCGGCATGCCATTTTGTCAAGGTAATCAACGCCGATATCTCCTTGCTTAATATTGTTGTATTATACATGAATCTTTTGCCATCAATAGAGCGGTGAATATTGTGCAAAATGCCGACCTGTTTTATCCCCTTTGGAAGACTCTTGATTATATCAATATAGTTGTCTCTGTCGGTTATTAAAATTATATCATATTCCTTCGCAAGTATAGCCGTAACCTTTTCCAACGTAAACTTTTGAAATTCCGTAAATGTACCGAAAGTGAAGTAGACCCCCTGGACCAAAACTTCCACACCATAAATTTGATATTCCTTGTCAACCAATTTTTGATAAAGTTTTATAACCGGCTCCCCCTTTGCATTGTGGACATTTCGAACCAACCAAGCCCCGACATTATTCGGGTCGACAAAGTCCTCAAAGACAAGATAACCATTTTGGTTAAAGATAAGGCGACGCAGGATTACACCTTTGGTTGATAGGATATTGATATAACTTATGTTGCCGGTTTCATAGACCTTTGCATAACCGACAATCATATTTTTTGCATTGAGGAGATGAAAATCGGTTGGTTTTTGCGAAGCATTATTGAAGACCCCAAGGTGCCAACAATTCCTTTTTGCAAATTCAAGGATGCTATTCTTTTTCAACGGAGCGTCATTAAGTTCGGTATAAATGTCATAGATATTGATAACGTCATCGGTTGAAATACCATATTTTTTAATGTATTCGTCCTGGTGTGCGTCTTGTTCATTCAAAAAGAATAAACGGCTCTCAATTTCCATTTCACAAAGTGCATTGTGGCGATAGATTGCGGCCTTTTCAATTCCGGCGGTTGTTTGACCGATTGAATTTAATAAAGACAAGACGAGCGGCACACGCGAACCGGATTTATCGTCTTGTTTTGTATCGGGTTTTTTAATCTCTGTGCTTTTATTTTCTGTTTTCATATTTCCTCCACTGTTAAATTATTATTCGTAAAGATGCAAATCTCCCCCGCAATCTTCATCGCCTCTTTTGCGATTTCTTTTGCGGTCATATTTGTATTTTGAAGAAGTGCCTTTGCGGCGGAAAGGGCATAATTGCCGCCGGAACCGATTGCGGCCGCACCGCCGTCGGGTTCAATGACATTCCCGTCACCGGATATAAGCAAGAACTTGTCCTTATCCGCAACAATCATCATCGCTTCAAGTTTCCCCAAAAACTTATCCGTCCGCCAACTTGTTGCCAAATCAACGGCGGAGCGTAAGAGATTTCCCGAACGTTTTTGAAGCATTTCCTCAAACTTTGCGGACAAAGTGAAGGCGTCGGCGACGGAGCCGGCGAACCCGACGACGACCTTACCGTCATACATACGGCGAACCTTGACCGCATTACCTTTCATAATAACGGATTGTCCCACCGTTACCTGCCCATCACCGGCGATAACGGTTTTGCCGTCCTTTTTAACGGCAATTATTGTTGTTCCTCTTATTTCCATGAGCAAAGAATAACACAATAAGTGATAAGGGACAAGTAAAAAGTAATGAAGCGGAGATTGAAATTACTTTTGTTCCTTTGGCAGGTATTTTTCAAGATCGCTTTTCCAACACATAAAGTCGCATTTGGGATAGTTGCTGCAACCGTAAAAAACCGATTTCTTTCCGTTGCGTTTGAAAACTCCCGCCCCACATTTTGGACAATTAAAGGCGGGGGGTCCGAAAGGTTTAAGATTTTTACATTCCGGATAGCCGGAGCAGCCCAAAAACTTGCCGAACCTGCCGACCCTTACCGCCATAGGTTTTCCACATTTTTCACATAAAATATCGGTAAGTTCGGGTGCGACCCTGCTCTCCTCGCCGTGTTCTTTGGCAAACTGAATGGTTTCACTAAACGGTTTATAAAAATCATCAACGACCTTTGTCCAATCAATTCCATTTGCGGCGATATCGTCAAGTTTATCTTCCATATCGGCGGTGAAACCTATATCCATAACCTTAACAAAATATTTTGAAAGCCAATCGACGACGGTGAAACCAAGTTCGGTTGGTTTAACGGCCCGTTTATTATCCTCATCATGTTGTATATAGAGACGGTTAAAAAGCAATTGAATTGTGGGGTTATAAGTTGCGGGACGCCCTATCCCGTTTTCTTCCATTGCCTTGACAAGAGAAGGTTCGGTGTAACGGGCGGGCGGAGAAGTAAATTTTTGGGCATATTCCAATTTTATGAAGTCCAAAACGTCGCCGACATTTATTTCGGGAAGTTCGGCAACGGTGTTTTCGTCGTCATCGGTTTTATCTTCTTCTTTATGTTTTGATTTTGCATTCAATACAAGCCAACCGTCAAATATGGGGGTCCTTCCGTTGACGCGAAATTTGACGTCATTTGCGTCAATATCGACCTTGGTCGTATTAAACGTCGCATCCGCCATTTGTGATGAAAGGAATCTATTATAAATAAGGCGGTAAAGTTTTGCCTCGTCGAGTCTTTTCTGCGGAATCAAGTATCGGTCAACTTCATCAGGTGTGATTTCGATATGCGTCGGGCGGATTGCCTCATGGGCGTCCTGTGCGGTTTTTTTACTCTTAAAAATATTAGGTGTCTCGGGATAATATTGGGAACCGAATTTTTTAACTATAAATTCCTTCGCCGATGCCGCCGCCTCGGGCGAAATACGGACGCTGTCGGTTCTTATATATGTAACAAGTGCGGTTGCACCCTGTTCCCCCAAATTTACACCCTGATAAAGATTTTGGGCGGCCATTGTAATACGTTTAAGTGAAAGTTGAAGGAACGTCCCGGCACTTTGTTGCATTGATGAAGTTGTAAAGGGTGCGTAGGCGTGACGTTTGGTTATACTCTTGGTAACATTGGAGGCACGATAAACCGCACCGTCAAGTTTTTTAACAATCCCGATGACCTCGGCTTCACTTTTCGGCGGTTCTTTTTGAAGCAATTTTGCCTTAAAACTTATTTTATTTTTTGATAGATGAGAGAAGAAGTCCCAATATTCATCGGGTTTGAAATTTTGAATTTCACGTTCTCTATCGATAACAAGTTTAAGTGTTACGGACTGAACACGTCCGGCAGAAAGCCCGCTTTTAACCTTTTTTGATAATACGGGGGATAATTTATAACCGACAAGGCGGTCAAGGACGCGGCGTGCCTGCTGGGCATTTACCAAATTCATATTGATCGGACGAGGGACCTGCAACGCCTTTTGAATTGCATTTTTTGTGATTTCATTAAATTCAATGCGGTGGACGGAATCGTGGGGAAGACCCAAGACATAGGTCAAATGCCACGCGATTGCCTCGCCCTCCCTGTCCGGGTCGGTCGCAATTAAGACGTCATCGCACTGGCTCGCGGCATTTTTCAATTCCTTTACCACCTCTTTCGGCGGTTTGCCTTTCGGGTTGGCACTTTTTGGAATGATAACGTATTCCGGCTGGTAATTGTTTTCGACATCAACGGAGAGAGCATTTTGTTTAAGGTCCCTAAAATGCCCGCCCGTTGCCATCACGTTATAACCGGATCCCAAATACTTCTTGATTGTATCCTTTTTGCCCGCACCTTCAATAATAACCAACTTCATATTTTTTCAATATACAACAAGATCAAACAAGTAACAAGTAAAAAAGTAAGGAATTATATTTTGCCTTACATTTAGTTCGCTTATACACACCGATTTTCGGTCATAAAGTTATTATAATCTCTGTATTCCTGCAATTTGCGGCTTAAATCTAAAATGTATCTCTCACGCTGTAAATCATTGTCAAACTTCTTGTCCCTTATAAAATGTGAAATTTCAAAGCCGCACTGCACCGCTTCGTCATAAAATGCGGCGTCATCAATTATATTGGGAACAAGGATCGTTTCTTTCTCCTCCGGTTGATTTTTAAGTTTTTCATAAGCCGATAGACCTTGTTTCAGGCGTTCAATTGCCTTTCGCACTATTTCACACATAAATATTACTCCTTAAAATTAAAATGCTTATGTGTTTCTTAAACGGTAAAGGGCAAATAAGTATGTGACTGCATTATTTCACGATATTTTATAGTTTGTTAAGCGAATTCGTTCGGCAAATTGTGACAAAGTGCGTAAATACGGTTTGAACCGCCGCCAAAACACACAACATTGACTATTGACATTGTTTACAAATCAAGATATGATTATGCAAAAATAAACATAAGGAGGAAATATCATGGGCGGCGAAACACCTATTGGAACGACTGCGAGAGAAATAAAAATAAATAAAATGGTAGATGAATTATTAGAAGAGAGAAAAGTTTTTGGCAAAAAAGTTCAAAATGTAATTGAATTGATAGGGCATAATAAAGGCGAGATAGCATACTTCAGGGAGGAATTATTAGAAGAGAAAAAGGCTTGGAACAAAAAAGTTCAAAGTTTAATTGAAATGCTAACAGATATTATCCATAATGAAAACGAGAAACCAGGATACGTTCACAGTAAATCACACCGCCATGAGGATTGTACAAAGGCTCTTGAAAAGTTGGAAATTCACGGTTTTTATGGTCAACGATGGTTAACGGATTTAACACCACCCTTAAAACTAACTCACAATGAAAAGGAAAAAATGGACAAAAACGCCAAAACTACAAACGATATTGAACTTTGTGAACATTACTTAAAAAACGGCGGCAAGTGCAGTCATACCATTTGGTCTGCGAAAGAATGCCTTAGACATTTAGAAGAAATTGGACTCTACGGAAAGCGTGGCAACGACCTTGACCTTGAAAAAATTTAATCTATGGAACCGTAAAGGTTCTCTACTTCGGCACGCGAAATAAGAACCGTCCGCGGGCGGCCGTCACCTTCATTACTTAAATAGCCGGCGGCGGCAAGTTGTTCGACTATCTTTCCGCTTCGTCCAAAACCGATTGAAAAGATTCGCTGCAATTCGCTTATTGAAATTGTGTTTTTCTTGTTGCCGGCACGAACCGCATATTTCAAAACCTGAACAAAATATGGGTCCTGGTCTTCTATACCCTTTATTGGTCTTCCGGATGAATCAAAAGTCGTAACGGCATTAAC
Organism: Christensenellaceae bacterium; assembly: GCA_031255215.1. GTDB lineage: Bacteria > Bacillota > Clostridia > Christensenellales > UBA1242 > RGIG8050. The sequence goes on along the minus strand of JAIRSY010000052.1, from coordinate 5,492 downwards.
GGATTCGCCATTGAGGATAATATCTTCAAGTTCGGAATCAAAGTTAGACGGGTTTTTATCGCGGACGAAGGATATAATCTCACGTGCCTCGCTATCTTCAAGGTAACAGCCTTGAAGTCTTTGCACACCAAATTCATTTTTATAGAGCATATCGCCGCGGCCGACGAGGGTTTCGGCACCTTTTGTATCCAAAATCGTAGACGAATCGACGGCGGAAAGGACGCGGAAGGCGATGCGAATACCTATGTTCGCCTTAATGACCCCGCTTATCACGTCAACACTTGGACGTTGGGTAGCAAGAATGATATGGATACCGGCGGCACGTGCAAGGGAGGCAAGCCGTTTAATCTGCTCATCTACTTCTTTGCGGTTTGTTGCCATAAGGTCGGCGGCCTCATCAATAACCATAACTATGTAAGGTAACTTTTCAAGAGTTCCGTTTTGGTAATCCGGCAACGAATGATAATGGACGATACTTGAAAGTCCGTTTGCCGCCAACATTTCGTAACGTCTTTGCATTTCTTTGACAAGCCATTTCAAGGCGTTGATTGCCTTGGCCGCATCCGTAATTGATTGCGGGATTAACATATGCGGAAGGTTATTATAGATATTCAACTCGACATGTTTCATATCGACAAGTAAAAGGCGAAGGTCATCGGGACCGGTTTTGAACAATAAACTTGTGAGAATAGACTTTATGCAAATGGATTTACCGGAACCCGTTGTGCCGGCGACAAGGAGATGCGGCATTTTGGCGAGGTCGGCGATAACCGGATTATTATTCAAATCCTTACCCAAACATATTGCAAGGGGGCTTGAATGCATCAAAAATTCGCGGCTTTTGAGGAGGTCTTTGATTGAAACCGCCCCTACGTCTTTATTGGGGACTTCTATTCCTATCGCGTTTTTACCTTGAATCGGGGATTCCATACGTGTTTTGTCCGTTCCAAGGACGTATTGTATATCGCTTTCAAGCCGTTCGACACCGCTCACACGTGTTCCGGTATCAAGGACGATTTCAAATCTTGTGACGGCGGGGGCGACAACGAAATTGTCAATACGTGCACCGACGCGGTTTTGAACGAAGAGTTCTTCAAGGGCAATCTTTTTGGACACAATTTCCTCATTAAAGCCGGAAAGGTCGCTGCTTTCCGTTTTTATTATATCAATCTGCGGTTTAATATATTTATGGGAACGAACGGGACGCGATTGACGCGGCGGCAAGATATCGGGGGAAATTTCAGTTTGTTCAAACTTCGCAGGTGAAACAACATTGGGTCTTCGCCGATCGGGATTACGTTCTTGGGCAAAAGAATATTCGGTATTTGTATCAAAGTTTTTAATGCCGTTATCATCGGGAGGTTGAAATGACGGTTGAGGGGAAGGATTTATCGTGGGACCATTCGGTGCATACATATTGGGTTGAAAGACATTTGAAGCGTAAGCGGTAACCGAACCGGCGGCCACACTTGTGGTCATTGCATTTATCGCATAAGGTGTCAATTTAGGTTTTGCGGGCGGCGGAGGCAACTTATCAAGACCGAGAATTGACTTGTTTTTGTCAAGATTTTTGCGGCTTGTGCGTTCAAGGTTTTCTTTATACTTCGCCTCAACGCTTTTTTGTAAATCGTCCGGTTCTATTAAAAAATCATCGGGTTCTTTTTCTTCGGTGTTTTGAACCTGTGATAATACTTTGTTTTCGTCAATATGAACGACTATCTTATTGAAAATCAAAACCATACAAATGATTGAAACGGAAGACAAAACCATAACGCTTCCCAACACCCCACCGCATGAAATAAAAAAGAAATAAGCGGGAACGGCGAACAGGATTCCCCCCGGGGAAACAAAGGAGGAATAGCATTCGGTCAAATAATCACCAATTGAAGTGTTAATTTCTTTTTGGGTAAACAGGATATGCAGGGCGGTAAAAACGGCGGCGGAAAGGGCAAGGCTTCCGTATAAATATGTTTTATTAACGGAAATTCGATTTTTGAACTTCACCAAGCAACCGACAACAATACCGGCAAAAAACAGTGCAAAGGAATAAAGACCAAAGATGCCGAGCAGGAATCTCGCAACAACCCAATCAAAAAGAACAGAAACCAAGAGCAAGGCACTTGAAATTATAACCGCATCACCTATCCCGAATTTTTGCTTTGTTTTTTTCATTCCAATAGATTATAACCCCGAAGGAATATTTTGACAAACCTTATTTCAAGTTGACCGTTTTCTTATTTGCCGACAACGGAGATAATTACCTTGTTCATGTCAAGATATTTACGGGCAACACCGTCTATGTCGGCTACCTTCATATCTTTGTAAATTTTAAGACGCTCTTCAAACGGAAGAATCTTATTAAATTTAATAAGTTGGTCAACATTGATTGAATTTACCGCCTCACCATTTTCCGTTTCAAACAAGAGGTCGGTTTGCTTTTGGTTTTTTGTCTTTTCAAGTTCATCTTCGGTTATTCCGTTTTTCAAGAGTTTATCTATCTCAATTTTAATTGTTTCAATAACTTTTTTCGTATTTTGAGGCGTGCAAGAGAAGAAAATATAATAATAACCGCCGATATCGGTAAGTTCCATACCGCCGTGAATTGTGTATACAAGACCTAACCTCTCACGAACATTCATGAAAAGCCGGCTGCTCATATCCCCGGAAAAGATAGAGTTAAGAAAACGCAAGGCGTATCTTTCGTGACCGAATTGATTACAAACGGGGAAAGAAAGCATTACGTGCTGCTGCTCGGTTTTCTTATTCTTTTTTACCTCTTTGGATTTTGGAAGAAGAACTTCATCTGTAATCTCTAAAACTTGTGGTTTTGTAAATTCGGTAAAGTTAGGTGTGAAGTATTTTTCAACCAATTTTTCCGCTTTTTCAAGCGTAATGTCGCCGGCGAAAGATAAGACGGTTTTTGATGCAATATAATGTTTTTTAATATAGTTATAGACATCCTTAGGTTGGAAACTTTTTACATCTTTTGCCGTTCCGGCGATCGGGTGTTGATATTTTGTTCCATAAAAGAACGTGGAATTTGCCAACTCAAATAAAACACTTCTCGGGTTATCTTCATGCATGGCAATTTCTTGAACTATTACATCGCCTTCCTTATAAAAATCATCTTCATTGAACTTCAAATTAAAATACATATCGGCAAGGATTTCGACGGTAGTCTCGACATTATCCGCAATGCCCTTTGTATGATAACAAGTGCAATTCTCTCCGGTCCAAGCGTTATAATCGACACCGAGGAAAGACAGTTGATTGATGATTTCGGTTCCGCTGCGTTTTTTTGTCCCTTTAAAAAGCATATGTTCACAAAAATGCGAAAGACCGTGCTCATTCGGCCGCTCGTCACTGCTCCCTACCATTATTGTGATTGCCGTCGATACACTTTTGAAATTCTGCATTTCATCAACAATCAAACGAAGTCCGGAGGGATAATTTTTAACAATTTTTGCCATCTTCATAAATATATATTATTATGCACAAATTTGCAAATGTAATTATCTGTGGTGCCTTGGCCGTATTGTCCGTCCTTGTCTTTACCCTCAATTTGGACAAAACCTATGTTGGAATAACCGCACCGCTTTACAATGGCAACCCGAATAAAAATTATGTTTCAATAATGATAAATGTTTATGACGATTTTGACGAAGTTTTGCCCAACATCATATCAACACTTAAAAATGCAAAAGCATCGGCGACATTTTTTGTGGGCGGGGTTTGGGTAATGAAAAATCATGCACTTCTTCAACAAATGTCACGGGAATTTGAAATCGGCAACCACGGGTATACACATGCAGATTTAAACATTGCAGACGAGAACAAAATAAGAAGCGAAATTTTGAATACTCATGCACTTGTAAAAAGTATTACCGGCGTCGAAATGACCTTGTTTGCACCGCCGTCAATGGCATATAATAAAACAACGGTAAAAGTTGCGGAAAGTTTGAACTATAAAACCATATTAAGAACCCAGGGGAAAGACACCATAGATTGGCGTGATCAAGATGAGCAGTTAATTTTCCAACGTGCAACAAAAGACATAAAAAACGGCGACCTTATTCTTATGCACCCGACAAAGGCAACCGCCGCCGTTTTGGCTCGGATTTTATCATATTATTTGGAAAAGGGCTTCCAAATTGTCTCCGTTTCGAAAAATATCGGTGACATTTGAAGAAATAAAATTGACGCTGCACCATTTCCTTCAAGGCATATCCGTAACTATTGTTTCTTCATTCTTCATATAAAAAATGTATGTTAAATATAAGGTTAAACAAAAACTTTAATAAATTAAAAACAAATTATGTTTTTGCGGAAGTTGCAAAATACAAAAACAAGGGATATATAGATTTAAGTATCGGCGATTGGAGTTTGCCTCTTGTTCCAAAAATTAAAGACGCGATAAAAAAGGCACTTGATGACGATGAAGCACATAAATATCCGCCGGAAACAGGATACGACTTCTTGAAAGAGGCAATTCAAAAATATTACCGGACCGAATTTAATGTCGACCTTGATAAAACTGAAATTTTTATAAATGACGGAGCAAACAGCGACCTCGCAAATATATTTGATATCTTGGGGAAAAATAACTTCGTCACAATCGTCCCGACGTATCCTGTCCCCTATGAAAGCGTTTTGATTAAGAATAAATTGAATAAAAAATCTTCACAATACGTCCTCTATCTCTGCTCGCCGAATAATCCTACCGGCAAGGTCCTGAATATCGAAAATTGGGTTAACCTTGCCAATAAAATCGGCGCTCTCATTATATTTGATGGGGCGTATAGTGCATATAACACCAACGGAACAAAAAGTATTTTCCAAATCAAAAATTCATCGGAAAATTGTATCGAAATAAATTCCTTGTCAAAAATGGCCGGCTTCACCGGCTTACGCTGCGGTTGGACTATTATAAAAAATGAAAGCCTTAAAAAAATGTGGACAAGACGCGTGACAACTTGCTTCAACGGAGTTCCGTATATTATTCAAAAAGGAGCAGAAACGGCATTATCACCGGAAGTAATAGAAGAAAATAAAAAAAATATCCAATCTTATATGAAAAATGCGGCGAAAATAAAAGAGTTTTTGAAAATGAAAAAAATAAAGTTTGTCGGCGGTGAAAACAGTCCGTATATTTTTTGCGATTACAAATTCACCGATTTTATCAAAAAATACAATATTTTAGGCGTGCCCTTCGGCTCCAAAACAAGACTCTCATCTCTATCCTTATTAAGTCCCGTTGAAGCATAAGCGAGCGGGTCGGCGGTAGCCAGAAGCGTTTCCGTTTCGCAAAGTGAGCGTAAGCGAACGCCGCGCCCCAATCTTTATCTACGCGACAGCGTCTACCTTTACGGAGCCGCAACGCGGCGGAGTGCGGCGGAAACAAATATCCATGGCAAACGAAAAAACAATACCTTTGCAAGAGTTCTATTTAAGCACCTGCGTCCACCTTTACGGAGCCGCAACGCGGCGGAGTG
>JAIRSY010000022.1 GCA_031255215.1 Christensenellaceae bacterium | reverse complement strand
ATGCCCATACCCCCCATACCCGCCATTTCACGCGTTCTTTGCTTCAAAGACAAGGAGAACAAAAAATTTTGGACGGGAGTTTACCCGAATGTAAATGACCGTCCAAAATTTTGAAGTTCGACGAAGTATTTGAATACAAAGAACGCGTGAAATCAGTATTTTTCAAGAATTTTGACCAAATCCAATATATTGCTGTTCGTCAAAATCCCTATTGGACGTTCGCTGTTAGTGCCGTTTGACGTAACTATTATGCAAGATAGTTTTTTGTTGCGGTTGAATTGGCTTATGCACTCCTCAATTGTCGCCTTTCGGCTTACAACTACAAATAAACCGGATTGCGGAAAGGTTCGTATGTATTCTTCAACGGAAGTTTGTTGGACAAAATTATCTAAACTTCGTCCGGAGGTAATACAATTGCCAAGGTCCTCCACAAATTCACGCCAACGAACAACCCCGATAAGGTTTTCACCCTTGTAAGCGGGAATGGTGCCGTATTTGCAGCAAATTTCGTTGGTTATAAGGTCCTTCATCTTTTTGGTTGCATCAAAAATTACAACGTTACTCACTTTTATCACTTCGGCGACAAGAGGCGGAGTCGTCAAAAGACGTTGGATCTTTTCAAGAAGGTCAACGACATCCGTGTGCGGCTCCGCAATGACCGTGCCTACGTCACCGCCGTGAACTATCGCATTCCTAAGACGGGCAAATTCAATAAGGTCAACCTCATAGGTCCGCACTATGTGGTTCAAATTGGCGGATTGACGGATTAAATCGGTAAACGATATTACGGGCTTGAAATTGTATTGAATACGCAGTGCACGGTCAATGGCGTTATACGCCTCCAAAAACCTTGCACCGTTTGACTTTATTGTGTTTGCCATTTAATTAAATATAGTGTATATTCGTTTAATATGCAAACAAAAAATAATAACTCAAGAGGTGAATTGAAAGGAATCCTCAACGTCGCCCTTAAAGGTTTTGGATTTGTATCCGTTCTAAAGGATAAAAAAGAAGATGATATCTTTATCTTAAAAGAAAATCTTAACGGTGCGGTCGACGGCGACACGGTAAAGATAAGAAAAGGAAAGAAAAACAAATTCGAAGTCGTTTCAATAGTTTCACACAACACAAAACCTCTCGACATTAAGCAAATTATAAAAAAATACAATCTTTGTGAAGAATTTCCGGATATTGTAATCGCGGAGGCAAAAAAAGCCGCACATTTTCCAACCGATGAAGAGCCGACAATAAAGTCAAGACTTGATTTAAGTAAAAGTAAAACCATCGTAACGATTGACCCTGCGGATGCAAGAGATTTGGACGATGCGGTTTCATTGGATGAAAATACGGACGGAACGGTGACGTTGGGCGTCCACATCGCCGATGTTTCACACTATGTAAAAACGGATACCGAACTTGACAAAGAAGCCTTCAAGCGTGCGACAAGTGTTTACTTCCCCGACAGAGTCCTGCCAATGCTTCCCCCCGCACTTTCAAATGGAATTTGCTCCCTTAACCCGAATGAAAGGCGTTTGACACTGTCGGTCTTCATTGTATTGGATAAATTTTATAATATTGTAAAAACGGACATTAAAAAAACAATAATTTGCACCGATACTCGGTTTTCTTATGAAGAAGTACAAGACATTTTGGACGGAAAAACAAAACACAAACATTCGAATATGCTCTCAAAAATGGCGGAAATTTGCGAAAAGTTTGAAAAGGAAAGGTTTCAACGCGGCGAAATTGCATTCAATGTGCCTGAACCCAAAATTGCATTAGATAAAGACGGCAAAATCGAAAGTGTTTTTGCCCAGGTCCACACCCTCTCCCATCGCATAATTGAAACCTTCATGATTTTGGCAAATGAAGTCGTCGCCGAAACGTTCAATAAATTAAATCTTCCGTTTATCTATCGAATCCACGAAAAACCTGACCCTTTGAAAGTTGCGAAATTTATCGGCTCACTAAAACCATTTGCAATAAGTCATAATCTTTTGCCCGAAAGTGCAACGGGTCAAAAATATCAATCTATGTTGGACGGCATCAAAGATGAAAATTTGAAAGTAATAATCGGAAGTCTAGCCCTCCGAAGCATGCAAAAAGCTAAATATAACAACGAAAATATTGGGCATTTTGGCTTGGGTGCCCAATTTTATTGTCATTTCACAAGCCCCATAAGACGCTACCCAGACCTCGTAATTCACCGTATCATAAAAACATTTTTCGACAATCAACTAAGTTCACATAAATTAGAATTATTCAAAGATTTTGTAATTACCGCAAGTGAACAAAGCTCAAAACGGGAAATCGATGCAATGGAAGCCGAAAGAGAGGTTGAAAATATGAAACGTGCGGAGTTTATGTCCGGACATATCGGCGAAACTTTTAACGGTGTTGTAAACGGCATTACGGATTTCGGTATCTTCGTCTATCTTCCGGAAAATACAGCCGAAGGACTTTTGAGAATTGAAAACATTAAAAATGACAAATATAAATTCAATGAAGAAATGCAAATTTTAATCGGGAAAAAAGGGAAAATCAAAATGGGTGACAAGATTCAGGTCCTTGTGGCGGGCGTCAACCTTCGAAGAGCACAAATAGAATTTACAACAAACTAATTACTTACTTTCAATTTCAAAGCCCATACCCCCCGCACTCCGCCGCTTCGTTCGCTTACGCTCACCCTAATTTTGCTTACGCAAAATAGATAACTGCGTCGCTTACGCTCCTCGCCGCTTCGCGGCTGCACTTCGTGCATAAGGATACGCTGTCGCTAAAATAGAATCCCCGCACTCCGCCGCTTTGCGGCTGCACTTCGTGCATAAGGATACGCTGTCGCTAAAATAGAACCGCCGCACTCCGCCGCTTTGCGGCTCCGTAAAGGTAAACGCTTTGCGTAATATATTGCTGCACTCGACTTCGTTCGCTTACGCTCACCCTAATTTTGCTTACGCAAAATAGATAACTTCGTCGCTTACGCTCCTTG
>JAIRSY010000004.1 GCA_031255215.1 Christensenellaceae bacterium | reverse complement strand
CGCCTTGTGCTCCTGTTTTCAATAATTCATCAATTTCTTTCTCGGTGTCCAAATGTTTAACATACGCATTGTAATTCTTAAAACCATTCGCATTTGCCATTAACCTTGTAAGTGTCCGTAAACTTCGTCCAACATTACCCGATGCGGCGGGATTCATAAGCAAGTTCATTATATTATTGACTTTTTTCCAAATTTTCGATAAACCACGAAAATTCTTATTGGAAATAAGTTTCTTGAACCCATCGTCAGGAGTCCCTTTCTCCTTTAATTCTTTCTCCCTAGCTTCGAACCTCTCGGCAAATATTTCTTTGGCTTTTTTCCCTCCATCTTTTCCGTCAGCCACCAGATCTTGTTTGAATTGTTCTTCCTCATCCTTTTTGTAAATCCCCCATGAAACGTATAGCTTGAAAACTTCGTCCGGCAGTTTTTTGCTAAGCATTTCATACACTTTATCTGTGAAAATTGTTCCCATAAGTCAAACCCTCCTTTTTAACCACTCATTATAACATGTTTCAACAGAGTATACAACCAAAAAATCATGACATCTTCTCTTCTTCCACATGTTGCAAGTTTTGAGCAATCTGACCTTGTATTTGGGATTGCTGAGAAGTTAATCGCTCTTCACGCTCTCTATGCAAATCCATATTCTTAGAATCAATAATAGATTGAGAAAGCCGCTCTATTATGCCTACGGCAACGACATTATTACTATCTATGCAAGCACGCAATCTTTCAAATTTTTCCTCTAATTCGGGATTTGCAGTATTCTTTGTTGCTATCTCCTTTGTAACCTTGGCAAGTGCAACTCGAAATTCTTCTATGCTCTCGAAATCTGCCTTTTTAAAATCAACAACCCCCTCATCAAGGTTCTTCACAAGTTGATCCGCCATTTCATCCGTGAAAGTTTCTTCCATAAATCAAGCCCTCCTTTTTAACTATTCGTTATAACATATTTCAACAAATTATAACAACCCCAAATTATTGCACCGCATTTTGTTCCACATGTTGCAAGTTTTGAGCAATCTGACCTTGTATTTGGGATTGCTGAGAAGTTAATACCGCCTCTCGAGAACCATGCAAATCCATATTCTTAGAATCGATAATAGATTGAGAAAGCTGATCTATTATGCGTTTGGTGTTGAGATCCGCCGGGTTATCTATTAGACAAGCGCGCAATCTTTCAAATTTTTCCTCTAATTCGGGATTTGCAGTATTCCTTGTTGCCATTTCCTGTGTAACCTTGACAAGTTCAGTTCGAAATTCTTCTATAGTATTGCATTTTTCATTGGCCGCCTTTGCAAAATCAACAGCACTCTCACTAAGACCCTTCGCAATTAACTCCGCACCTCTTGCAAGTGATTCCTGCCGATTCATAATTGCATTCTGTTCCTGCCCGGCCGCCGTAATAAGTCCTTGTAGCTGCTCTGCAGCCTTTTTCAACATCCCCAACTCATAAACCACTGCCACCGCGTTTTGCATTGCGGTAGTCCCTGCACCGGAAATAGGGCCATTTTTATCGCCGACAATTTGTGCTTGTATATGCCCAAATTGTTCGAAATCCGCAAGTTTTTTCTCCAAACTCATTACCTTGGTTACGGTCTCATTGTCATAATTGTTGTCGTTAATATATTTTTCAACCGCATTCTTTTTGAATTCCTTTTCCTCTTCTTCAGTTTTACCACCGTAATTAGCATGAAGTATTTCAGACATATCTTCACAAAATTTCGCCTTATCTCGTGCGGAATCCATATTAAACTTTGTATCCGTCATCAAAGCCGCGGCGACAGAGGTATCGACTCTTGATAATTGTTGCTCGATAATTTTTGCAAATTCCGCCCCCGCAAGATTTGTTTCTGTCTTTGAAATAAATTGATATCTTTTGAACGCTTCATGAGTATCCCCCGCGTTTGTGGATTTTTTTAACAATATATCCATCGCCTTGGCTTGGGCGTCGGCTCTTTGTTTGGGAGTGTTTTTTAAATCATATACAATGGATAGTTGATCCTTAATCTTTTTCAAGTCATCGCGGTCAATCTTAACACCAAATCTAAGTTTCAATGACGCTTGCAAAGCTTCGAATTCTTTATTCATTTTTTCTTTTAATTCGGCACCCTCTTTCTCTCTTGCAAGTTCTTGTTTTGCCTTTTCTGTCACTCCAACGTCATTCATGCCATATTCTTTCATCCACTCATTGCGATTCTTATCAGCCTTAGTTTTGATTTCCTCATCTGTAAGTCCTTTTGCTGCAATTTCTTCTTGTGTAAACACTTTATTTTTTAACTTATCTTCCAAACCGTTTTCTTTTTGTTCATAAGTCCACACCGCACCGTATGCATTTTGAACTCCGGCCAAATTCTTCGCCCTTTCATCTGCGGCAACCAAACTTTGCTCATCTTGGGCATATTTCAAATATTCTTTGTCTTTTTCTCTCGGATCAAACAACTTATAAGCACCTTGAAATGCTTTTGTCTTCGCCAATACGCTATTAGAATCGCCCCATAAAGTTTTAACAACAGAATTTTTTATGCCCAACTCTTTCTTTTTTTTGTTCATTGCCCGAAGTCCTTTCAAGCCCAAGAATCCACCTTTTTCGTCCTTGCCTCTACTCTTTTTCCAATCATTATATCCGCCCTTGTCTTCCCTTTTATTCTTGTTAAGGACCCTGTTTGCGTGTATTTGCCTGCCAATATGTGTCAACCCTCCAACGGGTTTCGCCATCGCCTTGAAGGGGCTTGCCGCTATCTTGCCGGCGTCCTTGAAAACTTCGCCCAATTTCTTCTCACTTATGCTGTCCGCACCTAATATCTCCCTTACGGTGTCGCGGATTTTGGGAAGCATTGTCATGACACTTACGGTTAGAAGCGTTCCCAGAAGAAGAGGGGCACCTTGACCGGCTTCGGAACCGGTGCCGTAAAGGTCCTTGCCGCGAACAACCGCAAGGAAGACATAGAACAGGTTCATCGATAAAATAATCGCATATCCGCTTATCGCTTGTTTATAAAATGGTTTTACAAAAGAGCTTGTGAATCTTTCCCCATTATCAAATGGATAAAATGCAATTGTAAGCGGCGACATTACGTAAAGAACACCCAAATGAAGGATTCTTTGAATCAACCCGAATGTAAAGTTCAAATAAACCCCAATCGTGATAACAATCCCGACATATCCAACCAAATAAGAGATTTCCCACAAGGCATACAAATGCGAAACCGCACCCAGACTTAAATACGACGCATAACCAATAATGTTTCCCGAATTAGAATTGGAATTCGCGTCGGTGCTAAATTGGTCAAATAATGATATGTCCCTTCTTGCGGCCATCATTGCACGGTCTATCATGTCGGCAATAGTTTGCGGATCCGTCACGCCGTCCGTCAATGCCATTTTGGTCACGCCATCCCTCATTGAAACGCCTTGAAGATTGAAAATACTCATGTCATCACCCAAAGCCACATGTGGCTTATAAGATACCCAATCGGGATCCGCGACCTCGGAATTGCCGTTTTCCATGTTATAAAATAATACTTTATTTGTCCCGATTATATCGTTTTTTAACTCTTGAAAGTCCAAACTCTGGGTCTGAACCTTTACGGCATTCGCGTTCATTTGTTCCAATTTTGCGAAATTCTTATCAATCATATCAAAATACGGCGACAACCACGGTGCCTGTTCCAATTCCATTTGACGAAGGGATTGCAAGGACAATGATTGTTCGCTCGGAGTTGAAGTAGCCGAAGGAATCTCCGACCAAACTACCGTATCAGGGTCAAGTCGTAACTTGTCCGTAGCATCATAATATGTTGGTGTAATATATTTGCTTTTCTTTGTTTCCTTATTGACAGGATACGCATCAACATCAACATACGGTTTTAATGCTACTGCATAATTGTGTTCATCTACTTCACACCAACCATTGATGCCAATATTGGTATAATTTTCACCCACGAATGCCGTATTTGTTAATAGACGTTCTTGAACATAATTTGTCCCTAAGAAATGTTTGGCCTGTTCGCCGTCCATGTCTCCTTTTCCTCTCGGTCTCAAATAAGTTCCGTAGCCGGCAAAATGCGGCACAACGTTGTTTTTCATTATAGTGTTAATAAGAGTTTGTATTTTGGATTTAAGTGTGGTGAAAGTATCCTCACTCGTCACATCCAGACCGAAATAATAATTGATATTTTCCACTTTTTCGTCAAGCTGCATTTTAACCCATTCTTCGCTGAATGCCGTTGGCCATACGTCTTTCCTACTATTCTGAGTAACATACTGGGAGAGATCGATTTCACCCACCCGAGTCGCTAAGTTCTGCAAATCCAAAATCCATTGCAACGGACCTTTTATTTGGTCGTTTATTGCCCTGATGTTGCCTGCATATTTTATCCAATCTTGTGTGCCTGAATCAAATAGTGACCCATGCCTTTTTTCGTCTGCCTCGGTCATTGTCTTTCGAGTCACCATCACGGCATTTTCTTCTTGGGTTTTCAAACTATCCGTAAATCCATTAAGGGCGTTTGACAAGGCGTTAAAGTAGTTATTCACGTCATTATCAATTTGTAAATGATGAATGACTACGGTGTTGTCTCCTCCAAATTCAATGACATTGGGCATTCTTATTTTTGGTCTTGGTGCGGAGCCTACCGGGTTTTCATCGGGGGAAGTATTTGGGGTTCCGTCCGCGGTAAAACCCATGCTGAGAAGAAGATGAACAAAACTGGATTGCACTACTTGTTCCAAATTTGCCAAAAGGTAGCGAAAAGCGGAGAACCACATAGATGCGGTCGGAAGTGCGGGAAGCATCCAAATGGAAAGCCCCACGCCCGAC
>JAIRSY010000062.1 GCA_031255215.1 Christensenellaceae bacterium | reverse complement strand
CACTAAAAAAGCGGGGCAAACCGCCCCGCTCACTAAATTTTAATAACTTGTTGAATAGCAGTTTATCGCACAACGATTTGTCGAGGTCAACAAAACGGTCAATTCTTTTGCAATATACTCCTATTGTCTTCTAAACAATAAAGTTGTGTAAAACAGTTGACAATATACGTTATATGGCGTATAAATATAGGTGGGTATGGGAAATACTTATGATGCTAAGGAATTGAAAAAACTTGCTTTGAGAAACGGCTTTGAAATCCGCAACCAAAAAGGAAGTCATTTGCATTTCGTTCACAAAGATGGGCGAAAGGTTACAATTCCAATGCATGGCGGTGATATGAAAAAAGGAACTGCTATTGCCATCTATAAAATTATAAATGGAGGTAAATAATTATGATGCACTATGTTTATCCGGCAATCTTTACGAAAGAAAAAGATGGCGGTTATTCAATTGAATTGCCTGACTTTGAGGGGGCGTATACTTGTGGAGATAATCTTGCACAGGCAATGTTTATGGCGAAGGACTGCTTAGGCATTAACCTTTATACTTTGGAAGAGGACGGCGTGGAATTTCCAAAACCGAACGATATGTCCAAGTATAAGAACACTGCTGACTGTTTTGTTACTTTAATTGATATAGACTTTGATGCATATAAAAGAAGAGTCGACGAAAAGCCGGTTCGCAAAACACTTTATATACCTAAAAAATTAAATGACAAAGCGGAAGCGATGGCGATCAATTTCAGTGAAGTAATGAGACAGGCGTTGGCAAAGAAATTGAAAGTAGCAAGTGACTAATTTATTACTACGTAAAATAGTTTGTATTTTGTGCAGCATACAAACCAAGTTATTGTTTTGGTTTGTCTTCCCCTCCCCCCTTTTGAATAACAACCAAAGAAAGGGGGCAAATTATCCCCCTTCTTTATTGAAAACTTTTGATTTTGATTCAATCCGTAATCATGTTCGGGACTTCCATATTTTTCAAGAAGCATATTGATACGGCCTTGTGTCTTTTTCAGGCATATTGTATAAGATTTGCTTGCAAAAGGCAAGGCTTTTTGATAAAATGGCAATTATGAGATTTTCCAACACTTTAATACCGACGTTGAAGGAGATTCCAAATGATTGCGATAAAGAAAATGCCGCGAACGTTTTGTTGCATCGTGCAGGTTTTTTGAGAAGGACGATGAACGGATTTTACACCCTTTTGCCCCTCTACCTTCGTTCAATTCAAAAAATAGCGGTTATAATTCGTAAAGAGATGGAAGACCTTGGTTGTTTGGAGATTCTTTTTTCGAACATTTCTTCCAAGGAAGTTTTCATTGAGTCCGGGCGTTGGGATAAATTCGGTGGGGAGATGTTCAGGCTTTTTGACCGCAACAAAAGAGAGATGGCACTTTCCCCCACTAACGAGGAATCCGCCTGCTTCATTGCCAAAAGTTTCCTTAATTCTTATACGCAGTTACCTTTTGCCATGTTTCAAATACAGAAGAAATACCGTGATGAAATCCGGCCGAGGGGAGGTCTTATGCGTGGGCGTGAATTTACGATGAAAGATTGTTATTCTTTTCATCTAAACGACGATGACCTGCACAATTTTTACAATAAAATGAGGGCCGCCTACACAAACATCTTTAATAAGATACAAATCAAGGCCGTTCCGGTGGCGGCGGACAACGGTGCCATGGGCGGAAAGGTAAGTGAGGAATTTATTTACCGCCCCACGGACAAGACCAAGGAAGAGGTTGAATTGGGGCATATCTTTGAGCTTGGGAATTATTACACCGAAAAGATGAATTTATCCGTTACCTCAAAAAGCAACGCAAGTGCCCCGCTTACCATGGGTTGTTATGGCATTGGTCTTGATAGATGTATTTATGCCGTTGTTGATTCACATAAGGACGCCAATGGCATTGTTTGGCCGAACACCATCGCACCCTACCTTATATATCTTACTTTTGTCCGTGAAGAAAATAGGAAGATTGCGGATAAAATATACAAAAAGTTCAACGGGGCATACGAAATTTTATATGATGATAGGGAAATGAGTGCGGGTATAAAGTTCAAGGACGCGGATTTAATTGGGATACCATACAGAATCATTATTGGAAAGGACATTGAGAACGACGAAGTTGAATTTATATCGAGGGACGGAAGTATAAAAAAGAAGATAAAGATAAAGGAGATTAAAGATGAGTTACGCAGAATTATTTTTTGAAAGGTTTTTCGCGGAAGGTTGGGAGGATATGGGCATTGACTTGTTTTATTCTTTGTTAAGTGTAAAACTTGGCACTTGTTTGCCCCCCGTTGACCCAAAAATAATACAAAAGAGGATAGAGTCGAAGCCGGACAAGAAACTTAATGTAAAATTCGGTATTGACCCTACCGGAAGCAATATTCACATTGGTCATCTTTGTCCCATTTTTGTTCTAAATCTCTTTCAAAAATGCGGACACAACATTGATTTTGTAATTGGTGATTTTACGGCGAGGATAGGAGACCCAAGCGGTCAAAGTTCGGAGCGGAGCGTAATTACGGGGGAGCAAATTGAGGCGAATTACGCGACATACGCGAAGCAGGTATCGCCTTATATAGACATAAAGAAGATGAGGGTTCGAAAGAACAGCGAATGGCTTTGCAAAACTTCTCTTATGGATTTTATTGGTCTTCAACAGAACATTAAGATTTCCGTTTCGATGCAGAGGGAAGATTTCCGTCATCGAATGAAGAGCGGTTCAATTACGAACGCGGAGTTACTCTATGCATCTTTAATGGGTTTAGATTCGATTGCTCTTGACACAGATGTAGAGATTGGCGGCGTTGACCAACTTCTTAATTTACAACAATGCCGTTTAGTTCAAGAGGTATATGGAAGGGAGAACGAGATAGCGGTCACCGTTCCAATTTTGGAGGGGACGGACGGAACGGGGAGGAAGATGAGCAAAAGTTACGGCAACTACATTCCCGTCAATGCTACCGCGGACGAAAAGTTCGGCAAATTCATGTCGATTCCCGATTCACTTATATTGCCATATTATAAAGCGTTTGCATACATAAGGTATGAAGAGCTTGGGACATTTCAAAAATTCATCAAGGCGAATCCATTAGAGGCGAAGAAGCAGATTGCCCAATACTTCATATCAATAGAGGCGAAGAGCATAGAAGCGGGAGAGAAGGCACGGGAGAGGTTCGAGAAGAAATTCACGAAGAAGGAGCTTGTCGACGGTGATTTCAAGATATTGGAGGTTGTTGACGGGCTTCCGCTTCTTGATGCACTTTTTACTTCCGGAGATTTCAAGAGCAAGAACGAGCTTCGCCGGCTTCAAGAGCAGAAAGCGATCAAGAGTCTTGGGGACGGTAAATACAAGGTTGGCAAGTTAGGGTTTTACAAAATTAAGCCCTTTTAATTCTTTGAGGACGAAGGTTCCGTCTTTTCTTATCAATTTATCATCGAAGTAGACTTCTCCCCCGCCATTTTCGGGTGTCATAGATAGGACCATATCCCAATGATTTTGGGAGTGGTTACCATTGGGGACATCTTCATAGGCATTACCCATAGCGATATGGATGGAGCCGGCCATTTTTTCATCGAAGAGGATATCATACATAGGTTTAGTGATAAAGGGGTTAACACCGAAGGCGAATTCGCCGGTATATCTTGCCCCGTCGTCGACATTAAGTGCGTGGGTAAGAGCCTTTGTGTTGCTGCTGCTTTCCTTTACAATTTTACCATTTTTGAATTCGAGAGTGATATCGTTGTGGATTATTCCCTCATGCGGTGAAGGGACATTGAAATGGATTTTACCGTTTACGGAATCCTTAATGGGTGCGGTATAGATTTCGCCGTCGGGGATATTACATTCGCCGGCACAAATTTTATTATTTTGTCCTTTTATTGAGAAGGTCAAGTCGGTTCCATTTTTTGTGACGAGGCGGACCTTATCGGTTTGTTTCATAAGTTTAGAGAGCGGTTTCATTGCCTTTGCCATTTGTGCATAATCGACATTACACACCTTGAAGTAGAAGTCTTCAAAACTTTCCGTTGACATTTGCCCAAGTTGAGCGAAGGCGGAATTTGGATAGCGAAGGATGACCCAATTAGTTTTTGCGACGCGGATATCGATATGGATTGGTTTACCGTAATGAGTTGAATAGAGATTTTTTTTATCGACGGGGACGTCGGCACTTTCGAAAATATTATTGGAAGCCGAGATACCGATATACGCGTCGGCATCTTTATACATATCGATTGCATATTTACACATTCTTTTTGCCTGATTTTCATCAAGTCCTTTCAAAACCGCACGTGAAATTTCCGCATTACCCAGGCGAACGAACGGGACGGCACCAATTTTATATGCCTGATTAACAAGTTCAACGATCAAGTCCTTGCACCCCTCACTTCCCTCAATTATCAAGGACTGTCCTTTTTTTAATTTACAGGAATAATTCAATAAGTTTCCCGCAAGTTTTTTAATTCTTTCATCTTTCATGGCAAAATTTTCTCCTTTTATTTAATTATTACACAATAAGACCAAATGTTATAATATTAGAATTAAAGAAAGTGAATCAATAAGGCGGTATTAAGTGAAGAGTTTATTTTTTTCAAACAACTTATATATTTCACGGTTTAGATACATTTGAATTTGTTCGGTCAAGGAGTTGTCACATTTTGCGGCAATTTTCAAGACGACGGAGCCGTCCTGGGAAAAACTTTGGACACCGAGATAGGTCAAATCGTCGATAACGTTCGTGGAATGCGATATAATTTCGGGAAGTTCGTTGACCAAAATCTTTTCAATTTTATCAAGGTCATCTATACGGTTTATACGCACTTCACAAACCGTGGTTGTTTTGTGGGATGAAAGGTTGATAATCTTTTTGAATTCCGAATTGCCGATTATAAGGGTTTCGCCGGAGTCGCCCGTAATCTTTGTTGTTCGTATGCCCAAATCCTCGACACAACCGCGAAAACCGTCTATGTTTACCATATCACCAACGGACACAGAATTTTCAAATACGATAAAGATACCCGACAAAAGGTCGGCGATAAGGCGTTGGGCACCCAGGGCTATTGCGGCGGAAAAAATTGCCGCACCGGTCAAGATAGAGCTTGTATCTACGCCGAAAACATTAAGGACAACAATAAACATTACGAAATACCCAATATATTTTATAAACGAAGTAAGCATTCCCATGACCGTTTTTTGGCGTTTACTTTTTAGAGAATATTTTTTCAGGAGAGCGGACACGAAATTTATAATGATATAAAAAACGACAATTGTCAGTGCACATTTCACAAGGTTTTGAAGGTTATTCGGGTTCGTGAAGATGTTTACAATTCCGGTGAAAGATATTAAATTGTCGGCAAAGAAATTTTTGACATCATCATTAAAAGGCAAAAGAGGAACGAAGAAAGAGAAGATGATAAACGCAAGGGTAATTACAAACAGGAACAAGAGAAGCCGATTGGACCTTGAACCTTTAACTTTCAAATTTTTACTATTTTTATCCATCTTGGACATATTTTAACACAACAAGATAATTGAAGCAACTTAAATTTTTGGCAGCTTCATATCCTGAACTTATAAAACTTTATACTCTTCTTTATTTTCTTTACATAGGCATTGGTTTCATCGAATGGGCAACTTTTTAATTTGGTAATCTTTTCATCTTTCAACCACCTTCCCACATTTCCTTCACCTGCATTATAAGCGAACAAGGCGGTATCCGTGTCCCCAAACTTTTTTATTAGATAAGAGAGGTAGGCGACGCCGACCCTTATATTTGTTTCACAATCGAACAAGTCCAAATTCGCCGCCTTGTCCTTGTTTTCCAATTTTAATTTCACGGTTATATATTGTGCGGTGGACGGCATGACCTGCATCAAACCTATTGCTCCTTTTTTTGATATTTTATCCGCGACGAAGCCGCTTTCTGCATTTATAACGGCGGCGATTAAGGGTGGGTCGACATTATTTTCTTCTGCACATTTTACAATTTGATTTTTATATTTGAGTGGATAGAAGAGATTGAAGACACCGAAGAGGAAGACGGTAAGTATAACGATAGACAGAACGATTGATAATCTTTTCATTAACCATTATTATATGCAAAAAATACTCATTGACAATAACTTGTAAATGGAATAATATTACATTCAATGTTTAATCAATGGCACATTGGCTATATTGTAGGTTCATTATTATTTGTTGTTGCGGCGTTGTTAGTTTTTTGTCTTGTTCCATATTTCAGGCGGGACAAGGTCAGGAATTGGACATTATTTATACTTGGTTCATTGTGTTTTTTAGTACATATAAGCGTTTTGTGGTCAGATTTTTTTCAAGACATTGATTTTGGCACAAGGCCTCATCAAAGTGTTTTTTTTATCTTGTATCCTTGTAATGCGTCAATGTGGTGTTTATTGATTGTTGGTATCATGGCATTATTGAACAGGTTTGGCAAAGTATTCAACTGGCTTGCGGCGGGCACCGCTTATATTGGAATTATTGGTGCCTTGGTTACAATTCTTGGTGAACCTTATTTAGATTCGCAGGAAGCATGGGGAAGTTGGTATTTAATAAAGTCGGCGGTATCGCACACGATATTATTGTTGGGGTGTGTTTATATTTTGGCGGGCAAATTCGTAAAGATCAGAGTTCACGGCGTAATCCCGACTTTTGTTTTAGGTTTGGTATATGGGGTGATTGGTTTCATAGACATTTTAATTTTCGCGGCGATTGACCACGATACGAACCCAATGTATATAAAGGAGCCGATCAAGAGCGGCATGGAGCCATTATACGGTTGGATGCTTTTAATAATTTCGGTAG
The DNA here is from genome assembly GCA_031255215.1 of Christensenellaceae bacterium. Lineage (GTDB taxonomy): Bacteria > Bacillota > Clostridia > Christensenellales > UBA1242 > RGIG8050. The sequence continues at coordinate 12,883 of JAIRSY010000062.1, read as the reverse complement.
TGATTGTTTTTATTTTCACGTCGGTATGGGAGTTATGTTTTTATAAAAAAGACGAACGTTTTTATAAGAATTTTCATGCAGAGGAATTATTTTAAGGGGTATTAAATCAAAAGGAGGGAGGTTATGGACGGAAAGGGGATGCAGGTTTTGAATTGGGATGAAACGTTTATGTATATGGCAACGCTTTTTTCAATGAGGAGCAGTGACCCCAATACAAGGGTCGGTGCGGTTATTGTCAATCAAGAGAACGAGGTTGTATCCATTGGTTATAACGGCATGCCGAGGGGTGCGGACGCGGATGCCTTTCCTTGGGAACGTGAATCCCCGGACGGTGACCCATTAAAGACGAAGTATTTTTTTGCCGTTCATGCCGAACGCAATGCAATTTTGAATGCGGCACGTCATGAAACGGTATGTAAAGATTGTAAAATATATGTAAGTTTATTCCCTTGTAATGAATGTGCGAAGGAGATTGTTCAATCCGGAATAAAAGAGATTATTTACCTTAGCGACAAGTATCACGACGAGAAAATCTTTATTGCAAGCCGTATGATTCTTGAAGCCTGCGGAATTAAAACGAGACAATTGAAGTTAAACGATGAGTTAGTTTTGCGGACAAACGTATGAAGGTAAGGAAGGTTTTACATTTATTAGGTATTGAGGCGGCGGAGGTGAACGTTGCCTTTGTATCCCGTAAAAAGATGAAGGAATTGAATGCAAAATTCAGGGGGATTGAAAAGGAAACGGACGTTCTTTCTTTTCCCGACGGAGACATTAACCCCGAAACAAACAAAAAGTTTCTGGGCGATATCATAATTTGCAAATCCGTTGCGAAAGAGCAGGCACGAAAGGTAGGCAATTCTTTTGATGACGAAATTCTTTTTCTAAAAGTCCATGGTCTTTTGCATCTTCTTGGTTATGATCACGAGACCGACGATGATGCAAAAATAATGTTTGCCCTGCAAAAGAAAATAATTTACAATTTACATGTTGGAACTTAATAATGATATAATTGAACAATTGATTCAAACCGCGAAAAAATACGCCGACAATTCCTATTGTCCTTATTCCGCCCTACCCATAGGTGCATCTATCTTGTGCGGCGATGACACAATATTCGGTGGCTGCAACATTGAATGTTGTGATTATTCGGCACCTTCTTTATCCGCGGGGGACACAGTCATAGCGAAAGCGATAAGCGAGGGGTATAACCGGCTGCTTGCAATTTGTATTTATAATGATAAAAATTTAATTTATCCAAACGCCGGCACGCGTCAAATGCTTTATGAATTTAATTCAAATATAGACATTATCACCGCGAACAAGAACACCTTTGAAATAAAAAAACTAAACGAAATTTATTTAATGCCGATTCAAACCTGCGAAGAATGAACGATTTTGAAGTTATTTGTTTTTCGAAAGAATTAAAACGCCGTCATTAAACATATTTATGATTATGTTAATAAAAGTTCCTTATGAAAACAATTTATTTGAGATTGCGAAGGCATGTAAGGCGGCACCATGTTCAATAATTTTTGCAAACAACAAGAGGAACGAGCAGGAGCTTTTTAATCTTAATGAAATTTTGGTCCCAATAGATATGGATAACTTTTGTGAAATTACGGATATTGACGCAAACCCTTCATCTTAAACCTTTATCCTGAATATCTATCAATTTTGAAAATATACATGGCAATGTCGTTCCGCCTTAAATCTTTTACACGTTCCGTTCTGATCATCACACTTTTTGCCATTTTCACACGCGGCATAGGTTTTCTTTTTCGTATTTTTCTAGCGAGGATATTAAGCTCCGAGGAGCTTGGACTTTATCAAGTAGCGATGAGTATTTTCATGGTTTTGCTTACCGTAATTTCGTCCGGTCTTCCTCTTGTAATATCACGTGAATATACGAAGACGAAGGACATAAATCTTGCATATAGTGGTCTTTACATTGGGATCACCACAAGTTTAATAGTTTGTTTTCTTGTTCTTATTTTCACGGACAATATTTTGTTGATTGCTCTTTTGCCGGCGATTGTTGCATCATCGGTTTATTGTGTTCTTCGTGCGGTATGGTGGGGAGAGAAGAAGTTTGTTCTTCTTGGGTTGACGGAACTTATAGAGCAAATTGCACGAGTTTTAATTTTCGTTTTCTTTTTATTATTTGCATTTGTTTTCGGCGGACTTGCAAATTTAAGTGCATGGAGTTTTACGGCGGCGTGCATGGTTTCCGCAACGGTTGTAATCATAATTTTTTTACATCAACACAAGAAGGGAATTATTCCGGGATCACATTCAAGTGCGGAAGTTACACCGAGGAGTTACTATAAATATTTACTTAAAACCGCGGCACCGATTACCGCCGTAAGGATAGTCGCATCGGTTTCGTTTCCCATAATATCGATTTTACTTCCAATGCGGTTATTTGCCGCGGGTTGGGCATATTCCGACGCGATTGCACATTTTGGCATAATTGTAGCGATGGTATTCCCGATCCTCACCATTCCTTCCACCGTCATATCCGCCCTGTCCACCGCTCTTGTTCCCGAAATATCTTCATCAAATTTAGAGACGGCAAGTTCGATACCGGTCAAGATATCCAAAAGCATCAAATTCACGATATTTTTGAGCATGTTTTTTATCCCGTGTTTTATAATCGCCGGCAGGTGGCTTGGCGTCCTCTTGTATGATAACACGTTTGCCGGAATTTATCTTGCCCGTTCCGCATGGGTAATGCTTCCCCTTTCATTGTCCCAAATAACGGGAACAATTTTGAACGGTCTTGGTCATGAAAGACGTGCAATGTTTAATTATTTCATCGGTTCAATATTATTATTTATCATTGTTTGGTTTGGTTCAAAGTTTATAGGTGCGGATTCGGTAATGATTGGACTTGGAACATCGACTTTGATTTCAAGTATTCTTAACTTAATTTGGCTTCAAAAATATCTTAACAAGAAGTAAAAAGTAAAAAGGAAGGAGTAAGGAAAATAAAATCTATAATCCTTACTTTTTTTCCTTATTACTTGTTACTTGTTTTGTCAATAATTTGTATTATGTTAAATATTATCCTGCGTGTTATTATAATTTATTTAGTAGCCTTGTTTGTTATTCGCATTATGGGCAAACGTCAAATCGGGGAGATGGAGCCGTTTGAGCTTGTAATCACGTTGATAATCGCCGATTTGGCGACCATTCCCATGAGTGACCCAACAATTCCCCTCTGGTATGGAATCCTTCCGCTCTTCTTAATGGCAATCATACATTTTATTTTATCAAAGATTCAAATGAAGAGCAAAAAGTTCCGTGATTTAATATCCGGCAAACCCGTTACGATTGTTGACCAAGACGGAATCAACAAGAAGGCTCTTTCATCTCTCAACATAAGTAATGAAGAGTTCTTCGAAATGCTTCGAAATGAAGGCTTCACGTCTATTGATGAAATCGAAACCGCGGTTATTGAACGAAACGGCAAATTATCCGTCATAGAGAAAGAAGAGGAGGAGGAAGATTAAGGGAATGACAAAGCGAAGTATTTTAATAATTGTAATTATAGTCACAGTCATTGCGGCGGCGATTTGGGAGCAATTGTTTCTTAATGAGACTTATAATCAATTAAAATCCAAAATTGAAACTCTTACGAATGCAATATATGCCGTAGAGGACGATGAAACCAATACGGATTATAATATGGCACTTGCACAAGACCTTTACGAATTTTGGCTTTCAAAGGAGAAGATTCTTCTTTATTTAATAAAACACACCGAAATTTACCAAACGAGCGATGCGATAATATATGCCAAAAACTTTATTGAATTCGATGACAAGAAAGAGACCATGAACGCCCTTTCAAAATTACAATATCTTGTTGAGACAAGGACATATTACCTTGGAAGTTCATCACAAAACTTTATCTGATTCTTTATCTCTGTTAGCTGTTCCTTTGCCCTCTTCTTCAATTCATTCCAAACCGGAAGAAGTTGAGGAAATGCCTCGATTTTCTTTGTTTGAATTTCTATATATTCTATCTGCTGCTCTACATTATATTTCTCAAACCCTCTTGAAAGAAGATGAACGATTGCTTCTATCTTGTCCAACGCCTTTACAAATTTAGCTTCCTGCGTTTTTTGTTCGTGATATTCCCACCACAAATCCTCAAATTCACCGCGACCTGAATAATGGGCGACCTCTTGTATTATTTCTCTTTCCAATCTATCTTTATATGCCGCAAGACATTTACTTTTCATGGTATCAAGCGACACAAAATCGGAAGCCATTCCGTATTCGCCAAAATCGTGGGCATCTATTAAATCCAAAACCTTTAACAAGTCAAGTCCTTTAATGTTGTATTCTTTAATAAATTTTCGTGCCATATAATTCATGAGCCAAAAATGACTTGGGTTATTTTCTCTATGTTTTTCGCTGTAACCATACCTATCGACATTCTTGATTCCACACACAAAAAGATGATGGTTCGCCATTTTTTTTGCAGATTCATTTAGAATACTCTTCTTCGTAAATAGCATTTTATATTAAAACTCACCAAATTGCAAGACACAAATTTATTACTTATTTACACTTACCAAAACCGCCAAATCGACCGTTTTGACCGAATATCCCCATTCATTGTCATACCAAGCCGATAACTTTACGAAAGTATTATCCAACATAATGCCCGCCTTTGCGTCAAATATACATGTTGCATAGTTATGAATTATATCCGTCGACACAACCGATTCATCGGTGTATTCAACTATACCTTTCATGGAACCCGCCGCCGCCTTTTTGACCGCATTACAAATTTCATCATATGACGTTGGTTTTTTTAATTCAACGGTAAGGTCGACAAGCGAGACATTGACCGTCGGCACGCGGACGCTGCTTCCCGTTAATTTACCTTTTAATTGAGGAATCACAAGCCCGACCGCCTTCGCGGCACCGGTTGTTGACGGGATTAAATTCACCGATGCCGCCCGTCCCCCACGCCAATCCTTTTTACTGCTTCCATCGACAACAAGTTGTGATGCGGTCGTTGAATGGATTGTCGTCATCAAACCTCTTTTAATTCCAAAACTATCGTTAATAATTTTGGCGAGCGGAGCCAAGCAATTCGTTGTGCAGCTTGCATTCGAAACTATACGCTGTCCTTTGTATTCGCGTTCATTGACGCCCATTACAAACGTTGGCGTGACGTCATCTTTTGCGGGTGCGGTAATTATCACCTTGAAGTTTCCTTTGTGGAGAGCACACTTTTCGGTTGTTGTATTTACTCCCGATGCCTCAATTAACACATCAATATCGCCCCAATCAAGGTTGGCGGCTTCTTTTTCCTGGGAAAACCGAACATTTGTAAAGACCTTTTGCATGTCGGTCTTCAAAATACCGTGAACGGAATCATATTTTAGAAGATATTTTGCATAATCAAGATCGATAAACGGGTCATTTACCGCCGCAACCGCGACATCATTACGTTCAAGGCAATTCCTAAATACAAGCCGCCCGATTCGCCCAAAACCGTTGATCCCAATTTTTATTACTTTTGCCATTTTTTTCTCTCCTTTTTTTTACTTATTCAAAACCTTTTCCACCGAATAAAGAATATCCCCCGCCCGGTAACTTACGAACCCAATTCTTTTCAATAGAACAGATTTTAGGAAGAAGAACAGGGAGAACGCAAGACAAACCGCCGACAAGGAAAACATTATGACCGCGAAGACGCCCAAATCGAGGGACAAAAACCCAAAAACCGAGGCAATCAATCCAATAAAAAAGAAAGCGAGTCCCTGCCACTTTGCACTTGAATTTTCACGCCCTCCGTCCCGTCTTATTCCGCCCATTGCCCCGTGCCTTTCTTTTAATTCCTTTGTTTTCAAGATAAGTTCTTCTCTTTCCAAATTCGACGGATACCAAAATTCTTTCGGTTCATACCCGACCCAATTATCCATTGTCCTCATATATTTATTTTTTGTCGGGTGAGACGCCATGATCTCTGCCACATCCGCATTATAGAGTGCAACATTAACCTTACCGTTATAGTAACCGTCCACGATGAAGAACCTTGATGCGGTTCTTGTCCAAAAGTCATTCCAAGACGCCTTCCTTTTCTCTCCGCCTATAAATTCACGATATCCATGAACAATTGGGGCATTTTCCGCCGTCCCAAACTCATACATTTTTGTCAATATACCGCCTGGGTTAAGGATATCCATATCCGCCACGAAGACGAAATCCGCCGAATCGGCGGTATTTTTGAAGGCGAATTCGAAGCCGGCGGTAATCGCCGCCTGCTTTCCATACCGTCCGTCGAAGCGTATAACCTTAAAGTTCCTGTATTGTTTTGCATATTGCAAAAGGTATTTTTTTGTCCGGTCTGTGCTTCCGTCATCAACCGCTATAATTTCCCAAGAAGCATTATGTTTTAATCTTAAATTCTCCAAATCATCGATGTATTTTTCAATCACTTCTTCAAAAACAATCTGTTCATTATAAATCGGCAAAATCAACGAAAACTTCATTCTTATTCCCCCTTAAAAATCTAATCAATATTATTGCATATAATAGATTATGTCAAACAATTTATCGCCTCAAAATTGTCGGCGGCCGATTATTCTTACGGGGGGCGGAACGGCGGGACATATATTGCCGAACCTTGCACTTCTTTCATATTTGAAAGGGGAAGAAATTCATTACATAGGGTCGGGAGCCGCACTTGAAAAAAACTTAATTCAAGATAAAATACCCTATCACCAAATTACGACATGCAAATTACGCCGTTCCCTTGCCCCGTCAAACTTCCTGATTCCTTTCAAATTACTTAAAGGCATAAACGACGCAAAAAAACTTTTAATATCATTAAATCCAAAAATCATTTTTTCGAAGGGTGGTTTTGTATCCCTTCCCGTTGCAATGGCGGCGACGAAACTTCATATTCCAATAGTTCTTCACGAGAGCGACATTACGATGGGGCTTGCCAATAAAATAATTGCGAAGAGGTGCCGCGTGATCTGCTCCACGTTCCCTCAAATATCTCAAAAATATAAGAACGCGGTTCATACCGGTGCAATTTTATCCCCCGAAATAAACGAATTAAAATCTACATATAGTGTTTATCGTGAACATAACAAACACAAGATATGGGTTTCCAATCAAAATTCGAACAAAAACGCCCTTCCAAACATTTTAATCATGGGCGGAAGTCTTGGTGCGGCGGCAATCAATAAAGTTGTTTGGGGGACACTTCCGCATCTTATAAAGGATTACAACATAGTTCATATAACGGGCAAGGGCAAATCGGACCCCAAAATCAAATTTCCAAATTATCAACAGGTTGAATTTACCGACCAAATTTACAAACATCTTGCCGCCGCCGATTTGGTTATTTCGAGGTGCGGTTCAAATTCTTTATGCGAAATAATTGCCCTTGATAAGCCCGCCGTTTTAATTCCTCTTCCCAAAAAGGAAAGCCGCGGCGACCAACTTGACAACGCAAAATTTGCCGCTACACTTGGCGGCTGCTCCATTATTCAACAAGAAAATCTATGCAAAGAATCACTTTTAACGGCGATTCAAGAGGTCAAAACCAAGAAGTGGCAAAACGTCGAAAAACTAAACGGAACGGAGAGAGTTGCGGGGATAATACTTCAATATGCAAAATGATTTTTCACCCTACATCAATCGTTACGGCCTGTTTCGCCTTTAACTTTATATCATTTATTGAATTTGTCCGTCCGTTCCATTCGTATTTTTTGTTTTTGAATTTCTTAAATGCCTCATTAAATACGATATCTATCAGGACATCTTTTTTCGGCACAATTTTTAACCATACTTTTCCCAAATCCGCATTCCATTTTACCGAAATGTTTGCTCCAAAATCTACCAAAATATTACTTATTTCCCCAACCGAAATTGAATCGAACAAGATCGGCAAAATTTTAAGTGTCTTTTTGTCACTTTGAATTATACAATCGGTTATCACCGTGGCGAACCCGACATTTGACGCTATATCAAGATTGACATAATTTGACGCCGTAAGTCCGGAGCCTCGCCAATCATTTGAAACGAACAAGCCCGAGGGCGTTATTGAGCTTGCTATCATTTGCATTAAAATATCGTATACCGTCGATATTTCCCCTGCATAACAAAGTTGTAACGCGGCCATTGCAAGTGTTGAAGTAGGTTGGAAGCGGCTTGCCGACTTTATGCGAAGTTTAACCGCATTTGCCGACGCGGCCGATGCCAATATTTCCCCGTCATCCGACATTCCGTGCATTACACCGCGTCCGTAACTTATTTTTTCATCCAAGGATATGAATTGTTTTAACGGATATAACCCGTATCCGTGCATGACGCCCTCATTGTCAATTCTATCAACAAAAACCGAATTTCCATATTCACGCAAGGAACCATTTTCATTTACCGAAAGGGCGGAAAGTTTTGAAAACATATCCTTCCACAACAAAGTTTTTTCTTTTGAAAGTTTTAATATCTCCGCCGCATCAATCATATTTGACAAAAGATTCTTTATCGCCAAAAAATCTATCGTCGATGATGACGCAAGATTAAAATTAGAAAGCGGTTTTCCGCCGATTATATTGCCCGGCGTCGAATTTGGTGAATACGACGGAATCGTTTCATACGTCATTCCATTTTTTGAAAGCTGCAAAAAGTCGGCGTAAAAGTTCAACACCTCTTTCATGAACGGAAAAATCTTTCCTTTCAAAATTTTTTCGTCCCCCGTAACAAGATAATAAGAATAAAAAAGGTTTGCCGCCAACGCGGCCGATGCGACAAAATGCAAGGTTCGTCCGCTTAAATCTCCAAATAATCCGCCGTCATTGATCACAACATTCGGTATGAAATATCCCCTTGCCCCATACACCCTGCTTGCATTCTTCTTCAAATCGTCTTCATATTTTATAAAATAGTCAAGCAGCCTCTCTATCCGCTCCGGAAAAAGACTCTTGCCCATGCCTCCGTATAAAATCTGGGCAATATTGACAAATGAAACCGTTCCGTTTGAGCATTCTTTATCGGCACACCAAAGGCCGGCGGGCGTAAGTTTATCCCCCGCCGAGATCAAGATATATTTTGAGAAGTTCCACATCTTTTCAATTAAATCCGTTGAAAGTTCGCCTCTATTTGTCATTTCGCAAAGTTCTTTTACATCAAGTTCCGTTTTGCCGCCGGAAAGTTTCAATTCGCAGGCATCAAATTTCTTTTTGAAATTCTGGGCATTTTTATTCGCAACCTTGCCATAATTGTCCTTAATTGACGACAATTCTCTTTTAATCTTATTAAATTCTTCTTCTTTATAAGAATTTGCAAATGTTTTAACGAAGATAGTAATTTCGTCGGCATTTTTTATCGCCGCCGTTTCCCCGTTCAACCCGTCCTCTTTACTTATTTCTCCGCCGTTTATTATGATTCTTGCGACAAGTCCATAGTCGCGTCCGCTTTCTTCTCTTCCCGTAAAGAATAGGAACCCGTCCTCATATTTTGAAAGGGTCCATTTGTCCGCGATATTTCCCGTTTGAACGGACACATTGACCGAAATTTTGCCGCCTTGTTTTTCCGCATTATAAGCGAAGATATCGTCGTTTTCCCCGATTGTTCCCCGACGGACGTTCCTTGCGTCCCCCGCGTTAAATTCCACCGTCACCTCTCCCGTTCGCATATCTGTTCTTCGTTCATAGTTAGTAATTGCCCCGAAATTCAAAAAGTCCAAATTCAAAACCGCCATCGGCATTGGTTCGCCGTGTTTCAATTTACAATTTTTACTTGCAAGTGCACCGCTTAAACAACTTTCCGTTTCCTTAATCTTACCGTCCGCAAAAAGTTTTCGCATCTTGGGAAGTTCATCGCTCACGTCCTGCAAAACACCTATTTTCCCTTTCCAAAAAAGGTCGTTCCTGTTGATCAATATACGTTCATTCGCAATTGCCCCCAATATCGCCGCCCCGACCCTACCATTACCTAAAATCGAAGAATCCAAGAAAGAATTACCCATAAATGCCGACGGCGATTTAGAGAACAAAATCGAATTATCATATTTTTTCATCGTCTATATTATACGACAGATGAAGTGTTTCAAACAAGCACTAATTCTCGGTTTTTTGCCAAAATATCGCTCTTAAACACATTTTGAAAGGATTTTGGGGCATTCTGCATTGCATTTTGTATTAAATCATCAATAACAAGCCCAAAAGAGAAACCTTTTTTCAAGAAGAGATGATAAGCCAAGAAGCCGGGGACCGTATTATTTTCATTCAAATAAACCCGTCCGTTTGACACCAAGAAGTCACTCCTTACAACACCGCTGCTCTCAAAGAGTTGATACGCCCTTATCGCCAATTCCTTTATTTTAAGGCTTTCTTCGCTTGTCTTCGTCTCCGTTTTTTTAATTTGACTTACGCCGACATTTGCCTGTTTATTTTCACTCGGCACGAAGTTATTATTGATATATTTTTCTTCAAATGAGTAGAATTTTTCCTTTGTAACTTCCTCCTCCGCACTTGTGATAATTTTTCCGTTGTGTTTCATCACCGCGATATTTATTTCCGCATCGCGTTCAATAAACTCCTCGACTATATACTTCTCACCCAAACTTTTTGCCAATTCAACCGCTTCTTTCAATTCATCTTCATTGTTCGCGATTGACACCCCGATTGAACTTCCTCCCAAATCAGGTTTTACAATCACCGGATATTTGAATTCATTATTTTCCCTAATTACATCGTAACAAGGTGCACCGCCCGCGAAATACACTTTCGGCTGTAAAAAATCATTTTCCGCAAGTATTTTTCTTGTAAGGATTTTACTTTGTTGTTTGAATGCCGATATAAGGTCACAACTTGTAATCGGGATTCCCAATACTTCAAAAAACGCGGATAATTGTCCGGTTTCCCCAATCCCGCCATGACAACAATTAAGTATACAATCGACACCGCGAAAGTCCTTAAAACGGCGAAATTTTTTGTGTCTTATGTAATCGTCAACTTTATTTGTTCCGCAGAAAAACCCATTGTCTCTTGACAAATATATTAACTTGATTTTATAGTTTTCCGTAATGTTTTTTGCGGCGAACAATCCGGTTAAAATACTTACGTCATGTTCCGTTGAACGGCCGCCGTATATAATTCCAATTTTTAACATATTTATTTTGTATGAAGAAATATCTTTTATTGTCAATTATTTTAATTTTAATGCTTATAACAAGTCTTACAAACACCGCGTCCGTATATTTTGGAATTTCAAATAAATTGTGCCCAATTTACTATGTCGGCACCGATAAAAAAGAAATCGCAATTACATTTGACGCCGCGTGGGGTGCGGACAAGACCGAAAAAATTATAGACGAGCTGCGGAATTATAATGTCTCTGCAACGTTTTTTTTATGTCAAACATGGACGGACAAATATCCTGAAATGGTCAAGAAAATAGACGCATCCGGTCACGAAATAGGAACACATTCCGCAACACATCCGGACATGAAAAAACTTTCCGCCCAAAGTATTAATTATGAACTTTCCGCTTCAAAAACCGCGATTGAAAAAATTATAAATAAAACCGTTCAACTTTTCCGTCCCCCATTCGGTTCCTATTCAAACACCCTCATTGAAACCGCCCAAAACCTTGGTTTATATACAATTCAATGGGATGTAGACAGTTTAGATTGGCAAGGTCTTTCCGCCGCCCAAATTTTCAAACGTGTCACCGCCCGCATTAAAAACGGTTCAATAATCTTAATGCACAATGACGCCGATAATGTGGTTGAGGCCGTCCGGCTTGCGGTTGATTATCTCCAAAAAACCGGATATACCTTCAAACCCGTCGGTGATTTAATTTATAAGGATAACTTCAAGGTAGACCACACGGGGAAACAAATTCACACGGCATAACCCCCGCCCAAAAGACAAAATTCAACCCGAAAATTCTTGAAAAACCGCGGACGACAGACGCCCATTTATACAACTTTTTATGCTTTTTTATACTCTTACACCTTTTTATACCTTTTTATACTTTCAAACCTTATTTATACCTTTTTATACTTTGGGTTGCGAGGTTACTTTACGTTCTCTTTACCGCCAAAAACAAATAGAATAAAAGATTTTGAGCAGGAGTTTATGTCAAATTCAAATGCCTGCTCAAAATCTTGACATGTAGGTATCGTTTTTGGCGGTAAAGAGAACGTAAAGTTGCAATCAAGTGCGGTGCAACGGGATAAAGTTGCCGCTAACGCGTTTTATTGCATCGGCACATATGGATGCGGATTTTCTCCGTCAATTACAATGTTGTAATTATCCATGTATTCACCTAAATTTATGATTTCGCTCATTTCTCACCGCCGTTTGGCAGATACAATTTATTGTCCACTTGCAACAAAACGGATAATTGTTGCCGTGCCATTTCGTTCAGTTTTTGCAAACGGTCGCTTTGCGAAATTTTGTCGTTAATCAAAGCCGCATTATAACTTTCCATATTTACAAGAACAAGTAATTGGTGAATTGTTGCAAAATCGCGGATATTGCCGTCTTTATCGGGGTTTGCCTTTCGCCACTCGCCCGCGGTTATACCGAACAACGCAACATTTAATAAATCGGCTTCATTTGCATAAGTGAACGAAATTTGGTTAGGCGTAAGTTTTGGCACAATCAAATTTTCTTTTATTGCGTCCGTGTGAATATGATAATTGATTTTCGCGAGTTCGCGTTTCGCCGACCATTCAATTTGCTTGCTTTCTTCCGCTTTCAAGCGTTTGAATTCTTTCATCATATAAAGGCGAAATTCAACCGAAATCCAATTTGCAAATTCCATTGCAATTTCATTATGTGCGTATGTTCCGCCGTCATATTTCCCTGATTTAGACACAAGCCCAATAGCATTC
>JAIRSY010000007.1 GCA_031255215.1 Christensenellaceae bacterium | reverse complement strand
AATTAGAAAGAGAGCGGAGGGAAATTTTATGAAGAACGTTTATGTTATCACGGGGGCTACCGGAGGAATGGGGGTTGACCTTGCGAGAAAATTGATTTATTTGGGGGAGGTTGTTTTGTTTGACCTTGACCTTGACAAGTTAAATCAACTGCAAAAAGAACTTGGGGGAAACTCATTTGTTTGTGCGGGCGACATTACGAAGAGGGAAGACATCAAAAGGTTGGCGGAAATATGCAAAAAACGCGGCGGTGTTTTGAGTGTCGTTCATTTGGCGGGCGTTTATGCGAACGTAAAGAGTGCGGAGAGAGTTTTGGATATAAATTTGGTCGGGACGGCGTCTATCATGGAAGAGTTTTATAAAATCATCGGTGAAAAATCGGTCTTTATCAACACTTCTTCTATTGCCGCATACCTTTATCCGTATACAAAAGAGACGAGCGAAATTTTGAAGAGACCGCTTGACAAAGACTTTATGCAAAAGATTTTGCCGTTTACAAAAGGGGAATCGAGAATTGCTTATTCGTTGTCTAAACAGGGTGTAATATTGCTGACACGAGAATGGACGAAACTTTTCGGTGAAAAGAACGCCCGTGTCTTGGCGGTTTCGCCGGGGCTGATTCAAACTCCGATGCTTGATAAGGTTGTGGAGGTGACACCCGATTCGGCGGAGAGTTTATTAAATTCGACGCCGTGTCATAGGGTCGGCCGACCGGAAGACATAACGAGTTTAGTTTTATTTTTGTTAAGTGAGAAGGCGGGTTTTATAAACGGGACGGATATTTTGATTGACGGTGGCGTGATAAGTGCAATGGGTAAACAAGGCGGTTGACTTCTATAACATTTATGATATGATATTCTTACCATAGAGAGTGCGTGAGGGATAAGACCCATTGACCGCACACCAACCGAGCGATAAGCCACGGTGGTTCAGTCTTAAATGCGGCAGCGAGTGAGCGTAAGCGGGTGAAGTCATCTTTTGTGACGGGTATAACGAACGCGAGTGAGTTGCCTGCGGAATGTGTAAACATTTTGTAGATGGGTTAATAAAACGAAAGTTAAAGCCCGTCGCACAGATGGGCTTTTTATATGGAACAAAACACTTTAAGGAGAAAAAGTATGTTGACAAGGGGAAAAACGACGAAGTTATCTTGCACACCGAAGATAATAGGGGGCGAAGGGAAGGGCAATTTGGACGTCAAAGGCGGACAGAAAAAGATTATTACAAGCGAGAGCGTAAACATAGGGCACCCGGACAAAACCTGCGACACCATCGCGGACTCGATTTTGGACGAAGCATTAAGACAAGACCCGAATGCACAGATGGCGGTAGAGTGTGCGATTAAGAACGACAAGTTATTTATTTACGGCGAGGTGACTTCAACGGCACAAATAGACTTTGATAGAATTGCGAAAGAAGTTTTGAAAGAGATCGGTTATGAAACCGAGTTTAAGATTATCAAGGAAATAAGTGAGCAGTCACCCGACATTAACAAGGCGGTTGTCAAAGGAGGATTAACCGCCGACGATATCAACGGTCGTTTACTTTGTGCAAATGACCAAGGGATTGTTTATGGATATGCGACGAACGAAACGGCGGAATTTATGCCGCTCCCTATTGTGATTGCTCATAAGTTAATGAAAAGATATGAGAAGTTTCGGCACGGCGGCAAAGACTTTTTTGCGGATGCAAAAAGCCAAGTATCGATTGAATACGATGGGGATAAACCGAAACGGATTCATACCGTTTTATTAAGTGCAAGTCACAGTGACAGGTTGGAGGGTGATGAAATCCGGGAAGTGATTAGGGCAAAGGTAATTGATAAAGTTTTGGCGGAATACAAGGACCTTGTGAACGATAAAACAAATTATATTATCAACCCAAGCGGAAAGTTTACCATTTGGGGAAGTTACAGCGACAGTGGCTGCACGGGGAGAAAGATTGTTGTGGATACATATGGCGGAGTTGGACGGGTTGGCGGCGGATGTTTTTCAAGCAAGAACGCAACAAAGGTTGACCGTTCGGGTGCATATTATGCGAGATATGCCGCCAAAAACCTTGTGGCTCATAACCTTGCCGATAAATGCGAGATACAAGTAAGTTACGGCATAGGTCTTGCCGAGCCAATTTCAATTAACATTGATTGTTTCGGTACGGAGAGGGGGTCTTTGAATGAAGTTTATGAGTGGGTAAATAGGAATTTTTCGTTTAGACCGAACGATATAATAAATGAGTTAGATTTATTGAAACCTCAATATAAACAAACGGCGTGTTATGGACATTTTGGCAGGGATGAGTTTGCGTGGGAGAAAATCAAGGACATAAGAGATAGGGACACGGAATTTGACGGCAATGCGATGAAAATCCTCTTGATTTGCAGTAAAGTTTTTTATGGAAGAATACCGGAAATACAAAAACAACTTGAAGAGCAAGGGCATCAAGTTTTCCTTCCAAATTGTATTGATAATCCAAATGCAGAAAAAGAGGCGTGGGCGAAAGGCGAAACGGCACACAGTGACTTTAAGGCGAAAATGTATAAGCAAAGTCTGGATTGTATTGAAAAAATAGATGCGGTGTTAGTATTAAATTATGAAAGGAACGGCCGGTCAAATTACATCGGCGGTGCGACTTTTCTTGAAATTTATGAAGCATTTATGAATCATAAAAAGGTATTTCTTATGAATCCTGTTCCGGACGGCATGTTGTTCGACGAGATTCAAGGCATGTCGCCGATAATTATTGGCGGTGATTTTAGTAAAGTG
>JAIRSY010000061.1 GCA_031255215.1 Christensenellaceae bacterium | reverse complement strand
GTAGGCGACGCAGTTATCCACCGTAGGTGAGATAACAAGGAGCGTAGGCGACGAAGTTATCTATTTTGCGTAAGCAAAATTAGGGTGAGCGTAAGCGAACGAAACGGCGGAGTGTGGGGGGTGAGGAGGAGCTGTTTGCGTGAAATGGCGGGTGTGGGGCGTTTAAGCCCGAATCTTTTGTCGTCTCGTTTTTGGTGTGAAATGGTGGGGTGGGTTGGGGACGTTGTGCGGTGTGAAATTTCGTTTTGAATTTTTGCAAGTTTATTCTATAATTATATATACTATTATTTGGGTGAGGGTTTTGGGGGTGTAAATGCGGAAGATGAAGAGAAATTTGATTTTATTGTTAGGCACATTAACCGCCCTGTTCTTGGCTATTTTAGGGCTTAATTTGCAAAGAGTTGATGAACCTCAAACCCAAACTTCCGTTGACGCTTCTTTGGAAATGGTGGGGGGAATCAACGCGGTTAAAAACAATACAGAATATAAATATATTCCCCTGGGCAGCAGTGAAATCGGGCAAATTGAAATGGGGCAGTTACAGGTCGGGCAGGTTGGAAATACAAAGGAGATTTTTAACGTTACGGTGGAGCAGTTCCCGTCTTCGCTCCTACCCTCTTATGAAGAGGGTTATTATGATATTGATTATTTAAGAACGAGGAGGGATATGCTTGAACCCGTTTATAATATTGCACAGATGAAGCGTATTTTGGCGGGGAATATATTAGACGAGAGTGAAATTCCCGTAGTTTTGTTGGACGATACTTATAGTTCAAAGAAGCAAGTTGTGTTGTTTGAGCTTACAAATCTTTATGGGGCGAACCCGGGTGTTGAGGCACGTTATACCGGTTGTAAAAAGACTTGGAATGAGGAATATGATAACGGGGAGGGTAAGCCGAAAGGGAGATATGAATATAAATGGGTTGAAAACGAAGATTTGGTGGAGGGATCTTCAAACTCCGTTTCTCTTTCGAAGGAAGTTCATGCACCGGTTGGGAAATTGGGATATAACAATACGACCTTGAGGGCGATGTTTGACCAGGAGGGGTTTTATACTTTTGATATAACAGGTTTGATTATGGGGAAGACGCCACAAAGTATACATTTAAGGTTTTCATTTTATGTAGTGACGAAATCGAATTATGTAAGTAATTTTCCTTATTTGCAATTCGAATACCGAAACTTTGGGGAATATGAGATTTACAATTATCTTTTTGACGGGGAATATCCCACGTTTGAATACGACCCGAGCCGATTTGAAGTGAACATATATGATGAATTTGGGAATTTGCTTAAAGAAAGATATTATAATGGCGGCGGAGAGGATAAGAGAGAAGATTCAATGGGCAGTGATTGCTTTACGATTTCGGTGAACGATGATGGGATGAAGAAGGTGACGTTTTATAAAATCGGCAACTATAAGATTGAATCGAGAATGATTTATAACTTCGGGCGGGAGAGAGAGAAACTGCTTATGATGCCAAGATTTACGGGTTATATTGCGGAACTCAATGTCTGTGGCTTTCAATTATATAGGGGTTCTGGGGATAAGGCGGACGACAAAAGTAAATTTTATGACCCGAGGAAAAGGGATAATGGTCCGGACATTACGATGAAGGTCAATGAAATCAGGGCACAAAACACCAACGGAAGTGAGAACCTTACGGCGGGAAGTGCGGAGGGCTTTCAAGACTTTTTGAGCCGTGAACTTGATATGTGGAAAGAAAATGGGTTTGTCGTATCAAAGACGAATACTCCGCCGGTTAACATAGTCGGCAATGTTAATTATTATTTTGACGGCAGCGGGAAAATGACTTCGCTTGTTTCTTATAAGGCGAGAGGGGCGGACAGTTGGTCAATTTCGCCGTTAGTGATAGGGAAGCCGTTTTCGGCGGCGGGGGAATATGTCCTTGCGATATATTCAACATACAACAATAAAATCAATGAGCAATTTTTTTACTTTGAAATAAACGATATTATAGACATTCAGTTTGTGACGAGCGGGCGGACGTATACTTTTGGCGAGGCGGTTGAATCGGGGTTGTCATCGAATGACGTTGATGTAGTTTTCTATGGGGGACTTGGAAGTTATCAAAATGTTCCGGAGACAATTATTTCTTTGGACAAAGATTTTGACGGAGTGATAGACACGCCGAATGTTTTACATTTGAAACAAGAGAGTGATTATTATGATAAAGACAATAACAATAAGATAAATTTGCAGGCATTAAGCGGCAACGGGGTGTATCGAATAACGGTAAAATACGGGGAGACAAATCAGGCGAGCAACGTCGCCGCGGTCGTTATAGACAACACAAAAGCGACGAATTTGCGGGCTGTATCGACAAGCAAAGAACGTCTTGTGGAGGATGTCGGGGATACGGCGGGGAATTATGCTATTTTTGGAGACGGAGACGTGAGTTTTTTTTGGGATGAAAAGATATCAAAGGTAGAATATCAACATGCGGAGATAGATTACTACGCATTTTTGAATAATGGTAATATTGATAACAACGCGAGTGTAAACGGAGATAAGTTCAAGAATGAAGGCAATTTGTATTCTTCGTCGGCGATAGATTATGACGGGACGATGCCAAGTGCAAGTTATATTTTGAAGGCGGTTAAGAGCGGTGCGGGGTGGGCTCTTGAAGAAGTAATTAGGGATTCGGGGATTTATGACATATCGATTGTCGACAAAGCGGGGAATGTGACGAAGTTTTTCCTTATTATTGACGATTCAAAGGCGTCGTTCACCCAAAATAAACGGTCCAATGCGAAGATTTCAGGTGTAAACAGTGTGCCTGTTTCGCCGGCGGAGCCTGTATTTGTAAGATTCGGAAGTAAGAAGCTGACGACGACGCTCAATGAAACCGGTGCGAAAGATTTATTGTTTGATAAGATATTTGAGGATGAAGATTTGAGGCCGGTCATACGGTGGCTGCGGCAGAAAGGGGTTTTATCTTCGGCGGGGAGGAACGCACCCGACGAGGATGACAATGTTGATGTTTTCGGCGTGAACATTGTCATGGCGGGATATTCAAGGGACGGTAACGCCTTTATTTACGACAATGAGTTTAAGGAGTTGGGTTACATTAGGTTAGACCAAGAGGGGAGTTACGTTGTGCAGGTCAAGGATGCACTTGGAAATGTAAGTGAATATTATATAATTATTTCGAATGACCAAAGCCAGACGATAATTTTCAGTGATTCATCTTTTAACGATGTTTCGAATGGGACTTTTGCCCCGCCTTCAACGGCAAGTATCATTACGAATAGGGGGGGGATGACGAACAGGGCATACATTTACCTTTCATTTTTTCAAGAGAGGAACATAAACCAAAAGTATTATGTGGATAAAGTTTTGGTAGAGTATTATCCGTTTACTTGGGATATAGGGAGCGTTAATTATCCGTTTGCGGAAAGTGTGGGCGAAAGTGCCGAATACAGATCGAATTGGGATAACAAGGTAAACTATTTTGACATAAACGAGGGGCGGGGGCTTTATATTGTAACACGATATTACAAAAACGGTTTACCGGCGGGAGATTTAGACGAGAACCCGAGAAAATTGTATTTTATTTCGGACGATAATGGCATGCTTTATTATTCGGCGGATCAATACCAAACGGGAATAACGGTAGATTTTGGAAGGCAAAAGACGGCGGATGCCCTTTCGTTTTATGAAAATAAGAATTATATTGAGAGTAATTTGCGTGCGACAATCAACGGGACGGTAAGTAAATATAGGGGGAGAGAGGACATAAATTATTTGGGATACAGTTTTCCTTCATTGGAGCCGAGGCTTACGGTTACCAATGCGATGGCAGATTGGGCGGGGAGGGGAGATTGTTATAAGGAGTTGTCCGTAAGTTTGGACAATCCCGATTATCGGGTTTTGATTGCGGACGGGGCGATAAATTATTCATACCTTCAATACGGAAATGTCACAGAGATAATAGAGGACGGGGCGGTGACGTCGGCGAATCATGGGTTTTTGTCTTTGAAATTAAGGGGAACGGGCATAAATGCGGATTTTTATGATAAGGTCGGTGAAGAAGACGTAATAAGACTTAACGGTGAGTTTGAAAACGGAACGAAAACGTTTATAATAAATCCAAATCGTGTTAAGAAGATAGTATTTTCATTTGAAAACAGCGGCAAAAGTTTTTATGCGGATATAGACTTCCGTTCGGTAGAATTTGAAGTTAATGTTGAGAGCGGCAGCATTTCGCCGAACACGGATGCTCTTCAAAAATACAATTATTATCTTTACAAACAAAATAACGGTGAACAAAACTCGGTAGTTCTTAAAAGTATTGACAGAATGTTGACCACGAAGTTTGTAATTTTGTTTGATACGGAGGCCCCCATGGTAAATTTAGAGAGGATAAGGAGTTATGATAGGGTGGTAAGCGATGATTTTCCGAGTGATTATGTATATTTATTACCGAATGATTTTGAGTTTTCCCGAAGCGGAATTTTCGAGGCGGAATCGATTAAATATACGCGGTTGGCACAAAATTTAACACCTTTTGTTAATGACGGTGCAACGGATATTGATTTTGATACACCGTTTAGTGAGGTTGTAGCCTTGCAGGACGATGAAGTCAGGTATTATATGATTACGGAGACAGACCTTGCGGGCAATTCGAATATTTATTATATACAATTAAAGGGGAAACATTATAAGGAGCAGATTGAATTGACCCCGCCCGACAATAATTTAGAAGATGGGTTTTATTTTGGGATAGACATGACGGTGAAATCCGTTGATGCGGTTTGGAATGCAAATCCGTCGTTTGAGCTCTTCGTTGATAATGATAATTGGTATAGATTGATAATGGGGAAAGCGGTTTGGAGAATCGAGGGAACGGAATTTGGCGGAAGTAAAAGCAAGCAGAAGTTCATTGAAGTTATCGACATTTGGCTTGCAAATGCAAGAGCGATGGGCAAACCGCTTCGATTTACATTTAATGATAGACTAATGGAAAGATATTTTGAGGTATATCAAATAGATGGGTGGACGCCGAAGATCGAGATAGATTCGTGGCAGGCCGGGGGCAACGAGGTTGTGCTTAAAGTTACGAATTATAATCAGCTGCCGGAATTATTTTTTGACCTTAACGAAAGGAATCAATTCAAGATTCGTGTTGATACAATCACGAATGACACAAGGATAGAGCTTACGGAAGTCATTTTACCGAATGGCCGTAATACGGCGATATGGAGTTTGACGGAGATGAACAATAGGTTTGTAAACAGTTATTTGGGCGGCAAGAATAACTTGTATGTGGGCAAAAACCTTCTTATAACAATTATAGATCCGTTTGGACGGGAAAGTGTTGCGGAATATCACCCAAATTCGGGCGAAGGTGAGAAGAGGGAGATAGTTTTTGTTGGAAATACGTTTAATGAAGACGGGGCGACGTGGACGGGGGCATATGACGGTATAAAAATCAAGTTTATCAATACGGTTTATAACGTGAAAATCTTTGATGAATTGGGAAGAACCGTGTCCGTGGAAGAATGGCCGAGTGATAACGACGCCATGACAACCTATCGGCTTTATCCGCCGCCGACTTCGGGCGTTTCAAAATATACAATTACATTTAATGGTGTAATAAGTGGCAGTTTGGTTTCTTCGCAGGTAATTTATTTTGATACAAGATTGGCGGAGATAAAATTCAGTTCTGGGAACGGGAATCCGATTGCGGAAAATGCCTTGAAAGAACCGATTGCCGGCAATATCAATATGAACATCAATCAACTTCAAGATGCAAAATTCAAGAGCAGTGTTTCATTTATTCGAACGGACGATAACGGCAATGTTTTGGAAAGGGTTGGGTTATCATCAAAGATTTCAAATTACAGGTTTTCGAAGGGCGGGCATTATGTCTTGACGGTTATGAACGAAGTTTGGGCGGAAAAGGTTTATGAGTTTGATATATCCTCGGTGGAAAGTGCACTTATTCGCGTATTTGATAAAGGGGTTGAGACGGCGGCGAGTCCGGTTTTAGAGGAATACCAGGGGCAGATGATAAAATGTTTCTATATCACGTCATCACTTGAAAAAGTTGAAATTAAAACTTCGGCGAACAGTGACCGAAAGATCATTGGCGATCCGGAGGGGCCTCTTCCAAGCGGAATGTATGTTTATAAATATGCTTTTGAGGGAGAAGAAAGCCCAATTTATTTTGGGATAAAGATAGTTACAGAAAGTCCCATAAGTGTGGACAGCGTTAACTTTAATGGTTTTGACCGCACGTCCACGTTTCCATCTGCGATAAGTTTAGACAGAGAAGATTTTGAAGCGACGGGCGACTTTGCCGTTTATATGACGGGTGTAATTAATAATGGATATGACGGAAATCTATTGTTTGCCGAATGTTATCGAAACGGAAAATATATAGGGCGGTTGTGGGGTGACCATTTATATGGGGTTGACCAAATAAAGATTAGAGAGACGGACGGCGGTATCTATGAATTTTATGTATACGATTTGACGGGGAATACCGTTTCCATTGGCGGGAAGCGTGTTAAATGGACGATTATAAACTTGGCAACTCCTCCCATTTTAATAAACGGTGAGGCACCGATAAACGGTATGGTTTATAACGGAAGTGTAAAGGTTGAGGTTCAGGATTTAAGCACTTATGGCTTTGACGTAAGTGCAGATGATTATTACCTTGACACAATGATTGTGAACGGCGAGATAAATGAAAACGCGGGCGATGTTATCTTTTCCGCGGCGGGAATTTATAATATTGCGGTCACATATCGTGTCAAAGGAATACCGATTGCGGGGAATTACAACTTTCAAATTGTCAATAGCGGGACATCTTTGAAGGAATTTTCTTGGAATTCGGCGGATAACATGAAGATTATAGACGTCACCCTGGACGGTTTCTTGGTGGATGAAAATCTTCATTCAATATATTACAATGCGGAGGGGGGAACGGGACTTTATACCATAACCGTATCAATTGACGGATTTATTGAGAATGACATCAAAACATTTGCGGTTTTAATTATGACGAAGGAGTATTCGGGGACCGTGACCTTATCCGTGGGAAGCGGAAAAACCGTTTCCGAAAGTGTGACAATGACGTATTTGAGGTGGCCGTTACAAAATTCCATAATTTACGTCTATAAGAATGATTCTATTTTTGAGATGAAAGATTTAAGCAAAGATACATCCGTCGTTGACATAGGAGTCATAACGATGAGTGAAACAGGCAACTACGAGGTTATAGTTTTGGGGGCGGACGGAACCGTAATCTTCACGGACTCATTTTCCATAACTTCCGCGGTTGGTTCCACTATATGGATAGTCTTGGGGATTACCGCTGTGGTTGGTGGCATAATCGGGATTGTTTTCCTAAGGTTACGCAAGAACATGCGCGTCAAATAATTTCACGCGTTCTTTATCTTCAAATACTGCGTCGAACTTCAAAAAATTTTGGACGGTCATTTAATTTCACGCGTTCTTTATCTTCAAATACTGCGTCGAATTAAAAAATTTTGGACGGTCATTTACATTCGGG
>JAIRSY010000035.1 GCA_031255215.1 Christensenellaceae bacterium | reverse complement strand
GCTTGCTCTATATACGAAAAAAAATTGTTACGAAAATTCGTCGCGTTCACAGTGGTCATAATTCCCTCCCCTTTATATATTATATGTCCATTATAACGGACATACATACATTTGTCAACGATTTAATTCAGTGTTTTTCACTGATAAATCCCCTCCATTATAATATCCGTGCCGGATACGCTTTTTGCTTTTATCCTTGTCGCCGAAATATATTTGGTGGGAGTTCACGGACTTGAACCGCGGACCGACCGGTTATGAGCCGGTTGCTCTAACCAACTGAGCTAAACTCCCAAGGGTTTTAGGAAACAATCACGGATTTAATGCCATTTTACAGTGTTTTTTGAGGTCAGTCAAGCATAATTGATGTGAATGTCTAAACTTCCTTCGCTTTGGAAATGTGTTGCCTCAAAATTAAATTGCATATGTTTGTATCTTCAAAAAAAATATAACCATTGTTTATTTTTTCTTCCATTTATGAGACATAAGAAACGGTGCAAAAAGGTCCTCCTTCGGTTCAACAAAACATTCCTTGTATTCGGCGTCGGTTATGTGACTCCTGTCTAAAAAATCAATAAACGGTATGTCGGTAAGAACGGAAATCGGGGTCTGCTCCGCCCCCTCACCCATAACCGTATTGCCTGTCGCGGCAAGGTTGCTTCCCACCGCTACGGTTGAGATTTTGAACTCACGCCCGAAGAGATCCTTCGTACCTATAAGATTCTTGGTCGCTTCAAAACCGCTCCAACCTATCATTATTCCTACCGTCCCGCGGCGAAGAGGCATTACGGTGCTGTCGCTTATAATTATTCCCAATTTCTTTACATTAAACTTCTTTACAAGAAAATCCCTGATCCGCTCTGCACTCTTCATTGGATTTTCCGGCCATAATATATAATGACCGCCGGCGTTGCTCTCATCTATCCCTCCTGCACTTATCAAGGTATTTTTATTTATTGTAAACATATTGCCATAAGGCGAAACCGACCTGTCCAAGTGGGCGTCACTCTCGCGTATTATCAATTCATCTTTATCAATAGAATCGATAGGCACGGCACGGCCCTCCAAAATACCGATAATTTTAGACGAGAAGACGATAACCGTTTCTTCCGCAACCCGTTCAATATATTTATCAAGAAACTCCTCCGTCTTCATACCGCCGACGGAGATTCTGTCGGTTTTTATACCTTCAACCTTCATTTTGGTTCTTCCCGTCTTCTTCCCGTTTTGAAGATACTTTATACCGGCATAAACCAAGGGTGTAGACACAAAAGACATAATGCACTTCGCAATCCAATACGGAATCGTCAAACCCAACACCCACCTTGCGTTATCGACAAAACCCTTATCAAAGGAGTAGAAAGCGATTGTCATAAACACGAGAGAGTCCACCAATTCGCCGACGATATTACTTACATTGTTACGAAGCCATACAATTTTGCCCTTTGTCATCGCACGAATTTTAGAATAAACAAAGACATCGGTAAGTTCACTTACAAAAAAGGCACTAACCGACGCCAATGCCAAACGGAACGAAGTCCCGAAAATCATTTCATATGATGGGTTTTGGTCATCAAATCTTGCGGCATGAGGCAAGGCGATTGCCAACGCCATAAACGCCATTAGAAGCACTATACAAATCAATCCCAAAAAGACGACACCTCTTGCCCGTGCACGTCCATAGACTTCACTTATGCAGTCGATTATCGTGTAAAGGAATGGCATTAAAAATATTGCAACACTTATGTTAAACTTAAACCCGCCGATTTCCCCAAACGGCATGACCTTTGCCCCCATAAGGTTTACAACTATAACGCCGAAAATATAGATGCCTATTAAAATCTCAATCGGTTTAATTTGTTTTTTAGAAAAAAACTTATTGAAATTTATCTTACCTCCTTTGTTTTGAACAACGGCGGAATTTTACCATTAAAACTTAATAAAAGCAAAACATATTTTAAGCACCCAAAACAAAGAATGTTTGTTTATATTTTTTCGACGCATTCATAATCCAACCGATATAATATTTTGTATTGTATTAGGGTTCACTTTCGCAATTTCACTTTCCAAATCAAATGTGTTACGTTCCGCAAATGGTATTATAACTTCCACGCCGCACTCATGCTTTTTGCTTTTGTGCATGCTTACTCTCAAAATTTTATCGTTTCCTACGTAAGCATAAACACTTTCGGTGCGGGGGGATTTCCTTATTCGGTCAAAATAAATCTTACCGTCTTTACACATTGACCACAGGTCGTGTTCTACTTTGTTTTGAAAACTATTCCTTGTGTTCTCATCTAACTTTTTCAAAGACTTACTGCCATTATTTAACATCTGCAATTTATTTCGTTTATTACCCATAAATACTTCCTTCACTGTCTTTCGCACCGTTCTTCGGGGTCAAATTCGTCGCCGAATGTAGATAATTTCTGCCCTCTATAAAACATCTGCGGTCCCCGTCTGTTCTCGTTACGGGTGTACTCTTTCGACCCCTTCAAAGATTCACCCGTGTTTGACAGATTTAATTTACTTCGTTTCTTACTCTTATAGAAATTACTTCGTTTCTTTTTCATTGGTACTCCTCTTTATATATATCATACAACAATAGGACTCAAATTGCAAGAGTTTTATAATATGAACCCTTGTAATTCCGTCCGTTATAATGGACAAAGAACCATCACCAACATATAAGATCAATAATGGAAATATTTGACCTTCACAATGACGGATATGATAAAGATTTGAAAGACAAGGACAAAATCTTGATCTCAATTTGGACAACGGAACTTTTGAATCCAATGCAAACAATAAAACAATACCGCGATAAGATAAAATATCTTCACATAGAAGACGCCCACTTTTTAACACCGGAAAATATCGAAGAATTTATTCGATTAAAACCAATCACCGTCGGGCTTACGTGGAATTACGATAATTGCCTCGTTCAAAATGGACATTTCACCAAATGGGGTAAGGAAGTCGTCAAAAAACTTGAAATCAATGATATTCAAATTGATACCGCCCATTTGCCGCGAACCGCCTTTTACGAGTTTATAAAACTGACGAAAAATCCCCTACTATGCACTCACACCGCTTTTTACGGTATTAGAAGACATAAACGCAATTTAACCGATAAACAAATAAAGATAATAATCAAAAGCAAAGGACTTATCGGGCTTTGCCTTGTCCCTCAATTTTTAACTTCAAAAGTAGACTCCTGCGACGAAAAAGATATCCTTAAACATTACCTTTATTATAAACAATTCGACCCCGACCTTGAATGTTTTGCATTCGGCACGGATTTTAACGGAACAAAACAATTACCCTCCGGCATAGAAGATTATGATGCTTTATCACGTTTTATTAGGAAATATAAAATCAAGACGCAGGATTTTAATCACCGGCGGAATGCACGCAAGGGAATGGATAACAACTCTCCTCATCTATAATTTGATTCATAAGTATAAAAGGTTAAACCTCAAAAATGTTTGCTTCGTCTTTGTCCCATGCTGCAACCCGAACGGACTCTATCTTGCAACCCATTTCAAAAAATATAAACTCTACAAAAATAACGGCAATAATGTGGATATAAATAAAAACTTTGACTGCAAATGGGAACTTGGCGGAAAATTCAAAGGCAAATTTCCGCAAAGCGAATGGGAAACAAGGGATATACTTGCAATCATTGAAAAATATAAACCCACCGCAAGCCTTGCCTTTCATTCAAAAGGTGAAATAATCTATTATAAAAAATATACGTCACTTGCAAATATACTCTCAAAATATTGCGGTTATAAAATCGTTGAATCAAAGACATCATTCGGCGGTTTAAGTGACTTCCTTAATCAACACGATATCCCCTCATTTACAATTGAAGTCGGCAGCGATAAACTTCATCACCCAATCACACCAAGACATCTTCCGTCAATTATAAGACAAGTCCGGTTACTGCCCCTTGTGCTTTCTTATCTCATTTAAGTAAAAAGCAATAAGAAATGCATTGTCCTTGCTCCTTTTTACTTAATTAACGCCCTCTTGCTTTGCTCCTTCTTTATTTTCTCTTGAAGTTGTATGTCCAAATCGTCTAAACCTTTTATCTTCTTGTGTTTTTGTTTCAAAACTCGAAGTGAATTTAATACCGCCAAAATTGATACGCCGACATCGGCAAAAACCGCCTGCCAAATTTCCGCCAAACCCATCATTCCCATTACCAAAAATATTGCCTTTACAATAAAGACAAGAACAATGTTCTGCATTACTATCTTTTTCGTTTTTTTGGCAATGCTTATCACTTCAACCACCTTCTTTGGCTCATCCGTCATTAAAACAATGTCGCTGCTCTCTATCGCAATTGCCGTTCCGTTAAGTCCCATGGCAACCCCTACATCTGCCTTTGCAAGTGCCGGGGCGTCGTTGATGCCATCGCCGACAAATACCACAACGCCGTCCCTTTGCAAACTTTCAACGTATTCAAGTTTTTCACTTGGCAATATGTCCGATACGTATTCTATAATTCCAATCTTTCGTGCCATCGCCCTCACTTTCTCATTTTTATCCCCCGAAAGTAATACCACCCTTATTCTCATTTTTCGAAGTGCGGAAACCGTTTCATTTGCATCGCCCTTGATTTCATCACCGGAAACAATAAAACTTCCGTCATCATTATGCTTTACCGTTCCAAAGGTTAACGTCCCCGT
Organism: Christensenellaceae bacterium; assembly: GCA_031255215.1. Classification (GTDB taxonomy): domain Bacteria; phylum Bacillota; class Clostridia; order Christensenellales; family UBA1242; genus RGIG8050. The sequence continues at coordinate 3,349 of JAIRSY010000035.1, read as the reverse complement.
TTTGTCAAATACGACGCAGTCAACCTTGTTAAGCGTATCAAAATACGTTCCGCCCTTCACAAGTATTCCCCTGTTTGATGCCGCACCGATTCCCGCAAAAAACGCCAATGGAACGGACAATACAAGTGCACAGGGACATGCAATTACAAGAAGCGTAAGTGCACGTTCAATTGATTCGCCCCAACCGCATTGCCAATTCCAAATACTCTCTATTTGAAATATACCTTGCAAAATAAGCGGAGGGACAACGGCCAATAAGAAACCCAAAACGACGACAATCGGCGTATAAAACTTGGCAAATTTAGTAATAAACTGCTCCGTCACGGTTTTGCTTTCATTTGCTTTTTCCACAAGTTGTATGATTTTCGAAACCGTACTTTCCTCAAACTTCTTTGTAACCCTATTCGTCAATTTATTTCCAATATTGATTGAACCCGACAAAACCTCGTCACCTTTTTTTACAAGGACCGGTTTGCTTTCCCCCGTAAGTGCCGTGGTGTCCAATTTGCTCTTACCCTCTACAACTATACCGTCAAGAGGAACCTTTTCACCCTTCCCGACAACTATATGAACGCCTACCCCAACCTGGTTCGGTTCAACCTTTTCAACCTTGTCCCCTTTCTTTATGTTTGCATATTCCGGTTTTATCCTCATTAACTTATCTATGCTCTTCTTACTCTTTTGAATAGCCATTTTTTGAAAGTATTCACCTATGTTATAGAGGAGCATGACCTCCACCGCCTCCTCAAATTCACCAATACCGATTGCACCGAATGTCGCCAAGGTCATCAAAAAGTTCTCGTCTATTATGAACCCCGACATCATGTTCCTAACCGCCTTTACAATAATCTCTCCGCCTAAAATCAAGTATCCAATCATGTAAAACATAAGCGTTAAATAATGGTGGTTCTCCTCCCCGGACGGAAACCAAAGTAAATCGCTTAACATACCTAACGCAAAAAAAATTGTCCCCAAACCAATCTGTATTAACTGCACTATCTTCACCCGTCTGCTCTCAATTTCAAGAGGTATGTCTTCAACCGCCTTCGCCGAAGGAAGATACATCTTGAAAACTTTCTTTACAATTCCGTTCGTCTCGTCTTCCGTGTATTTATCACTTTCAACTAATAACATATTATTAACAAAATTAAGTGATACCTTCGTGAATTCATACTTTTGAAGTGCTTCCTCAACAAGACTTGCACAATGTGCACAATCAATACCGCGAACATAGTATTTTTTTCTCATAACACAAGTCTACTTCAATAAACGTAAAATTACAACAAAAAAACAACCGGCACAATTGGTAAACCTTTGACTTCGCCGAAACGTCCTTTCACTTATTATATCTTTCAAGAAAACCCTTTTTGAAATCTAAAAACTTGTCCTCCCTTATACTTTGTCTTATCCTCTTCATAAAATTTAATGTCCAATGAATGTTATGTATTGATAACAACCGCAAGCCGAACATCTCCTTTGCAACATAAAGATGACGTATATAGGCGCGCGTAAAGTTTTTACATGCATAGCAGTCACAAGAAGAATCAATCGGCGAAAAATCATCTTTATATCTTTGATTTTTAATATTAAAGTTTCCGTCATTCGTCATTGCCATACCATTGCGTGCGACACGTGTTTGATAGACGCAGTCAAACATGTCGATTCCCCTTTCAACCCCGTCCAAAATAAACTCCGGTGTCCCCACACCCATTACATAATGGGGTATCCCCACGGGTAAATGCGGTGCAAGATTGCTCAATTGTTCCGTATATTCGGTGGCACTTTCCCCTATTGAAAGTCCGCCGATAGCGATGCCGTGTTTTGCATAAGGAATCGCACGTTCTAAACTTCTCAACCGCAAATCCTTATGGAACCCGCCTTGGACGATAGGGAATAACGCCTGCTTTTCGTTGCCGAGGTTCATCTTGTAACATCTTTGTAACCATAAAAAGGTTCGGTCGTCGTTGTCCGTTATTTCCTTTTTGGTCATTTCATATCCGGAGCAGATATCAAGCTGCATTATAATATCCGCCCCGAGTTTATGTTGTATTTCCATTACTTTTTCCGGTGTAAATTCAAATTCCCTGCCGTCAAGATGACTTCGAAATATCACACCGTTATCATCAATTTTGCGAAGTCCGGAAAGCGAAAAGACCTGGAAGCCTCCGCTGTCCGTTAAAATCGGTTTTTTCCATTTCATAAATTCGTGAAGTCCGCCGGCGTTTTTCACAATTTCTTCCGTCGGCCTCAAAAATAAATGATATGTATTGGAAAGTATAATATCCGCACCGCACATTTCTATTTCCTCCGGGGACAAACCCTTGACGGATGCCAAAGTCCCTACCGGCATAAAGACGGGTGTATGAATTATGCCGTGCGGCGTCGCAAACTCTCCCTCACGTGCAAAACATTCCGTCGATTTCGCTTTGATTTCAAACTTAAAAGTCATATAGCCGAGATTGTAACATATATTTATTTCATTTGCACAAATAATAATTTGCATATATAATATCAATATGGGTTTATTAAATATTTTTTCAAGAGGCATTGTCATTGAAAAGGGCAAACACAATGTATCCAATTTACCAAAGGCGGAAGAGAATCAAATTCCGGAGCCTGCACCGGCGGTAAAACCCGCGGAACAATCACAACCGGCCGCCCCCGCCGCATTTCAACCCGAAATTGCGCGCCCGACTCTTTACGATTCTCAACCAATGATGTCCGCCAATGTAATTGATAATTCGTATAATAATTTCAGCGTCCTTTCCGGCAACAAAAATATATGGACTACCGCTCCAAAAAACCAACAGGATATATCGATGATTCTTGACCATATTGCGAAGGGAAACTGCTGCATCATTTCTTTGGAACTTATTGATTCCCCGCAAAGACATCTTGACTTTATATCCGGTTTTATGTTCGCCCTCGGCGGAAGTATGCAAATGATAAACGAAACCCAATATATTTTAACCGCCAAAGATATGACAATAAGGAATTAAGCAAGAAACAAAATAAACACAAGATATTCCTAATAATACCATTCGTTTTTTTTATCCGGCTTTATTACCTCATATATATTTATCACCAAAGTATTGCCTTTGATTTCAATAAAGCAGTGGGCGATATCGTCGAAATCCTCCATTATTTCAATTGAGAGCGATTTTGTGTCAATTGACGATTTCCTTGCATATCTCGAAATGCCTTTTTTTTGAAGGTATCCAACCACGTTTTCATCTCCTTTTATTTCATAAATAAAGGAATCCGCAACGAATAACCCCACCAAAAAAACAATAAAAACGGCAACAAGATAAATCCTTTTTTTTATGAAATTGTATGTTTTTTGAAAGTT
>JAIRSY010000049.1 GCA_031255215.1 Christensenellaceae bacterium | reverse complement strand
ATTGTCGTGCAATTGATAAATGAAAAGAAACAGAACGAAGAGTAATTATCCTTGTTGTTTTGTTTCTTCTTGTTGTTCGCCAAAACCCAAGGAATTAATTATAGCAGTGATTGCGGCGGTGGAGACAACAACCCCCAACACGGCACCAAGGATACCCATAAGAATGCTAAGCATTTCTTTTTCTTCTTTCGGTTGTTCTAACACCAAACGTCTTTCAATTTCTTTTATAGTATCATTGTCGACATCTGTATTTTGTCGCAACATGGTGATAACTTCGTTAATTACCGGCATATCTTTTTGCCGTTCTTCATATTTGACCATATTTTCTTTGTGTATGTTATGTGCCATTTTCCCCCCAAAATCGAAACCCGCGGCACCACCCACAACAGCCGATCCCCCTATCAAAGTCGCCAAACCGATGATCTCCGCAACTTTCTTCAAGCTAAGCTTGGGCAAGTTTTGCTTGCTCAATTTCTTTGGATTCGCCGAATTCGGCAATTTTGTATCTTTTTCCATAAAATATAATATCCTTTTTAAACAATGGTTACTTTTCGATTGTTTAATATTGTTTCTTCTTGTTTACCTTACACTCAATTGGCTTGCTTCTTCTTCTTTATGTTGTTTTGCTTCTTCAAATCTGCGACGGGCTAGTTCTTCCATTTCGTTATACTCTTTTTCTTCTCTTACTTTTTCACAAGCGTCGGCAACTATGCTAAGGACTAAGACAGACAAGACCGCACCCACAAGTCCCATAGCGACCGCAGCTCCAATAGTCTCTATTAGTTTTGCTTTCTCGCTAGGTTCCTTGATATTTGGCACTGCTTCTTCAAATTTTTTTATAATGTTCTCGGGTACATTTTCATTCCGTAACATGGTGATGCATTGATTCATTGCATATGCATCTTCCTTGTTTTGCAGAATTTCGATCTCTGTCTTTTTTTGACTTTCTTTCGCCATCCGGACACCCGCAGCAGCCGATCCCCCTATCGCAGCCGCCAGAGCGACGATCGTCACAGCTTTCCCCAAGTTTAACCTGCTCAATTTCTTTGGCTCCTTCACCGAACCATCCACCGGATTCGACAATTTTGTATCTTTTTCCATAAAATACATTCTCCTTTTATATTGATCTTTTTATAATTGATCTGGACAAAGTGTAACTTGTGAAAAATGGAAAGTCAATAGTGTTTTTTAATTTTGTTTTGTTGCGTGCAATTAGCGAAAAATTTAGATTAAATATTTTTTCATTGACAAAATAAATAAAAAAAACTATAATGTAGTTTATGAGTATACAAAAGTCTTTTCACGCAAAAGAAAGTAATATTGAGAGGGAGTGGTGGGAAATCGACGCGGCGGGTTTACCGGTTGGGCGTCTTTGTTCACGCGTTGCACTTATATTGAGAGGAAAACATAAGCCGACATTCACGCCAAGTTTTGATGCGGGTGATTTTGTCATAATAACGAACGCGGACAAGGCGATATTCACGGGGAAGAAGATGACCGACAAGTATTTTTTCTCTCATTCCGGTTATGTTGGTGGGGATAAGTTTATTCAAGCGAAGGAAGCGATGAAGAAGGATGCAAGTTGGGTAATTGAGAGAGGGGTCAAGGGAATGCTTCCCAAAAATTCGATTGGTCGAACAATGTTCAAGAAATTAAAAGTTTATAACGGTGCGGAACATCCCCATGCGGCACAAATGCCGAAGAAACTTGTAATTAAAGGGAGAGCGAATTAAAAAATGGCAAACATGAAGACAAATACGAAGAGGCAAAGTTTAGGGACGGGACGCAGGAAGCATTCGGTTGCACGGGTTCGTTTAATAAAGGGTTCAGGCAAGGTAATTGTGAACAAGCAGCCGTTGGAGGAATACTTTCACGACGGTTTCTTACAACTCACGGTGAATCAACCGATGAAGCTGCTTAATCTTGTATCATTTGATATTTTTGTTTCCGTTGCGGGCGGCGGACTTACGGGACAAGCGGGGGCGATTCGCCACGGAATTGCGAGGGCATTAGTAAAGGAGGACGAATCATTCAAGGCGGAATTAAAGAAGGCGGGATTTTTAACGCGGGATTCAAGGATGAAGGAGCGAAAAAAATACGGTTTAAAGAAGGCGAGACGAGCTCCGCAGTTCAGCAAACGATAAGTTTTGAGCGGAATTGGGTTGACAACTTTGGGACGAATAACGTATAATGTTTATTGTAAATCTTTAAGGGGAAGTAAAGGAGACATAGGAATATGAAGAAGAATTTTCATCCAAACTATCATGAAGCGACTTTTGAATGTGCGTGCGGAAACAAATTTATATGCGGGACGACGAAAGAAGGGGAAGTTGTAAAGGTTGACATTTGTTCGAAGTGCCACCCATTTTTTACGGGGAAGCAAAAGATTGTAGATGCCGCGGGACGTGTAGATAAGTTTAACAGGCGATATGGGAAGGCAGAGTAATAACGATAGAAATTTAGGCGAACGAGGGAGGCAAACTTGAAAGTTTCTGAAATTATAGAACAAACCGGGGAAGAAGAGGCGGTTTTGGACGCACTTATGCAGATTACAAAGATGACGAAGACGGAACTTTATTTAGCGAAAGAGATAGATGAAGAGGTAATCGATAGTGTTTTAGACATAATAGAGCAGTATAAGGGCGGGACGCCGCTTGCATATTTATTAGGCAAGACATATTTTTGCAATGAATATTTTTTTATAAACGACAAGGTACTTGTTCCGCGTCAAGAAACGGAGGGGTTGGTGTTGACGGCGATGGAAGAGGTAACGAAGGATATGATAAGGGGGGTAGAGGAAGAAAGGCAGAAAGGGAAATATTCAGTTTTAGACCTATGCACAGGTTCAGGGTGCGTAGGAATTTCCATTGCCTTATTACATAAATCATTAAATAAGGATATACATTTCAATCATTCATTAAAGGTGACGGCGAGTGACATAAGCAAGCCGGCGGTATTACTTGCCCGTCAAAACCAGAAATTACATTCGGTAGGGAATATTGAAATAATAATGAGCAATCTTTTTGATGAAATAAAGGGCAAATTTGATTTAATTGTATGCAATCCCCCATATGTAAAGACATTTGAAATAGGCATAGAGGACAAAAGAATCTTGCGGGAACCAAGGATCGCACTTGACGGAGGGTTAGATGGATTGTATTTTTATCGCAAAATTTTAACGGAATCCAAAAAATATCTTAAGAAAGACGGGTCAATAATTTTTGAGATTGGAAACAAACAGGGGCATGATGTTACACAAATTGCATTTGAAAATAAATTTAGAAAAGTAGAAATAAGGAAAGATATAGCAAATATAGACAGGATTTGTATTGTAAGACAATAATAAAAAGCATAAATTCGATTTACCAAGAAGTTTTGTTGATGTATAATTAAAATGTTAATATGGGAGTGACACAAAACAACGACAGTGTAGTGATTGAAATACGCCCTGCGGCGGGAGGAGACGAGGCGTCTTTGTTTGTTGGAGTATTGATGAAGATGTATTCCGGGTTTGCGGCAAAGAAAGGTTTTAATTTAGAGATAGCAGATATTGATGAAAATTCATACGGCGGAATCAAACGTTTAACAATGACGGTAGAAGGAAAGGATGCCTATTCCTTTTTTAGATATGAATCGGGGGTGCATCGCATTCAAAGAGTACCAAAAACGGAGAAACAGGGACGAATTCATACATCCACGGCAACGGTTGCAGTTTTGCCGGAGATAAAGGAAGTTGACTTCAAAATTGATGAAAAAGATTTAAGGATTGATGTTTATCGGGCAAGCGGGGCGGGCGGACAGCATATAAACAAGACGGAAAGTGCGGTGCGGATAACCCATTTGCCTACGAACCTTGTCGTTGCATGTCAGGAACGACGGAGCCAAATTCAAAATAAAGCAAGAGCGATGGCGATTTTGCGGTCCAAACTTTTCGATTTTTATCAAAACCGCAGAGACAAAGAATATGCGGAAAAACGTCATAACCAAGTAGGAAGCGGAGAAAGAAACGAGAGGATAAGGACATACAATTTTCCCCAG
>JAIRSY010000034.1 GCA_031255215.1 Christensenellaceae bacterium | reverse complement strand
ATGATTTATCTATTGTCTCAAAGTGAAATGGACTTTTCAAAAAAGTTTTTTTAGTTTTTAGTGAAATGATTGAAAAAACATATGTTTTTTGAAAGTTCAAATTTTCGTCCCATGTATACTCATAATTGTTTAAAATGCGGCGAAGATACTTCTCATGCTTTTTCTTTATTGAAAATGATACCAAGTTTCCGTCAATAACAATTTTTTCCGCCCCGAATTTTTTTAACTTATTAAGTAAATAACAATCGTAAAACTGCACATAAAATTTAATCATTTATCAAGACCCCCGAAATCTTGCCAAGGACAATTATTTCATTCTCGTCAAATCTTTCAATCAATAAATTTTCACCGTTAATTGTAATTTCCCCGCCAACCACCCTTACAACAATTTTATTCGAAAAGAAATCGGTTAGACTTTTTATCCCTCCAACCGTTATTTTACTGTCATTTATTTGTTCAATGCGAAAGTCTTTCACTGTCTAAATAATATTGAAAAGTCTTCATCTTTATTACTTTGACGGTCATATAGATAATTTTATTTGTTAATCTATTTCTTTACGAGGAAGGAGCCCGACAATCTTTTTGTATTCCTCCTTATCAAGTTCAATTTTCCCGTCAAACGATTCATCTTCATTGTATCTTTGAGATGAATATTCCTCGTAATGCCGACTTTCCCGAAACTTCTTTATTCGGTCAAACGCACGGATTCGTTTATTGTTCCTTTCATTGCCGTTATCTTCCGTTTTTACCAACCTTGATATATCATCGGCAAGACTTTTTGTTATTTCAAAATTGCCCTCCCCGGATTGTAATGAAACCGCCGGCGGATCAACCTGCACCTTATCCTGTTTATCATTTGGCAAGGTCTTCGCTTCCTTCTTTTTGTTTATCATTTTATCCGCAATAAAAAACATTAAAACCACCGCCAAGAGCATTACAATCGCAATTATTAACCCACCGTATCCTTCCATACTTTATCACTTCCCTTTAAGTAATCTTCGTTTTCTTTTTAATTGGTAACGCCAACATGTCGCCATCCCCCGAACCGCTTATCGCATTCCGCATGGCGGTATCACTTTGTATGTTCTTGAATTTCAAATAATCCGTCACCGTAATGTTTCCCTGCTTCAAGGCTCGTGCTATCGCTATTGGAACATTCGCCTCCGCCGCAACCACCCGTGCCCTCATCTCCTGCGTTAACGCCCTCATCTCTTGCTCACTCGCTATCGCTTCACTCCTTCGTTTCTCCGCGTCCGCCTGACTTATATATTTTATTGCCTCCGCCTTATCAATTTCAAGTTCCGCACCTATGTTACGCCCAACCTCTATGTCACTTATATCAATTGATAAAATATCAAACGCCGTATCCGACGCCAACGTTGGACTATTCATTATTATTTTTGTAACTTTATCCGGTTTTTCAAGCAATTCATTGTGGTCGCGTGCATTCCCTATCGCCGTCACTATCCCCTCCGCCACGCGTGCAATTATTGTTTCTTCAAGGGCACCGCCGATTATCCGTTTAAGGTTGACCCGCAAGGTTATTTTCGCAACGACCGACACCTCTATACCGTTTTTTGCAACCGCGGTTATCTTCTGCATCTCTACAACCTGCGGCGTAATCGTATGTTTAACCGCATCGTTGACATCTCTTCCCGCAAGGTCAATCGCAAGTGCGGTTGCCGTCGGTAAATCAATATTTGCATTATGCGAAGCAATCAAGGCGTTTATGACCATCTCTATATTGCCGTGTGCCTGTATATGATTTTGAATTTGGTTGACCGTTATATCCACCCCCGCCTTTCTCGCCTTTATATAATTGTCAACTATGTATTTCGCGTTCAAATGTTTTACGTTTATCGCAATCAATTCCCCCATCGACACATATGTCCCCGACAAAATCGCCCGAAACCAAAGCCCGATATTGACCATCGACAAAAACGTGATAAGAACAATAACAGACACCAAAATGATTGCCCACGTTACAATTTCTTCACCGCTCATCGCCATATCATAACATATTCCTTCAAAATATACAAGTTTACAAACCAACTTTTTTATTGCTCTTGCAATAAATTAAATCTCAAACAAAATAACCCTTTCAACAAAGAATATTTTTGCACACATACCACAAACCCCTTGCTTTTCCGCCCCGCAAGTTCATTATAAATTATATGGAATTTATCTTACTGAGTCTTAAATAGTTTTACCATCAATTTTATTTAATATATTAAAATCTCCGTTTCCGCTTGACTTTGATTCAATTTTATTTAATATATTAAAATCTCCGTTTCCGTCTCCGTTTGACTTTGACCTTGACCTTGACCTTGATTCAATGTTGCCACTCAACTCTTTTGCAACAACCTTTAAAAAATTTGCGGTTTCATTCATATGTTCAATTAACTTTTTCGCCTCTGCCTCATCCATTGGACCTTTCACAAGACTAAACAAATCACTTCTATTTAGGACAAAGTTGAATTTTTGCAAAGCTCGTGTTAACTCGTTAGTTTCTTTACCAAAAAAACCGTCTTTAATTTTAAATACCATTTTATTTACACCTTTTAATTAAAGTCCCATTTTTAGACTTATTTATATTGAATTTTGCCACATTCCCATCGAATTGTCAACCATTTATTTTCATTAACAACACAAAAACTACATATAGTGTTTATCGCGAACATAACAAACACTATATATGGTTTTCATCACAAAAATACCCCACAACAAATAAAAAATAAGGCATCAATAAAATTGAATTATTTCAAGAAATTCAACCGCCGAAATCTACTCAACCAACGGTTTTACTTTATTTCAAAAAAACGCTTTTCAAATCGTAATAAGTGTGATAAGATTCTAACATGACAGGAGGTTTTTATTTATGAGATGTCCAAACTGCGGTTCAGGAGAAAATAAAGTCGTTGACAGCCGGGTAAGCGATTCCGCAAACTCAATACGTCGCCGCCGCGAGTGCGAAAAGTGCGGAAAACGTTTTACAAGTTATGAAACGATTGAAAGAATATCATTGCTCGTCGTAAAAAAAGACGGAAGCCGACAGGCTTTTGACTCCCAAAAAATCAAAAATGGTATCATCGCCGCCACCGAAAAACGTGCCGTATCCATTAAACAAATTGACGCCATTGTCGACCGAATTGAGGCAAAAATCGCCGAAAATTTCCAAACCGACCAAGAGGTGCCGTCTTCCTATATAGGCGAATTGGCAATGGAAGAATTGCGTAAAATTGACGAAGTTGCCTACGTAAGATATGCCGCCGTTTATCGTCAGTTCAAAGACATCTCTACTTTTTTTGAATTTGTAAAGAATTTGGAAAAGGAAATCAGCGACCTTGACGCGGCGGAGCAATAAAAAACCCGTTTTATTACACAAAAAAAACATCATCTCTCATCCACGCGTCATAATCGTTCCTTTGTGAGTGAAGAAAAACAAAACATTAAATTTCATCGTCATCAAAAAAAAGTTCCTCATAATCCCCGTTATATCTCTTCCCCTTTTTCTTTTTCGTCTTTGCGTTTTTGATCTTCTTGATTCTTTTTGTTTGTATAGGAAACATGGCAAAATACACTAAACAAAAAATCAAAACAAAACTTATCACCGCTATAAAATACATATCAAAAAGATTGTATCCTTTTTTTGTTGATTTATTTTGTCAAATCCTGTTGCTTTCTTCAATTGATATCATCTGCTTAACTTTTCTTGATGTTCTCCAATTCTAAAAGTTCATCCGAGCTCATTCCTAATATAATACAAATCTGTCTAATCGAATAATAACCCGGCCACGATTTACCGTGAAGCCAGTTTGACACTTGGCTCTGCCTTATCTGTAAAAGTTTCGCAAATTTTAACTGCGACAACCCCTTACGCTCCATTGCCGTTCGAAGAATGCGTGAAAAGTTGACGGTCTCCTCCATTATTTTGTTACGATGTGCAAAAAATGATTTTCTATCCATATTACAAATATTATATCCAATATAAAGAAAAATCTTCAATTATTAAAATATCAATACTAAACAAGTTGAATCATCACTTCTTAACGGTTCTAAATCAATGAAATAATTTCATCAAAAAAAACACCGGCAAAGGCGTTTTCTCTATGTGACGTTACAAACTTAATACTAAATACACCATTGACAACAATCAACTTAATATACACTTTTGTCATTATGACAAATCGACCTTTTAGTGTTGACGCTTTGGCGACTAATTCCAAAACGTGTTTGAGAGTGGCATTCCTGCGAAGTCGTACCTATCAACGCATTACGCCGAAAAATACAACTACCTTATTATTTCGCACTCTGTTTCTCTTAAAAGGAGGTGATCCAGCCGCACCTTCTGATACGGCTACCTTGTTACGCCTTAACTCCAGTCAACGATTTCACCTTAGACGCCGGACCCCTTGCGGTTATCCAAACGGCTTTGGGTGCCCTCATCTTCCATAGCTTGGCGGGCGGTGTGTACAAGACCCGGGAACGCATTCACCCCAACATGCTGATTTGGGATTACTAGCAACTCCGATTTCATGAGGGCGGGTTGCAGCCCTCAATCCGAATTGAGACGACTTTTTTGAGATTCGCTCCATATTACTATTTCGCCGCTCTTTGTGGTCGCCATTGTAGCACGTGTGTAGCCCAAGACGTAAGAGGCATGATGATTTGACGTCATCCCCACCTTCCTCCGTATTATCTACGGCGGTCTCGTTAGGGTTCCCAACTTAATGATGGCAACTAACGACAAGGGTTGCGCTCGTTATTGGACTTAACCAAACATCTCACGACACGAGCTGACGACAACCATGCACCATCTGTCTGCTTGTAAAATTGCTTCTACTTTACCGATTTCGCGGTTATTCAAGCGATGTCAAGTCTTGGTAAGGTTCTTCGCGTATCTTCGAATTAAACCACATGCTCCGCTGCTTGTGCGGGTCCCCGTCAATTTCTTTGAGTTTCAACCTTGCGATCGTACTACTCAGGTGGAATATTTATCGTGTTAACTTCGATACTTGCGGAGTCGATACCGCAAACATCTAATATTCATCGTTTAGGGCGTGGACTACCAGGGTATCTAATCCTGTTTGATCCCCACGCTTTCGTGTCTCAGTGTCAGTTAATGTCCAGCAAGCCGCCTTCGCCTCTGTCGTTCTTCCGCATATCTACGCATTCTACCGCTACATGCAGAGTTCCGCTTGCCCCTCCATCACTCAAGGTCATCAGTATCCAATGCAGTTCCGGGGTTAAGCCCCGGGATTTCACATTGAACTTAATGTCCCACCTACACACCCTTTACACCCAGTCATTCCGGACAACGCTTGCCACCTACGTATTACCGCGGCTGCTGGCACGTAGTTTGCCGTGGCTTATTCATCGATTACCGTCATTTTATTCGTCATCGACAAAAGAACTTTACAATCCGAAAACCTTCTTCATTCACGCGGCGTTGCTGGGTCAGAGTTGCCTCCATTGCCCAATATTCCCCACTGCTGCCTCCCGTAGGAGTCTGGACCGTATCTCAGTTCCAGTGTGGCCGTTCGCCCTCTCAGGCCGGCTAATCATCGTCGGTTTGGTGGGCCGTTACCCCGCCAACTGCCTAATGATACGCGAACCCCTCTCTCTCCAATAAATCTTTCCTCCCTTTACCATGCGGTATTGTGAGCATATTCGGTATTAGCCCTGTTTTCACAGGGGTATTCCCAAGAAAGAGGCAGGTTGTTCACGCGTTACGCACCCGTCCGCCACTGATGTATTACTACACCCGTTCGACTTGCATGTGTTAAGCACGCCGCCAGCGTTCGTCCTGAGCCAGAATCAAACTCTAATGTTTTCAACATTAAAGTTTGGCTCCAAAACCTGACGGTTCCGTTATCAAACTCTAATGTTAAACGAAGTTTAAGCCTTAAAGTTTGCCTCTGGCTATGCCAGAATCTCGTGTTTTTTCGCAAAAACCCGAGATAGATTCGTCGGTGGCGGTAGCGCACACCAATATATCAAAAGAAAAATTCGTCAAAATTAAATTTTGGGTACCAAACCAGTAGGGTGCGGGAT
>JAIRSY010000018.1 GCA_031255215.1 Christensenellaceae bacterium | reverse complement strand
ATAAGGTTCAGCGAGGAGGACGTGCGTTCGATGGGGAGGACGGCGGGCGGAGTGAAATCGATGAATATTGACAAGCAAAACGACAATCTTGTCGACATGATGGTTCTTGAAAACAACTGTGAGATTCTTACAATAAGTGAAAATGGATATGGGAAACGGTCAAGTCCGGACGATTACCGTTTACAATCGCGTGCGGGGAAGGGGATACTTGCGGGGCATTTCAATGACAAGACGGGTGCACTTGTGAACATGAAACAAGTGCGGCCGGAGCAGGACATAATGTTGATAAGCGACAACGGGACAATGATAAGGACGAGGGCAAGTTACATTTCAAAAGTGGGGCGGGCTACGCAGGGAGTTCGAATAATGAAGGTCGCGGAGGGTGCGAAGATCGTAGGTGTAGCGATAGCGGAGCCGCAGGAGGAGGAAGAAGGGAATGAATGACAGCGTCAAGAAATCGAGAGGACGGGACGCGATAATTGAGGACAACGGCACCGCAAACTCCATTTTTTGCGGGTTATTTGAGGAAAAGACAAGGAGAACAAATGCAGACGCAAGGGAGCGGGCTTCATGCCCCGTGACCGCCGCGTCAAGTGCCGTTCGACGCAGTATTTGCCTCAAAGAACCCGCAAAAGACATTTTGTGCGGTATTTGCCACAAAGACAAGGAGAACAAAAGTTTTTCGAGGGAGTTGGGTTCATTCCCAATGACCGCCGCGTCAAATGCCGTTCGACACAGTATTTGCCTCAAAGAACCCGCAAAAGACATTTTGTGCGGTATTTGTCTCAAAGACAAGGAGAACAAAAGTTTTTCGAGGGAGTTGGGTTCATTCCCAATGACCGACAAAAACTTGCCGTTCGACGCAGTATTTGTGGATAAAGACCGCACAAAATCGAAATATTATTGTTTGGAGATGTGGCCATATCCCTCCGCCGCAGGTTTGCATGTTGGGCATGCCATAAATTTTATGCCGGCGGATACGCATGCACGATATAAGAAGATGTGTGGGTATGATGTTTTTCAACCGATGGGGTTTGACGCGTTCGGGCTTCCGGCGGAGAACTATGCACTAAAAATCGGCGGACATCCGAAAGACATAACGGAGCAAAACATAGCGAACATGCGGAAGCAATTGAAGTCTCTTTCGTGTATGTTTAATTGGGAGAGTGAATTAACGAGCAGCGACCCGAGATATTACAAGTGGACGCAGTGGATTTTTTTAGAGCTTTATAGGAAGGGGCTTGCATACCAAAAGGAGGCACCCACCAATTGGTGTCCGCATTGCAACACGGTGATAGCGAATGAGCAAGTAATAAACGGCGAATGTGAGAGATGTCATAACAAGATTGAACGAAAGAGCATGAAGCAATGGTTTTTTGCCATTTCGAAATACGCGGACAAGTTACTTGACGGGCTTGATAGTCTTGATTGGCCGGAGCATACGAAAACCATGCAAACGAATTGGATAGGGAGGAGTGAGGGGGCGAAGATAAAGTTCGGGGAGATAGAGATTTTCACGACGCGGCCGGACACGATTGACGGAGCAAGTTTTTTAGTATTAGCCCCGGAGCATCCTTATTGCAAGAAATTCACGAAAGTGGAGATTGTAAAGTATATAGAGTGTGCAAAGAACAGGACGGAGATTGACCGAACCGCGGAGAAGGAGAAGACGGGTATTTTCACGGGCGAAGAGGCAATAAATCCATACAATGGGGAGAGGCTTCCTATTTGGATTGCGGATTATGTTTTGTGGGGATATGGAACGGGTGCGGTGATGGGCGTTCCGGCATATGACGCACGAGATTTAGAGTTTGCGAAGAAATACGGGATTGCGGTTCCGAGGCGTGGACTTATTGACCCGAAAGGTCTTGGCGAAAGGGTAGTTTCTTATCGTTTGCGGGATTGGTCGATAGGGCGGCAGAGGTATTGGGGGTGTCCAATTCCAATCATACACTGCCCAAAATGCGGAATTGTTGAAGCGAACGATTTGCCGGTTCTTTTACCTTATTTGAAAGACTTCAAACCGAAGGGGGAGCCGCCGCTTGCAAACGATTTTGATTTTGTGAAATGTCAATGTCCCAAATGCAAAGGTTTAGGGAAACGGGAGACACAAACGATGGACACATTTGTTTGTTCGTCATTTTATTTTTACAGATTTTTAGACACGAAGAACGAGCGGGAGCTTATTTCGCCTGAGATTTTCAAAAAAATGATGCCGGTTGATACATACATTGGCGGGGCGGAACACGCGTGCATGCATTTATTATACGCACGTTTTTTTGCACTTGCATTATTCGGGAAGGAACCTTTTAAGAGGCTTGTGCATCAAGGCATGATTTTAGGTCCGGACGGGACAAAGATGAGCAAGAGCCGTGGGAACGTAATTGAACCTGACCAATACATAAAAAAATACGGTGCGGACGGGTTAAGGCTTTATCTCCTTTTTGGTTTTAATTTTAGGGATGGGGGGCCGTGGAATGATTCATCACTTCGTTCAACGATAAAATTCATAGACCGGATAAAGGCATTATTTTCGAAAGAGTTTACAAAGGACAGTGCGGAACTTGTTGTAAAGAGAAACCAAACGGTTAAGAGTGTGGGTGAGGACTATGAAAATTTTAATTTCAATACGGCGATAGCACGAATCATGGAATTTTCGAACATGATGCAGGGAGGTTTTTCGAAGGAAAGTCTTGAAACCTTGGTATTGTTGATTGCCCCCAGTTTGCCAAATCTTTCCCAAAAATGGTGGACAGATTTGGGGCATAAAACGGACATTTTCAACGAAAGGTTTCCAACCTATGACGCAAACAATCTTCAAACGAAAGAGATTGAGATTGCGGTTCAAATAAACTCAAAAATCAAGGGACGAATCATTATTGCGGCGAACGCAACGCAAGAGGAAGCGGAGGGGGCAAGCGAGGCGATTATAGGTTCAGTGCCTATTAAGAAAGTGATTTATATACCGAACCGCCTCATCAACTTCATTGTTTAACATATACTTTGTTTGCTGCGGACTTTCTTTACGATACCATGTTCTTTGTCTTTTTATGAACTGCATAGTTTCATTAAAAAGTTTTTCCATATAATCCTTGATATCAATTTGTTTTTCCAAATATTTTATATTGAGACGGTATTCCAGGCCCAAAGAGTGGAGGAATTCTTTTGACACACCCATTTGAAGTAACCTTTGGGTTTCTTGAAACATTCCATTTTCAACGCGGGTTTGGTTTCTTTCTTTAATTTTAGGAACAATAATTTCTTTTGGCGGGACGAGACATAATTGCAGGCAGTCATATTTAGGCAATTGCTTTCCCCCGTTGAATGAATAATTTTGTATGACGGCACGGGAATACAAACCCGTTCCGCCGACAAGGATAGGCAATTTGCCGCGAAGCAAGATTTCGTCGATACATTTTTCCGCCTGTATTTTGAAACGATGAAGGTCATAATGTTGATTTTCTCTTGGGTCAACAATATCAAGCATGTGGTGTTCTATGCCCTGTTTTTCTTCCTCTGTAATTTTGGCGGTTCCAATATCCAAAAACCGATACACTTGACGGCTGTCACAACTTACAACTTCACCATTGAACTTCTTTGCAATTTCAATAGAGAGTGCGGTTTTTCCGCTTCCTGTTATGCCGGTAATTGCAAGAATTTTTTTCATAAAAACCGCCTTATCCGCCAAACAATTTGCCAAGTAAATAAGACGGAATATTTTTACCGTTTTCCATTACATCTTCGGCTTTGCCGACAAAGTGAGATTTTAGCTGCGGCCCGTAATAGGAACCGTCCTCACTTCCCGTTCTATTGTCACCCATATAAAACCAATAACCGGAAGGGATAACCATTGAATGTGTATCACGGTTAATAATGTCCTTTTGGGTCCATTTACAATATACACTTGCACCGGAAAAATTCCCACCCAAAGAATTATAAAGACGTGCGTAATTCGCGGCCGTATACCGACCGTATTGAGGGTCAAGATAGGGTTCGTTCAAAACTTCACCGTTCAAATAAATCGTGTAACTGTCTCCATTTTTTGTAACCGAAAGCGTGTCCCCCTCTATTGCAATCAATCTTTTTATAACATAGATAAACCATCCTTCATCATCTTTAAGCAAACTCTGCTGCAAACTCTGCGGTGCCTTCTCGGGATTTGTTAAATACCATTTACAAATTATTATGTCGCCCCTTTTGGGGTTGCTGAATTTCGAGGCAAAAACCGTATCGGTATTTGTATGTCCGGGGAAATAACCCGCATTAAGAGTTGTCGTCATGCTTCCTCCGTCAACAGGGGATAAAAAGAAACAGATTGTAACGGTAACAATAACGGCGGCAATTAACAAAGAAAGACATGAGAGCGAAATGCCGATGACCTTCCAAACACGTCCAGATGCCGACCCTTCGGCAAGCCCTTTACCCCTTGTTTCACGGACATATTCCTGCCCCAAATAATTCCCACGCAATATCATTTCAATATATATATAATCAATATTCCTTTTTTTGTCAATAATTTTAACGATGAGGTTCTTTGTTTACTTTTCAATCTGTATCTCTTTGCTCTTCTTCTCCTTTATCGTTCCGTTTAATATTGAAAACGAAGAACATCATATTTACACAAGAGAAGACGTTGATTATAACGGACGCAAGGTAAATTACGGTTTGGGATATATTTACTACGACGCAGACTATCATCTCTTCAAAAAAATAGACGGAGAAAGTTTTGTAATTAAAGGACAAACCGTTCAAAACATTCTCTTCTCGTTATCTCTGTATAAAACAAGTGAAAACTTCGACGGAATATATTATACGGTTTACGCACAAAACTCTAAACTTGGACTTGTTCAAATTGTAGACAGAGAAGAAGACATAGTCATAGGTTTTCCGGCGATACTTGGAAGTTATTAAATCTTACCGTTGAAGCGTGGAACCGCGGTCACTTCTTTGCACGCTCTCCGGCAATCTTTTCCGCAACGTTCTTTGGGACTTCTTCATAATGGTCAAATACCATATCGAAGACACCTCGCCCTTGGGTTAATGAACGTATATCCGTTGCATAACCGAAGAGTTCACTTAACGGCACAAGAGCATTTATGATTTGCATTCCTTGGCGGCTGTCCATACCCTGTAATTGTCCGCGACGGGAAGATATATTGCCCATAACATCGCCCAAATATTCCTCGGGGGTTTCAACCTCCATTTTCATAATCGGTTCAAGTAAGACGGGGTTTGCCGTCCTCATTCCGTCCTTAAAGGCAAGACTTCCCGCCACCTTGAACGCCATTTCGCTGCTGTCCACTTCATGGTAACTTCCGTCGACTACGGTGATGCGGAAATCGACCGCCTCATAGCCCGCAACGACACCGTTCCTGCGTGATTCTTCTATACCCTTATTGATTGCGGGGATATATTCTTTCGGGATACTTCCGCCGACGGTTTTATCGACAAACTCATAGCCCTTTCCGGTTTCAAGAGGTTCCATAACGATTTTGCAGTGCCCGTATTGCCCATGTCCGCCGGATTGTTTAATATACTTACCTTCGACCTCTACTTTTTTCTTAATAGTTTCGCGATAGGCAACCTGCGGTTTACCGACATTGACATCAACCTTGAATTCACGGCGTAAACGGTCGACAATTATTTCAAGGTGCAGCTCTCCCATACCGGCAATTATTGTTTGGGTGGTTTCGGCGTCGGTAAATGTCTTAAAGGTCGGGTCTTCCTCACTTAATTTTACAAGGGCGGCAATCATTTTTTCTTGCATTTGTTTATTGGCGGGTTCAATAGCAAGTTGAATAACGGGTTCGGCAAATTTCATACTTTCAAGTCTTATTGAATGTGCCTCATCGCATAAGGTATCACCGGTGACGGTATTTTTAAGACCAATCAAAGCCCCGATATCGCCGGCACGGAGTTCGTTTATTTCGATTCTGTTATTCGCATGCATTTGAACGATTCGGGCGATTCTTTCTTTGTTGTCCTTGTTAGAGTTGTAGACATAACTTCCCGCCGCAATAACGCCACTGTAAACCCTAAAAAAACACAATTTTCCCACGAACGGGTCGGTTGCAATTTTGAAGGCGAGACCGGCGAACGGTTCCTTGTCGTCACTTTTACGTTCAATTATATCACCCTTCGGGGTTTCACCCTTTATGGCGGGAACATCAAGAGGACTTGGAAGGTAATCAATAACGGCATCAAGCATAAGTTGAACACCTTTATTTTTGAAAGCGGAACCGCAGGTAACGGGCGTAAACTTCATTGCAATTGTGCCTTTACGGATGGCCATTTTAAGCTCATTTTCCGTAAATTCGGCACCGTCAAAGAACTTCTGCATCAAAACGTCATCCATTTCCGCACATTTTTCAATCATTTGGGCACGGTATTTATTTGCTTCTTCAAGCATGTCGGCGGGAATTTCCTTTTCCTGCATATCCGTTCCCAAATCATTGACATACATAATTGCTTTCATTCGAACAAGGTCAATAATGCCGACAAAATCTTTTTCCGCACCTATTGGAATTTGAATGGGCATTGCGTCGGTTTTAAGTCTATCCTTCATCGTTTGAACGGCACGCAAAAAGTTTGCGTCGTCCCTATCCATTTTGTTAATAAAGGCAATCCGCGGCACACCGTATTTATTCGCCTGGCTCCAAACTTTTTCACTTTGAGGCTGAACACCTGCACGTGCACAAAAAACGGCAACCGAGCCGTCAAGGACCTTCAAACTTCTTTCCACTTCTACCGTAAAATCAACATGACCGGGTGTATCAATAATGTTGATGCGGTGTTCCTTCCACATGGCGGTTGTTGCGGCGGAAGTGATTGTTATTCCGCGTTCCTGCTCCTGAACCATCCAATCCATTGTCGCACTTCCGTCATGAACTTCACCAATCTTGTGGGTTTTACCGCAATAATATAAAATACGTTCGGTTGTGGTGGTTTTTCCCGCATCAATATGAGCCATGATGCCTATGTTCCTGTATTTACTTAACTCTATGTCTCTTGCCATTTTTTTTCTCCTTTATTTTTATTTTGTGAAGTTATTTTTAATTTAGACAAGGTGAATAAAATTTTTACGAGCGGGTGCAACCCCACCTTGCAATTCAACAAAGTATAAACTAAAAAGAACAAGCCAAAATCACCATTTATAATTGGCAAAAGCCTTGTTCGCCTCCGCCATTCTATACATCTCTTCCCTCTTCTTTACGGCACCGCCGGTTTGATTATAGGCATCATTTAATTCCGCGGCAAGGCAATTCTCCATTCCGCGTTCGGTGCGTTTTCTTGCACTTGCAACAAGCCACCTTATGGCAAGCGTTTGCCTCCGCTCCGGACGAACCTCCATAGGAACCTGGTAATTAGAACCGCCGACACGTCTTGCTTTTGTTTCAAGTAAAGGCATAACGTTTTCCATAACCTTTGAAAACGCGGACATCGCATCTATATTGGTTTTTTTATTAAGTTGGGTCAAGGCACCGTAAACAATCTTTTGTGCGATACCCTTCTTTCCGTCTTCCATAACTTGATTGATAAGTTTTGTTATTGTTGTAGATTTGTAAACGGGGTCGGGCAGAACCTGTCTCACCTCCGCTTTTGCTCTTCTTGACATTTTCTTCTTTCTCCTTTTTCTTTGATAATATAAATTCCTTTGTTTATCTTTAATTAAAATATAATTTCTTTATAATTCAAAACAACATCGTTATTACTTTTTGGTTTTTTTAGCACCATATTGGCTTCTTCCCTGTTCCCGTTTTGCAACACCGGCACAGTCAAGGGTCCCGCGGACGATATGATAACGAACGCCCGGCAAGTCTTTGACTTTACCGCCACGAACAAGGACAACGGAGTGTTCCTGCAAGTTGTGACCTATCCCGCCGATATAACATGTTGCCTCCTTTCCGTTCGAAAAACGAACACGTGCAACTTTTCGTAAGGCAGAATTTGGTTTTTTGGGCGTAGTAGTTTTAACAAGCAAACAATTGCCGCGAAGTTGAGGATTTCCGTCCAAGTTCGGGGTTTTTGATTTCTTTACCGATGACTTGCGTCCGTTTTTTATAAGTTGATTTATAGTAGGCATTTGCCTTTTTCTCCTTTTTTTACAATATTATACTTAAAAACCTTTCTACACAAAAAATTTCAAGTATTCAACCCGATAAGGAGTTTACCCCATTTTTTTAACTTTGTCAAATGTTATTTGTTCTGATTATTTTCTTCTTCTTTGTCTTGATTGTTTTCTTTGCCGTTATTTATCAATTTACGCAATTCGTCTTCCTCTGCTCTATCGCTTGTTAAAACTTTATAAACAAGGTATGAACCAAACAAACCTTTATTCCGCATGTCGTCTAAGATATCTTGCCGAGGTAGCGGAACCTTGCCATCCTTGTCCTTTTTAAAAAGTTCTTGATTATCCTCTATCGTCTTTCTAAGAACCTCTTCATGAGTTGTTAATTTCCTTTCCTCATTTTCATGAGTTGTTAAATTTCCCATGAAACATTATACCATATTCTGAAACATACGCAAGCAATATTTTTGTCTCTATATAACTTATTGACTTCTTGACATTACATAATAAAAAGAATACTATTTAATAAAATTTATTATCCGCCGCGAAGGATGGATATTGAATTTTTAATAAAAGGTCTCAAATTTATGGAAAAAGAGAATTTACATTTGGGAAGACGGGATAAATTACGTCAAAGGTTTATCAATTTTGGGTTGGAATCCTTTAATGAATGTGAGATTTTAGAGTTTGCAATGACCTTTTGTCTTCCAAGAATAGACACAAACCCGATTGCACATAATTTGATAAAGAAATTTGGGAATATGCAGAACGTCATAGACTCAAATCCTTTGGATTTACAACAGGTCACCGGAATCGGTCAAAATTGTGCCGTTTTTCTTTCTTTTTTGAAACAGTTTGTGATAGAAAACTATAAAAAGACAGAAATTGTAAAGATTATATGTAGGGAAGACGCAATCAAATATTTGGAACCTATTATGAAACAATATTTGGTTGAGCAGTTGGTCATTCTTCTCCTTGATAATGCGGGAAAAGTTTTATTGATTGAGACAATTACAAATAATGAATTAAGTAAAGTTTGTGTTAACATGAGAGAAATAATCGCAAAGATTTTAAGGGTGAGAACGGCAAAGGTTATCCTTGCCCACAATCATCTTAATGATTCAAGGCTCCCCTCAAATTCTGATATTTCTTTGACAAGACAATTGACACATATATTAGGTGCGGTTGATGTGGACCTTCTTGACCATTTGATTTTTTCAGGCGACGGAATCTATTCTTTTCACGATAGCGGAATGTTGGGTAACTTCAAAAAAGAATATTTAGAAATAAGAAAGTTTTGAATGATTATCCGTCCAAATGTTTTAGTATAAAATTCTTTATTAAAACAAATAATACGGTATGAAGAAAAAAATATTTATGCCGCTCTCCGTCATGGGACTTGCATGTCTTGTAAGTTTTTGTCCAAATTGTGAAAATTGTGAGTGTGAAAAAGAGCCCGTTGCATTTATGATTCAAAATGAAAACGAAGAGGAAATGCTCTCGGCCTCCAAAGCCGCATTTTTATTAGAGGCGAACAGCGGCGAAGTTTTGTTCTCAAAAGATGAACTTAAACATTTGCCCGTCGCGTCTATGACCAAAATTGCTACTTTGGCCGTAATCTATGATGCACTTGCAAATAATGAAATTAAAATGGACGATAAAGTCTTGGTAAGTGCAAACGCAAGCGGAATGGGCGGAAGTCAAGCATTTTTAGACATGAACTCGGAGTATTCGGTTGCCGATTTAATAAAGAGTATAGTTATCGCATCCGCGAATGATTCGTGTGTTGCGATGGCGGAAAAACTTTACGGAAGTGAAACTCAATTTGTCAATAAAATGAATGACCTTGCAAGAAAATTGGGCTGCGAAAATACGAATTTCAAAAATTGCACGGGACTTCCTGCAATCGGTGCATATTCTTGTGCAAAAGATATGGCGGTGATTTATCAATATATTATGAAAAGTCCGCACTACGGTGATTTTAATAAAACTTGGATGTATGATTTAACCCACCCAAGCGGTCGGATCACCGGTCTTACAAATACCAATAAACTTGTTCGGTTTTATAATGGCTGCGATGGAGGAAAAACAGGTTTTACAACCGAGGCGGGACATTGCATAACCGTTACATCGACAAGAGGCGACCTTAAACCGATTGCCGTCATTATCGGTGCCGCAAATTCTAAAACCCGTTTTGCCGAGGCATCAAAACTTATGAATTATACCTTTGATAATTATGAAAATAAATTGTTGATAGACGCGGCAAAACCTATCGGTCAAATAAAGGTCAACGGGGCGGTGGAAAATAAACATAAGGTTTATCCCGCCCAAAATTATTATAAACTTTTGAAAAAAGGCGGTGCCGAAAATCCTGAAATTGTTATAAATATGCCGAAGGATGTGTCCGCCCCTATAAACGGAAAAATCGGCGAAATTCTTGTTGATAATAATACGGTTGATATAATAATCGGCGACATAAAAAAACAAAACTATTTTGAAATCCTGCAAAAAATCGCCAAAAAATATAAAATATGATAAAGTTTTGGTGTCTTTATGTTAATATGAACTTATGCATATAAAATTAGAAGTTGAATACCTTGGCACTGGCTTCTTTGGTTTTCAAATACAGCCAAATAAAAGAACGGTGCAGGGCGAACTTGAAAAAACACTTTCAAAATATTTTAGAACAGAGATAAAGGTGGTTGCCGCCGGACGAACGGACGGCGGCGTTCACGCATTTGGGCAAACGGTTTCCTTCCTTTATGTCAACGATAAAATCCCCGACAAGGATTGGTTATATAAATTTACAAATTCTATAAATTCTTTTCTGCCCGATGATATGTCCGTGAAAAATGCCGAAATAAAAGATAAATTTAATGCCCGTCAAGAGGCGAAAAGTAAAACCTATGTCTATAAATGTTATGTGTCCCCCCATAGAAGTGCAACCCGTGACCCGTTTTATTTACAACTTTATAAAATGCCGAATATCGAAATTATGCGAAGTGAAGCAAAGAAGTTTGAAGGTAGTCATGATTTTTCAAAATTTACAACTGAAATTGAAAATAAAAATCCAAGGCGGACAATATATAATTTTGATATTGAAGTCCGCGGCGACGAAATTTTATTTATCATAAAAGGTCGGTCTTTCTTGAAACGTATGGTTCGAATGTTGGTTGGTCATCTGCTAAATATTGCCTTGTCTAAATCTTCAAACTGCCCAAATACCGCCCCCGCAAAAGGTCTTGTCTTGCAGCTTGTTGAATATTGATTCTTATTATGCCACTTTACAAATCGTTGAACATTAAGTTATACTGTCAACAAATCGGAGCGTAGAGTAGCGGTCTATCTCGCAAGTCTGGGGGACTTGAAATCGCCTGTTCAAATCAGGTCGCTCCGACCATCGCCTTGTAATTCAAACTCCTTTGCGATTTCTTTCGGCGTTTCGCCCCTGTCATAACCAACAAAAAGGCATCACCAAGGAAGTTAAATGAATTTCGTCTTTTTCTCTAATTCGTTGAATTTTTTAACCGTGGGCAATGCCGCAATCCCGGGAAGCTCTTTGTCCTCAATGAACTCTAAACTTGCTCCGCCGCCGGTAGAGATATGTAAATGTTTTAATTCTTCTTTTGATAGAAGTTGTTTAAGTGCACTGCCCGTGTCCCCTCCCCCAATAACGGCGGGAATCCCCTTCTTGGCAACTTGTGCGACCGCAATTCCAATTTGTTTGGTGCCGTTTGAATATTGTTTCCTCTCAAAAACTCCCATTGGTCCGTTCCAAAATATGGTGGCGGATTTTGAAATAATTCGCGTGAACTTATCAATCGTTTCTTTTGATATGTCAAAGCCGGAATCCTTTGCCACCACAATATTTACCCCATCTTTTTGAATTAAAGGAAATTCCTGTGCCATTTTGCCGCCGATTAAAATGTTGTCCGCTTTGTTAATTAAATTTTTGATGATGGGCATTTTGTCCTCAACCTTCTTTCCGCCGACAATTATCGTAAGCGGTCTTATCGGTTTATCGGTAATAAGGGAGAGCGTAAGCAACTCTTTTTCCAATAAAAATCCCGCAACGGAAGGCAGAAACTTTGTGATTCCAACGGTGGATGCGTGTGCACGGTGTGCGGTGCCGAAGGCGTCCAATACAAATAAATCGGCATTGTTTGCAAGTGCCATCGCAAACTCTTGCGTGTTCCTTTCATCATCTTCATAAAATCTTGTGTTTTCAAGCAATAACACTTCCCCGTTTTGAAGAGCAAGTGTTTGACTGTATGTCTCCTTTCCAATACAATCCTTCGCAAAATAAATAATATTTTTAGGAAGTAAATGGCGTAAACGCATTGCAACAATATCAAGCGACAATTTTTGGTCTCTTCCGTTAGGTCTTCCTAAATGCGAAGCCAAAACGACCTTTGCCCCTCTTTCAAGGCAATACTTGATTGTGACCAAACTTTGTCTTATGCGGTTGTCGTCCGCTATTGTGCCGTCCTCCTTTAATGGGACATTAAAATCCACACGTATAAGAACTCTCCGCCCAACAAGATTATTCACATCGCGGAGTGTCGCTTTGTTTTGCAATCCTTCAATGTGATATTTAGATATCTTGGGTTGTTGTGTTTCGTTGGTTTCATCGACCGCTTGTTCTTTTCTTATTTTAATCCCCATGCTTCAATTTACTTTATTCTTGTCTCTTTGTCTATTATGTATTTAGTTTGCAAACCGTAACATCGTTTCATAATGACGGACCAACAATTTGCATTTTATTATTGAATATTATATAATGGGACACATGCGAGCGTGGTGAAATTGGCAGACACGCCGGTCTTAGGAACCGGTCCGCAAGGGTTGGAGGTTCAAGTCCTCTCGCTCGCACCAATAACGACGGCATTTGAACCCAAGTATATCTTTGTGAAAGGATATGCCGGGTGTATTGAATGCAAATAATTTGCACCTTGCAAAATTTCAAATAAAATATTATAATCCATATAATGGAAGATTATTTTGATATTAACAGCCCACATTTTATGGAGTTGGCGAAGAAACAAAATTTGCCGGCAGATATTATTTGGCAAAATGAAAATGTTTACATTCAAGTCGACATTAACCCAATTACTGTTGGTCACTTGCTAATAATCCCTAAAAACAATGAATTCACCGCTATTCATTCATATAATAAAAACGAAAGCGAAAATGAAATTAAAATAAAGGAAAAAATAAAGGAATCCGTCGATGAGGCGATTAAATATCTATCTTCATTACGTGGTGACGACAAAGAAATTTGTTTTTTTGAGCATGGAAGTATGGGCGAGACATGTCGTGCAGGCAGTTGTTTTGGACATGCCCATTTACATGCCTTATTTTTTAATAGAGATAAAGATAAAAAATATTGGGATAGACCGTTAAATTCAGTCAAAATCAATACCGCACTTGATATGGTTTGTCCATATCGAAAACGCAAATTTATTTACTCAAATATGAGCGATATGGATGATTATTACGAACGTGCAATTGCTTCAAGAAGAAAAGAACAAAATGATATTGGATATATTAAATATGCTTTTACTTTCCGTGATTTTCAAAATAGAGATGAAATTTTTGACGAAGCAGAATTTGGTGTTGATTTCCCAATAGAAAGTCAAACATTGCAAAGAGCGGTTGCCATTGCGTTAGGAGTTCCATATAAAAATTGGAAAGTTGCAATACAAGATGGTTCAAATAGAGAGTTGTATTTACAAACACTTGAATTTATAAAAGAGCGGCAAAAAATATTCGGTCTTCAAAATAAAAACACAAGTGATACAATGGAATTATGAAAATTATTTTAACAATAAGTGGAGCAAGTGGAAGCGGCAAAACAACGATGTGTGATTTACTTACAACTTTGTATCCAAACATTTTTGTCGCTGCACTTATTTTGGCTGTTTTGGTTACAGACATATCAAGCGTGGTATAGGCGTCATAGGTTTGCCGAACACTTGAATGTCCCATTAAGTATTGATGTCGTTTTGGGTCAACGCCTAAATTAAGAATAGTAAAATAGATAAGGCGTATAAGAAACACGGCAAGTGTCGTGTTCTTATTAAAAGGAGAAATAAAAAATGGAAAAATTTATTGAAGAAATGAAAGAATACAGAGAATTTTTATTGAGGCTAATAGCAGAAAGAGACGCAAGAATGAATACGCTCTATGCCGTAGTTGAGCGTCGCATATCGCAACGGAATAGGTGCTGGAATACTGTCAGGTCGAAAAGTCATTCGTGGATAGTTAAAAACAACCGTTTGACAGACCTTGTTAAAGCATAATAGAATGTTAGCAGCGTTTCGTCTTAGCACGAAGCGTAAATAAATAAACGTGGTGTATGTACGTTCAAAGAAGGGGGATGCAATTTGCCCCCTTTCTTTGGTTGTTGCCCCCAACAAAAAGATAACCCGCTCCGTCAACGCTCCTTTGTTGCCAACCCCCTAATCCTCCCCATTAAAGTACTCTATGCGGTAGTAGTCTGTCGCTACCAAGTACCTCCCTTCCCCTGTCTTTAGCAATATACTCCTATTGTCTATTACCTTA
Organism: Christensenellaceae bacterium; assembly: GCA_031255215.1. GTDB lineage: Bacteria > Bacillota > Clostridia > Christensenellales > UBA1242 > RGIG8050. Next base: position 484 of record JAIRSY010000018.1, on the reverse strand, counting down.
ACCTGCAGGTCATCCCAAACTACCCTCTTTTTAAGTTTGACCTTGTAGTACCTCCCTTCCGCAGAACAGTAACATGCCACACTATCTCCCGCCTCGCACTTCCTTAACATCTCGTTGTATCTCACATCCTTGTTGGCTCTCACCGTAGCCGTCCCTTCCTTGAACTCCCCCGTCACCTTAACCTTACACCTTTCATACTCCTCTTGCGTTATTGGCTTCTGGTCCTCATAAAAGATAGTAAACTTTGAATTAAAAGTGCCGTCTGTATAACCCGTGTTGTATACAACACCATATACATGTAGGTATTGATTTGTTCTGCTCAAAAGCAAAGCATAGAACCTTGCTACTAACTCCTGGTTTGTAGGGATTGTATCCCCAAACAATTCCTTGAAGTTATCTTTTTCCGACCATCTTAGAATTAAAGTTTGTAAGTTCTTTTCAATACAGTTACGTTTCAGGCAATGTTTAGAAGCAATTTCCATAA
>JAIRSY010000054.1 GCA_031255215.1 Christensenellaceae bacterium | reverse complement strand
AAATCTTCGACAGGCAGGCGGGTATTGTATAACTTATTAGTAGTATCCGCCAATTTTACGGCGTCTTCTTCGTCAAACAAATCCGCTTGGCACTGACCTATCATCTGGCCTATGTCTTGGAATAAATGTAATTTTTCCGGCAGAAGTTCTTTCAAGAGTTTGAAGGGTGTAAGTCCAATTTTGTCGATTTCAATTCCCGCTTCCGCTTTTTGTCCAAGGTCGTTAATCTCTTGTTTGGCGTCATTGTCATAGCATTCCGCGATTGGATCGGCCATATCGCGACCCATGTTGTAAAGGTTGTCGCCCATGTCCTTCAAGGTTACACGTTCGTCCCCAAAATTTTCGTTTAAGTATGGAGCCAAAATCTTTGCCAAAAACGCTTCTCCGGGTAAACGTTTGTTTAGTTGGTGGGACACCAGCTCTAGCATTTCTCGTCCAAGCTTAAGAAGCTCGTTCCTTATACCTTCGATTAGTTCTCTTGTTTTCATCATTTTATTATGCATCATTGTTAAAATTTTGTATAGTGATTTTTTTGTGATGCGGAAATGGCATTGATTATTTGATGGGCGGTATATGTAAAACTTTGTCAATAATAAAGGCTATGTCCTTGTTTGCCGTTGTTTTATCGTTTTTTTTATTTGCATTGTTTGCCTTTACATTTTTATTGCGGGACAAATACTTTTCATTTTCATTTAGAGGGGATAGGGTAGAGGAAAGGATTGTGAAGCTGCCCATTCGGCGTATAAAGGACATTGTTTTGCGGGGAGAGGTCAAGATTTTTAACGGTTTGAATTTGGTTATGGAATGTAGAGGCGGAGTTGCGGTGGCGTTTATAAATCAGATACAGGAATTGCTTGAACGTCATGATAAAGAAATGGGCGTGTCTTCGTATGAAAGATTGTTTTATTGTTACGCCAATTACATACTTTATCTAAAAACTTTGAAGAGGGTTTTTAGATTGAATGTTTTGCGTGGACTTTTTCAGGATAAGATATTGCGAATTATAAAGGATTCAAAATTGACATTAGGGGAGAGGTATTATTGTTATCCGCAAAGTCAATATAAAGTGTTTAAGGATACGGCGGTCAAGAACGGCGGGTTGATGCTTCCGTCTTGTATATTTGAAAGAGGCGACATAGAGATAAGAAGATATGAGAACTTTATACAATTATTTTGTGAGAAAGAAGGGCGGTATACGTTAGAGATAGCGGAGGATAAATACGAATGGGATTGCGAAATAAACCGGTGCCGGATTCTTTGCAGGAACTTGACGAGCGGAGAAAAAAGGAGTTACAAAATAAGAGGGGAAACATTCAGGCTTGGCACAAGTATAGGGGATAAGAGTGACAGGTTAAAGGTATACCTTGTTTTTGCGGGAAAAATTGAGGTTTCAATAAATGGCGGAGAGAAAGTTTTATTAAAAGATGACGAAATAGAATTTAACAAGAAGTGCGAGGCGATAATCCGTGATGCGATGAGGCGGAAGTATATCTTGGGGTTATCTTTAAGAGAAAACCACAAGATAGCGTTGAAATTGATACCTACGCTTCATCTATTGACAATGGTATTTGAAATTACAACGGCGGAGGACTTCGTTCGCAACGTGGACAATTTCCCCTATTACAAGAAGATTGCGAAATTGTTTGGTGGATTTAATGTAATATTTTTATATGGAAGCAATGTGAACTTTGCGAATGATTTAGTGGATAGTTTCATAAATGAAAACGACATTGACGGGCTTTTGGAGGACAAAGTTTACATATATTTTATAGACAGAGTAACGGCCGCGGCGGGGGCGATATATATCTTATCTAAAATGTTAAAGCCCAAATACGGGTTGCAACATAAATTTGAATCAAGCGGTAAAGGTTTTTATTCTTACGGACAAGTTACGGTAAATGAGATTGTGGGGAAGTCGTTAAAGACAATTATTTTACAGAACACGAGCAAGAAGATGCAAACGGTCAACATTCCAATCGGCATAGACTTGGGAAAATTCTTTGTGGTTTCCAAAAAAGGGAATTACCTAATTGCGGCGAATTTGTTTGGGACGGCTTCAAATTACAAAAAAACGGTTTATAAATTGCCCGAGGGTTGTCGCATGGATTTAACGGAGGAACTTATAACGGATTATGTCGAGATTAAAATAAAAGCGAAGTTAATGGGATATGAGCAGAAAAAATATGTGATTGCAAAGAATAAAGACGGGTTAAGTTTAGACACATGCCGAAATGCGTGCGGTGCGGATTGCGAAGAAAACTTTTTTAATCAAAGTCGCGGCGTAAAATAACCGGTCACTTCTTGCGGCGGACGAAAAAACAAGGTGCATTAAATTCAAATATATGTTACGCTGAAAAGAGGAGGAATTTCATAACTATGGATAAAGAATTAAAGGGAACACAGACGGAAAAAAATCTTCGGGAAGCATTCGCAGGGGAAAGTCAGGCACGAAGTAAATATACATTTTTCGCGAGCAAAGCCAAGAAAGACGGATTTGCCGTTATTGCGGACATATTTGAAAAAACGGCAGGCGAGGAAAAGGAACACGCCGAAATGTGGTGGAAGGCTCTCGGCGGAATCGGGAACACTTATGAAAATTTGTTGGCGGCGGCGGCAGGTGAAGAAGATGAATGGAAAAATATGTATGAAGGATTTGCCAAAACTGCGGAGGCGGAAGGTTTTAATGAATTGGCGGAACAATTCCGCGGAGTCGGAGCAATTGAAAAATTTCATGAGGAGCGATACAGAGAAGTTGCGGAAAAGGTAAAGGATGGGACTTTGTTTAAGGCACAGAACGAAGTGCAGTGGAGATGCACGAACTGCGGACATATTCATATTGGTTTGAATGCTCCGGAAACGTGTCCCGTTTGTTCTCATCCGCAAGGATATTTCGTCAATTTCACGCGTTCTTTGCGTTCAAATACTGCGTCGAACGGCATTTGACGCGGCGGTCACGGGGCATGAAGCCCGCTCCCTTGCGTCTGCATTTGTTCTCCTTGTCTTTTCCTCGAATAACCCGCAAAATGTCGTGTGCGGTTTTGTGCGGTCTTTATCCCCAAATACT
>JAIRSY010000050.1 GCA_031255215.1 Christensenellaceae bacterium | reverse complement strand
AAATGTATTGCTTATCCGCTCGTTTGTTAAATTCGCCGACGGTCACCTTGTCAACCATCGGTTCCGCCAAAACGGAAGTAAAATTTTTTACTTGTTCTTCCGTCATACCTTCAATATCATAAATGTTAGCAATGTCCAATTCTGTGAGTTCTTTTATTTTAAGGTTATTTATAAGCTCTTCCTTCAAACTTGTCGCTTCGGCGTTCGCCCCTTCCTTACGCTGCACCACTACTCGATATACCGCTTGCATTTTTTGCCTCTTTTAACCCCCAAGTCGTGGCAGTGTATCACGGAGTAAAACCGTTTGCAACCACAGATTCCTTTTATGTCAAAAATTACAATAAAATGTTGACTTTTTGTAATTAGGGTTTATAATGCCGGTGTATAATTTATAAGGGAGGTGAAATATGCTGAAATATTTTTACAATAATCCAAACGGGGTCATCGAAGAGACCGATTCTATAAACTCATCGTCTTGGATTCACATTGTTTCTCCTACGCAAAAAGAAATTGAATTTATACAAAAAGAAACCAATATTCCCGAAAACTTTATCCGTGCCGCACTTGACCAAGACGAAACCGCCCGTTATGATGTCGACGGTGACAGTATACTTTACATAGTTGATACACCCGAAATGGATAGAGAAACAAATACTATTGAAACCTTCCCTTTTGCACTTATTCAAAATAAAAATAAACTTCTTACGGTTTCCATGGGACGACATAAAGTCCTTGAAAATTTCTTTAATGCCAAACAAAAGAATCTTGATATCACCAAAATAACAAAAACTATCTATCAAATTATGCTTTCCAATGTGTCGTTCTTTATGTCCCATCTCCGTTTAATTGATAAAATGAGTGATTCAATTCAAGAGAATTTTTCCGCGAACAGCATGCATAACGGCGACATTTTGAAACTTCTTGATATCCAAAAAACTCTCGTCTACTTCTCCGCCTCTCTTACCGCCAATAATGCACTCGTTCAAAAAATTACAGGTATCAATGCAAAACGGACAAATACGACCGAGGACGAAATGGAAATCCTTGATGATATAAGTATAGAAAACCGACAGGCACTTGAAATGTGTCAAATCTATCGCGATATCAATAAAAATTCTATGGACGCTTATGATGCTCTTATCGCAAATAAACAAAATAACGCTATGCGTCTCCTTACAATTCTTAATGCCCTTATCGTTATCCCCACCTGGATCGCGGGTCTTATGGGTATGAATGTCCGCCTCCCAATGGGAAACGATTTTGACGCCGAGCCTTATGCGTTTTGGATTTATACCGCCATCGGTGTTGTTTTATCCTTCCTAAGTATCCTGCCTTTTATGTTGATAAAAAATAAAATTAAAAGAACCGGAACAAATCACAAAAGATAATGAATTGCCATATCGACGTAAAGACAATTCCTTTTCAAAACATTTTCGCTTACTTCGTTTCCTCGCTCTTTTCTACTAAAAACTGTCCCGGCAAGTTATCCCATAGAGTTTTCTTGTGGAGCCTGAAACTCCTTAAATATCCCATCGCCGCCCATGTGTAATTCAAGGCCGCACATGCGGTTCTCCTATATTCTTTTTCCGTATGCGGTTCCCGATGACCCTCCTCGGCAAACAAATTTGAAGAAGTTTTCCTTTTGATTTTTTTTCCGTTGCGGTATGCACCATTTTCGTCCGCCCAATACATTTCCCGAAATTTTGGAAGATATATTACACAAGACACCGTTTTATAATCTATGACCATTGCAATTTGAATGCCCCATAACGGCAATCCTGCAATAAAATTATTTGTCCCGTCAATAGGGTCAATCACGAAACAATCGCGAGACAATTCATCTTTCGGGTTAAATTCTTCACTTATAATATCAAAACGAGGAAACTTTCTTCTTATCTTCTTAATCAAAAATTCTTCTATCTTTTTGTCGGTATCCGTCACGAAATCGCCCTCACCTTTTTTTTGCACTTTGAACGTTTCGTCCTTTATAAATTTATTCGCCGCACTTTTGATTATTCTTCTAAGGAAACGACTTTGTGTATACATACTTCATTGTATGCTTCTTCCGCCAATTTGTTAAAATCCAATTTCTTCTCTTCCTCTTCTACTTTCTTAATGTCAGGTTTTATAATGGGATGACGCGGAACAAAAACGGTGCAGCAATCCTCATAGGGTAATATGCTTGTCTCATATGTCCCAATCTGCTTCGCTTTCTCTATTATCTCTTCTTTATCCGCAAAAATAAGCGGCCGCAAAACCAAGGAATTTCCCGCAACACAATTGTTTGACGCTATCCCCTCGACGGTTTGACTTGCAACCTGGGCCAAATTCTCTCCCGTTATTATACAATCATATTTGAATTTTTCCGCAATGACCAACATGAACCTTCGCATTATCGTTATGGTGTATTCCTCTTTACAATGTTTCCTAATCTCTTCCTGTATTTTGGTAAAAGGCACCACAAAAAGTTTGCAGTTCATAGAATAATTGGCAACAATTCCGCACAACTTCTTCACCTTATTCAATGCCTGTTCACTTGTATAAGGAGGTGACGCAAAGTGCAGGAAATCAATTGACAGCCCCCTCTTCGCCCCTAAATAACTTGATACCGGACTGTCTATCCCGCCGCTTATCAAGGATAAGCCGCGGCCCGATACCCCAACCGGCAATCCGCCCGGCCCCCTTCGGCGATGCTTAAAAATAAATGCCCTATCGTTTGGACGGATATCAATATAAATTGTTGTTTTGGGATTTACCAAGTCAACTTTCGCATTTTTGTTGTTCTTTAATATTATATCCCCGCAGATAGCGTTCAATTCAGGGCTTCTGTATTCAAAAGTCCTATCCGCCCTGTTCACGCTGACTTTGAACGTCCCGTCAAATCTCATTTTCTCAATCTCGTCTAAAATCTCTAAATGTTTCACTTGTTCGCCGATACTTACACTTGTGATACCGAATGTCCTTTGCAATTTATTAAATATTTTTTCATCATATTCGCACACAATTCTTTCATCTGCTACCTTTAATCCTGTATTCTTTTCAAGTTGTTTTATAAAGATTCCGCGATTGCCCTTCCTCAAATGTATCTCTCCGTATCTCGCAATTATCACCTTCATATTCACTTCTTACTCTTCTTGAAAAGTTTTGTCAATGTTTTTTTGGCTTTGCCTTTATATGGATTATTATTATAAAAATCAAATTCTTCAAGTGCTTCATCAAGGGCAATGTCCCTCTGCTCATTTAATACCGAAAAGAAATTGTCATTCCCTTGCTTCGCTTCTTCCCCTAAAATTACATTAAGTAAATCCGCAAGTGCAATTTCGGCATTGAAACCGTTCAAATACCTTTCCATTGATGTAAGCGTTGCCTTCTTCACTATCGCACTGAATTTGTCCGATATATCATCGCCCGTCTCTTTCGTCGCATTGACAACACCCGCCGCTTCTGTCTTCTCCGTCAAAAGTGCGGAAAACTCACGGTCTAACTCCTTCAAATAATCCTTTATCATCTTGCGAAATTTTCCCTTTATTATTTAACCATAATATTAACACACCAATACCCGCAATTGCAATACTTATAAGAAAATTTATTTTATTTAACAAAAATTCGCTCTCCCCTATCAATTTCATCGAATCCGTTCTAAATGGTTCAATTAATGCCCGAACACAGCCATACCATATTAAATATGTTGCCAAGGTCGTTCCCGCCTTCTTCTGTCTAAAATATATTCTTAAAAGTAATATGAATCCCAAGGCGTTCAAAAAACTTTCATAAAAAAATGTTGCCAAGTAAAACCCCGCCGGTTCAATGCCGTTGTTTATGTATGTCGAAATCGGGAAAAAATCAAAATCCACCATGACGCCGTGTGCCTCCCCATTGAAAAAATTTCCCCATCTTCCTAATATCTGCCCCATTATCAAACAGGGAACAAGCAGGTCCGCAACCGCAAAAAAACTTACCTTTTTTGCCCTCGCATAAATGTAAACCGCCAAAACTCCCCCCATTATTCCGCCATAGATTCCCAACCCTTCGAATCTGCTCCACCATTCAATAATCGGCCTGCCTTCACTTATCAAAAAATATAATCTCGCCCCTAAAATTGCACTCGGCACAACCGTAAGAACCAAAACATACGGAACATCTTCACTATATCCTTTTTTCTTTGCAAGCCAACAGCCCAATAAGAAACCGGATAATATCCCAATCGCAATCATTACCCCATAATAACGAACCTCTATCCCGAAAATGTAAAATGACATCGGCTGCAAATACTTCTCCAATAATAACTTTTCCATATTTCTATTTATAACATACACTGAAATATAATGGAAGTAAAAAGAGGAGAAGTCTATTTTGCAACTCTCGGTGACAGTGCCTGTAATATAGGAAGTGAACAGGAAGGCTACCGTCCCGTTTTAATCGTTCAAAATGATATAGGTAACAAATATTCCCCCACCGTAATCGTTTGCTGCATGACAAGTAAAATCTATAAAACTCAAATCCCTACCCATGTCCGTCTTAATGCCTTTGATTATGGTTTAACGGAAGACAGTCTAATCCTCTGCGAACAAATAAAAACTATCGACAAAATGCGTCTACGCAACAAATTGACCGAATTAAATAAAAACGACCTTCAAAGGGTAAACACGGCAATAAAATTAAGCCTCAACATAGTATAAGGAATCCCCCTTCCGCTTCGCACACGTGATATTTCCTTGTCGCGGACAAAAAGAAAAGACGCGTATTAAGGCGTCCTTCCCTTTCGGTAAAATTAAACACAAGGCGGCGTGTTATTCTATCGTTAAACCCGCACTTGCATATCCCTGAATGGCACTTACCAATGATAACGGGGAATTGTTACTTGCACTAAATACAAGCAATAAATTGTCGCCTGCCGTTACGGGGACACTGAGTCCGTTTTCTAAACCTGAAACAACCGTTCCAATCGCAATTGTAGATAGAGGCGGATTAAGTGTAACGGTGGTTCCTGCAAGTTCGGTGAAATCCGAACTGCCGGCAGGGGCTCTGTAAAGTTGTGCCTCGACACTTACCGTCCCGACCGACAAACTTACCGCCGCTATAACGGTAAATTGTGCGGCGATTGCCGTAATTGTTCCGTCTTGCGGAATGGTCCATGCAAAGTTCGCAAGCCCTGTTCCGCTTGCCAAATCAATAGGGTTTCCCAAAACAACTAAACCCGGTGCCGAATTTCCAAAACCTACATAAGCAGGGATCCCCGCTAATCCGCCCGCCAAAATATTGAGGGTAACCGGCAGACCGGATGCGAACGGAACATTCCATAACGCACTTCCCGTTGGTCCGGTATCACCCGTTGCCCCCGTTAAGCCCGCGTCGCCGGTCGCACCGGTTGCACCCGTCGCTCCCGTGGTTCCCGTTGCCCCTGTTGGGCCTGTTGAACCTGTGGCACCGGTAACGCCGGTAGCACCGGTTGGACCCGTATCGCCGGTCGTGCCTGTAACACTGGTCCCCGCGGCACCGGTCGGGCCGGTCGCCCCTGTGGCTCCTGTCGCTCCCGTTGCACCTGTTGGGCCTGTGGCTCCCGCCGCACCCGTTGCACCGGTAATGCTGCTTCCTGTGGCTCCCGTCGGACCTGTAATACCGGTCGCACCGGTAGGACCCGTAGCACCCGTGGCACCCGTCGAGCCTGTAACACTAACACCCGTGGCACCGGTCGGGCCGGTGGCTCCTGTCCCTCCCGTTGGGCCGGTAATACCTGTCGCACCGGTTGAGCCGGTGCCGGTGGGACCGGTCGCACCCGTGGGTCCGGTTGCCCCAATGTATCCTTGCGGACCTTGCGGACCAATCGGTCCTTGTATTCCGCGTGGGCCGGCAGGTCCAATTGGACCGGTAGGACCCGTAGTACAAGTTGGGCAGCAATAACGCGGCCGTTCACAACCGCAGCCGCCCATATAACGTTCAAACATATCTTTTTCTCCTTTTCATAATAGAGGAATATACTTTTTATTCCTCTCTATTTTAGAATATTTTAATAAGTTTATTTTAGTGAATGGTAAGGGTCGTTCAACTTGAAAATATATTAAATCTTCAAAATCGATACAAATGCTTCGCTCGGTATCTCCACGTTGCCCAATGTCCGCATCTTTTTCTTTCCTTCTTTTTGTTTCTCTAATAGTTTCATCTTTCGCGTTATATCGCCTCCGTAACACTTTGCCAAAACATCCTTCCTCATCGCTTTTACCGTTTCCCGAGCAACCACCTTGCCGCCAATGACGGCCTGTATGGGTATTTCAAACATTTGCCGCGGTATTACTTCTTTTAATTTTTCCGTAAGTGCACGACCCTTTTCGTAAGCCTTTGTTTCGCAGACAATAACGGAAAGGGCATCACAAATTTTTCCGTTAAGCAAAATATCCATTTTAACAAGTTTCGTCCGTTGAAAGCCGGCATCATCATAATCAAGCGAAGCGTAACCATGGGAGGAACTTTTCATCTTGTCAAAAAAGTCATAAACAATCTCATTCAACGGCATAATAAATTCTAAAACCGCCCTCCCGGATTCTAAATCACTCATTAATTCTTCTTTGGAGTTATAAGTTGTTCCCTTGTAAATACCGCGTTTGCCGATTGCAAGTTGTGTTAGATTTCCAATGTATTCCGGCGGTGCGAAAATCTTCACGTTCACTATCGGTTCTTCAATAAAATCAATATCATTTAATTTTGGAAAGTTGCTTGGGTTGGAGATCTCAATCATTCCTCCGTTCGTTTTATGAACCCTGTAATTTACACTTGGTGCCGTTGTTATAATTTCAAGATTAAATTCACGTTCCAATCTCTCCGTAATAATTTCCATGTGAAGCAATCCCAAAAAACCGCATCTAAAACCAAAACCTAACGCCGCCGAGCTTTCCTTTGCAAATTCTAAACTTGCATCGTTTAATTTCAATTTGTCTAACGCGTCTTTTAATTCCGTATATTTATCTCCCGAAATTGGATAGATTCCCGCAAAAACTACCGGCTTCACTTCTTTGTAACCGGCAAGAGCCTTATCGCATGGGTTGGCACTTAACGTGATTGTATCGCCGATTTTAAGGTCATTCACCGTTTTGATTGATGCGGCGATGTATCCCACATCCCCCGCACTTAAAACTTCGCAAGACATTTGCTTCGGCGTAAAATAACCAACATCCACAACTTCATATTCCTTGCCCGTGGCAAACATTTTTATACGGTCGCCCTTTCTAACATTTCCGTCAAAAATACGCACAAAACAAACCGCACCTGTAAAATTGTTATAGTAACTGTCAAACAACAACGCTTTTAATGGTCTTTCCGCATCGCCGTTTGGTGGGGGTAAAAGTTCAATCACCTGCTCTAATACTTCATCTATGTTCGTTCCATTCTTTGCCGAGATAGCCGGTGCAAGTCCGCTCTCAATCCCTAAAATACCCGATATATCCCGTCTTGTCTTCTCTATATCCGCACTTGCAAGGTCAATCTTATTTATTACGGGTAAAATTTCCAACTTGTTGTCAATCGCCAAATAAGCGTTTGAAAGCGTTTGTGCCTCCACACCCTGCGTTGCATCTACAATTAAAATCGCACCTTCACATGCCGTCAAACTGCGTGAAACTTCATACGTAAAATCAACATGTCCGGGGGTATCTATCAAATTCAAAATATATTGGTTGCCCTTGTATTCATATTTCATTCTTGTAGGCGTAAGTTTTATTGTAATCCCGCGTTCCCGTTCTAATTCCATTGAATCTAATAACTGTGCCGTCATATCGCGTTTTGCAACGGTTCCCGTCCATTCCAAAAGCCTGTCGGCAAGGGTACTTTTGCCGTGGTCAATATGTGCAATAATACAAAAGTTGCGGATAAAATTTTCCTTAACGTTCACAAGGATATTATACTATAATCCATGTGCTGATTGAAAGCATTTATTATCCGTTCCCTTTTATCTTCCTTTCCGTATCCCAATATTTCCAACAAATTCCCAAAATAACTTATTAAATCAAAATCGTTTAACGCCTTAATCGCCAATATAAGTGCCGCCGCCCCGTTCTCGCAAAATTCTATCCGCAATAAACTGTCCGCTATGCTGCTCGCTTTTATAAAACTTTCATAGTTTGCGGCGAAGTCAAACGGTGTGTTCAAAACATCCCCCCCAATCAAAATATCCCTAACAACTTCAAATTCTCCAATCGTAAATAATGGCGTGCAGTGTTTAAGTTTTGCCCCCTGCTTCAATACACCTTTTGCCTTGATGTATTTAATTCCTTGTGCGGTAAAGACAACAAGCCTTAAATCGCTTTCACCAATTTTCGATGTTTTAACGACGATTCCAAGCATAATATTTATTATAAGGGGAATAATAAAAATATGGAAATAAAAAAAACTCTTTGGGAACTCTTTGAACAAACCGGCGAAATCGGTTACTATAACCTCTATGTCGCCCTCGGTCAAGAAAAATAATAGGTTTGCCAACCTATGTTTTCGACCATGACGTCAAAAGGTCATGAAGACGTAAAGTAATGTTTAAGTGCCTCAAAATAACCTTCCTTACTTCCTATGTCAAATCGAAGACTTTCCGTCTCAATTGTCATAAAATCAAGCGAGTTTAACTTTTCAATCATGTCATCACTCTCTATTGTAAAAAACTTGGGTGATAATAAATATCTGCCGACCGCGGCAAGATTGCTCTTCGGCTTTTTCGGTTTCTCCGTTATTTTGCCGTCAAAAATTACACCGTATTTTTTCGGCTCTTTGACCTTTGCCGCGATTATTCCCGATCTGCCGTCATTTTCGGCCGTCTTCGTGAGCAATTCTTGTGTCGGATTCCCGTTGAAAAAGATATCATCGCAATAACATAAAACGAAGTTATCCGCCCCTACAAAACTGCGTGCATGCATGACGCAGTCACATACGCCGTTCGGCATAGGCACACGGCGGTAATAAATGTTTAAGTTTTCAAAGAAATTGGTTTGAATTTTGTTGCCCGTTTTTTGCAAGACGTCGTCTATCTCATAATTTTTATCTAAATAGTTAAGTAAACATTCCCGCCCGCGGCCAACCAAAATTAAAACATCGGTTACGCCCGCACTTTCTAATTCATCTAAAATATAATGTATGGCGGGTCGGTCACCTATTGGAAGCATTTCTTTCGGTATCGCCTTGGTAATAGGCAAAAACCTTGTGGCATATCCGCCGCAAGTTATTACCGCCTTTGAAACGCACCGCATCTACATTATTTATGAAAATCATCGTGTATTGGTGTTTTGTTCTTCGTTCTGTCGTTCGTACTCTTGCTTGCCCCTTTCTACCCATTCTTGTAAGTTATCCAACCCAAAATCCACCACCGTTTGAATAACCGTAGGAAGCACAAACTCCGACTTCTTCCCTCCCACCGTTCCGCTTGGGGTTCCATTTAAGGTTGCATCTTCATTTGTTGTGGTTTGACCTCCCTGGATTATATTGCCCTCGGCACCCTGCACTTCATTCGACGGCAGAAACGTAATACCCCGCGTAGCCACCGCTTCTCGCTTCGACGAAGACGGATTACTCTGTGTATCCGCTGTCTCGTCGCTGTTTCTCTTCAAATCCTCAATATTATACCGTTGACCATCAGCACCTTGAAGATAGTATTGATCACCGCTTGGTGTCTTCTTTCCAATCGTCATTAAGTCTCCTCGGTTAAGTATTTGACCCGTTTCCGGATGTCTCAAATATTTCCAACCTTTTCCGGTTCTAACCATAGCAAAACCATTTTTATCAAATAAGACCGCATGCAGATTTTCC
>JAIRSY010000069.1 GCA_031255215.1 Christensenellaceae bacterium | reverse complement strand
TATAATATCATCTTCAAAATCGCATTCCTTTGCCGCCTCTTTGTCAAAAAGAAAATAACCGTATTGCGTATCCTTTGGGTCGGGGTTTTCGTCAATGTCCTTTGACGGAATAACCGGCGTTGTGCCGTAACTTTCCATAACCCAAGCAAGGTGCCAACATTTATCCCACATCATGCTGCCGCCGTCATACCCGTTATCTTTGTTTGCCGGATATATCCAACGCCACTTGCCGCCTATTTTGCCCTCTAAACATGCATCTACATACATTCCGCCCATAAAGGTATTATATCTTCTCTTGTTTACAATTTGCAAATTGTTAGAACCTGTTCTATAATTTTTTTATGTTATTAAACAATAAAGATTATTTTAATGTTTTGGCGGACATTAAAAATAAAATACGGGAAGCACAACACAGAGCATTTTTCTCGGTAAATAAGGAGTTGATTCTGTTGTATTGGAATATCGGCAAAGTGATAAACGACAAGAGCGTTTGGGGCAATAAATTTATTGAAAATTTGGAGCGAGATATTAAATTAGAGTTTCCAAAAGCAAAGGGTTTTTCGATTCGCAATCTCAAATATATGGCGAAATTCGCAAAAGAATTTGACGATTTGCAAATTGTGCAACAAGTTGTGGCACAATTACCGTGGGGACAAAACAGGGTTTTACTTGATAAATTAAACGACAAAGGGCTTCGTTTGTGGTATGCGACAAAAACAAAAGAAAATGGTTGGAGTAGAGTCGTCCTTGAACATCAAATTGAGAGCAATTTATATCAGCGACAAGTCATAGCAAATAAAGCGGATAACTTTAAGAATACATTGCCGAGTCCGCAAAGTGATTTGGTAAAGCAATCTACAAAAGACCCATATATTTTTGATTTTATATCAAATGCGGACGATTTATACGAAACACAAATTGAACGGGCGTTAATAGATAATATCGCCAAATTATTATTGGAGTTAGGAACGGGTTTCGCATTTCTCGGCAATCAGTATCATATTGAAGTGGAAAACGAGGACTACTATTTGGATATGCTTTTTTATAATATACAATTGAATTGTTTTGTGGTCGTAGAATTAAAAAACACCGACTTCAAGCCAGAGTATGCTGGCAAATTAAATTTTTATGTTTCGGCTGTGGATAGCACATTAAAACGAAAAACGGATAACCCAACGATAGGTTTGTTATTGTGCAAGAATAAAAAGACATTGACCGCAGAATATGCACTCCGCAATATCAAATCTCCCATAGGAGTAAGTGAATATAAATTATCCAAAGAATTGCCAAAAGAGTTTGCAAATGTGCTACCGTCCGTAGCGGACATAGTGAGCCGTATAGATATCAAAGGCGAATAAGAATTAAAATAGTAGAAAGTAAAAAGTCCAGACATCATTTGGTTTTAATTTCAAACACAGTGGAGCCGAAATAGTCAAAGGGGCGTGATTTATTTTCCGTGGTACATAAACCCCCGCATTCTACAATTGACTATTTCGGCTCCACTGTGTTTTGGGTTGGGCAAGCCATAAATGGCATTCCCCATTTATGGGGATAAAAGGAGTTTTTAATGAAATTAGATTTTGCAAAGTTATTAACGGAAAATGAATTTTGCGAATTACAAGAACGAGCCGAAAAATTTGACTTGTTTGAGTATGTTCGATATGACAAGAAAAATAAAATTGAATTGCGAATCTCTGCGAAAAGGTGCGACAACGGAATATGGCAAAATAACTACATGTGTGCAGTTGATGGTAGCAAGAAATATGGAGATTATTACGGGTTCGGCTGTCCATACCAACAGAGCGAGTTTTTGGAATTGACATACAAAGATATTGTGGGAATGTTCGGGCGGCTGGGCTTTGAAATTGAGAATACGCCCGTGCAGTTAAAATTTACAATATAGAAATAGCCACCCAATGAAGTTTTTGTTATTGCATTTCGCAGTGTTTTTTGTTAGTATAATATGCGGCTCCGTAGCTCAGTCGGTAGAGCATTTGACTCTTAATCAAAGCGTCCTCGGTTCGAGCCCGAGCGGAGTCACCACGAAAAAAGCACCATTTGAATTCGGTGCTTTTTTACTTTTTTAGGTCAATTTTTAGGTCAAAATCATATATTTGCAAAAAATCCCATATTTTGTGTTGCCAAGTATTGATTTCTACGCTATATTGTGGTTAATGATTTCATCTAATTTGGACAAGCGGACTCTTAATCTTTGGGTCCTCGGTTCGAGCCCGAGCGGAATCACCAACACTTTGTAAAAGCCTGTCGGCTAAACTTCGTAAACGCTTTGCTAAACTTCGTTCGATAGTGCGATTGTTAAACCGAGCGCCGAACTGTATATATTTTTACATTTGACCGCCACTATATCATAGGATATCATTGTTTCATGACAGAAAATATAGAAATAAAATACAAGAAGGGCGTCAAGCATGAAAATCTTGCAAAACGACCGAAGAAACAGGGATTGTTAGTAAAAATGTTCTTGCCCACTATTGCAAAGATGCTGATGAAAACCAAGGATTTCACGTTGACCAAAGTCGGCATGGAAGATTTAGATAAGAACAACACCCCATACTTTATGTTGTTTACACATGCTCAATTTATTGATATGCCGATATTCTTAATGGCAGGCTGGCCGCGAAAGTCGAACAATGTCGCAGCGATAGACTCTTTTCGAGGCATGTACGGACTTTTGCAAACTATCGGCAAGTCAATACCTGCACGAAAATTTGGTTCAAACACTGCATTATTCCGAAATGCCATTCATGTGATAACAAAAAACAAGTCCGTTTTCGGCATCGCCGCCGAAGCGCAATACAGCAGCGAAGGCGTGACGGCAATCCTTCCGGAAAGTTTGGGTAAGATGATTAAATTATTAAAACAGCCTGTTGTTACACTGAACATGCACGGAAACTATGCAAATTGTCCTACTTGGTGCGACCAAAAGCCCCGCAACGAAATACCTTTGCGCTCCGTCATGACATATGCTCTTACACCGGAAGATATAGAAAAAATGTCGGTAGACGAAATCAACGCTAAAATTCGCACATTGTTGGAGTACAACGACTGGAAATTTTGGCAAGACAGCAATGCCCTTGTTAAATATGAGAATCGGGCGGTTGGCTTGGAGCAAATTTTGTACAAATGTCCGGAATGTGACACAGAGTTT
>JAIRSY010000058.1 GCA_031255215.1 Christensenellaceae bacterium | reverse complement strand
ACGGACACTTACAAGGTTAATGGCAAATGCGAATGGTTTTAAGAATTACAATGCGTATGTTAAACATTTGGACACCGAGAAAGAAATTGATGAATTATTGAAAACAGGAGCACAAGGCGACGGAAGTCAAATGACCGATGAAGAATTTAACGACAGGGTCGAAGGGTTGGGCATGGGCAGGGATCAAGAACAAGGAGAGATAAATAACAAAGAGGGGAATGGGGAACAAATATTTGGGCTTGACGAAATTAACGGCGATAGTTTTTCTAAACGAATGGCGGCAGCACTTGCGGGCGAACAATATCCTCCGGAACCGTCCAGGTGATTTTACGGGTGGTTTACGCGTTGTTTGATACGCCTTGATTGGGGTTGGTTATGAAGTAGTTGTTCTTGATTTCATAGACATAGCATTCGGTGTTTTCTTCTAAATTCCGTACATAAATACTTACGGTTTGATTTGGGGCAATTTCGCTGTATGCACCGGCCGTTTGGGTCTTTACTATTTCGCCGTTTTCATTGACAAAGGCAAGTTCCAAAACAACCCATGTGTATGTATCCGTGCTTGTATTCGTAATATTTATTTGGTTTCCGTTTATTTCAACATTGAATTTGTCAAGAAGGACATCCATTGAATCTTGAATTATTGTTTCATTGTTATCCTGCGGCGGAAGTTCCGGCGGGAAGTTAAAACCTCCCCAGAAGAAAAGATTAAAAAACATTAAAAAAGCAAGAAAATCAAACATGAATTTATTTTGTGTAAAAAGTGTTTGATTATGCGGATAAAATATCATATACTATTCATATCTTTGTCGACCGTATATACGTATTTGTTCGGCGGCAGGGTGCATGATTAAAGAAAAAGGAGAAAACGGGCCATGGGCTTGCTTAAAAATATATTTTGGAAGGGCGGGGATAAAAATACAATCGTTTATCGGTTTGATATGAAAAACGATTATGTTTCAAAGGGTTCAATCTTGACCGTTGAAGAAGGACAAGCCGCCGTGTTTTGTCATCAGGGGAAGATGGCGGATGTGTTTTTGCCGGGAAGATATAAATTAAATACGGACAATATCCCGATTTTGACAACGCTTATGAGTTGGAAATACGGCTTTGAAAATCCTTTCCGTTCACAGATTTATTTTATCAATATGATTCAATTTACCAACCAAAAGTGGGGAACAACAAACCCTATCATCATTAGGGACAAGGAGTTTGGTGCCGTTCGTGTGCGTGGTTTCGGGAATTATGCCTTTCGGGTTAACGACCCTTATATCTTTATGAAAGAATTGTCGGGAACGGGGTCGTCTTTTAGAACCGACGACATTTGCGATTATCTTCGCGGGGTCTTACTTATGAACATAACGGATGCAATTGCGGAATTGGGTAAATCCGTTTTAGATTTAAGCAGCAATTTACTTGAAATGGCAAAAGGTATAAAAACGAATTTACAGGATGCTTTTAAGGAATATGGGGTAAGGTTGACCGCGTTCAATATTGAAAACCTCTCTTTACCCGCCGAATTGGAGGCAACCTTGGATAGAACCGCCGGCAACGAAATGATGCGAAAAACAATGGACGTTGAAATGCAAAGGGCACAGGCAGAGGCACTTAAAACCGCCGCCGGTAATCAGGGTAACGGAACAATGGGCGGCGGCATCGGCATGGGTATGGGACTTGGAATGGGACAAATGTTCGCCGGCATGCTCGGTCAAAATTATAATAAACCGCAGGATAATTTCAAGCAGGATAATGCCAACGCCGGCGTAAAAAGTGATACAAAGTTTTGCAGCGAATGCGGTGCGAAAAATATTAGAAATGCTAAATTTTGCAGTGAGTGCGGTAAAAGGTTTTAATGGATAAAAAACTTCAAACCGAAAATACCCTTGTATCTAAAACGGCGAACGAAACTGCTGTCTCAAAATGTGACCGATGCGGTGCCGAGCTCGTTTTTGATGCTAAAAAACAGAAACTTTCTTGCCCGCATTGTAATAATGTTGTCGAGTTCAAAATCGATAACGCGGAAGAATTGAAATTTGAGGCAAATCTTGATAAAAATACTTGGCTCTTGGAAACCGACGTTTGGCGATGTCCATCTTGCGGTGCAAAACAAGTCGTGGCGAAAAAAGACATCGCAAAGAGCTGCCCTTTTTGCGGAAGAACAAATATAGTCAAGAGTAAAGAAAATGAAAATATCACCAAACCAAACGGCGTCCTGCCGTTTCAAATCGACAAGTTTGCCGCCGCCGATTTGGCACTTAATTATGCCAAAAAGAAAGTTTATGCACCGGGTTTTTTCAAAAAACATGTCTCTCCGGAGGAAATTTGTGCAATGTATTGTCCCGCCTATACCTTTGATGCGGATACGGAAAGTGTCTACTCCGGACGTTTGGGCAAACATTATACCACCACACATAGAGATTCAAACGGACGAACGCACGTTCGCGTGCACACCCGCTACTTCAATATCTCCGGCGGTTATAATAAAAGTTTTGACGATGTCTTGGTGCAGGCATCTGCGATTATTGATGGAAAAATTGCAAAAAAAATAAAGGGTTTTGATACGAATACAAGCAAAAAATATGATGAGAAGTTTTTATACGGTTCGTCCGCGGAATATGCTACGAAAACCGGTAATAATTGTTATGCGGAGGCAAAATCGTTTATTGATAAGTCAATCTACTCCGGAATCTTGTCAAAATATTCTTACGACGTCGTCGTATCACTTGATATTAAAAGTAATTTTTCAAATATTAAATATAAACAGGTTTTGCTTCCTCTATACTTGGGTAAATACTACTATAAAGACAAAATATATAATTTTTATGTCAACGGCGAAAATGGAACCGTCTTCGGCCATTACCCAAAATCGGGCTGGAAAATCTTCTGGACAATCTTTGGCGTTTGTGCTTTAATTGGAGCAGGATACTTGGTGTATCGGCTTTTGGGAGGTGAATGATGTTAAATAAAATAAATTCTTATTGGATGTTATGGACGCTTATCTTTGGAACGTCCATCCCTTGGCTTATCCTCTTTATTGATGTCTCCCTATGGTGGGCCGCCCTTATTGTCGTCGGCATCGTTTGGCTTGTCATCGTCGGTTTTGGTGTCGGCCATTGGGATCGGGGCGACAATCAACAACCGGGTTACAAGGATTATAAGACAAGAAAGGAAGAGGAACTTGGCGGGAATAAAACGGAAAAAGATACGGCAAAGACTTCCATAAAAGAAAACAAGAAGTCCCCGGAGATAGATAAAGATGCTGCTGACGAATAACAAAAAGGCTCATTTTAATTACTTTGTAAAGGATAAATGGGAGGCGGGGCTTTCTTTGGAGGGTTGGGAAGTAAAATCAATAAAGGCGGGCAAGTCATCGCTTGACGAAAGTTTTGTCCAAATTGTCGGCGGTGAACTCTTTTTGAAAAATGCTCACGTCGCCCACTATGAAAACGGTGATATACGGGAACAAAATGAACGCCGTGACCGGAAATTACTTTTGAAGAAAAGTGAACTTGCCAAAATATCAAAGTTTGTTTTAATAAAGGGCAATGCGGTTGTCGCATTAAACTTTCATTTGACAAAACGCGGACTTATCAAGTGTGAAGTTGCAACGGCGGTCGGCAAACACACCTATGACAAAAAACGGGTTTTGAAAGAACGGGACCTTGCAAGAGAGGCACGCAGATAAAACTTTGCTATTGACTTTTACAATGGTCAAGAGTTACAATTCGGTGATGAAGAGGGTTGAGCGAAGCAATATCTTCCGGAAGGGTTTGCGGGCTCCCTTTTTTTCTGCTATTATACGGAATTTTATTGAAGAACGGTCGGCAGCCCAAAAAAACAGCATGAATTGACGCTTGAAGGTTCTATTGTAATATTGCTTGCCTTTTATAATTTTTACATATAATATAAGAAGATGGGGTATTTATTTTTGGCCGGGACGGAAGAACTTTTGGAAATTATTTCAAGGTGGGCTCCGTATCTGCCATTCATTTTTGTTATTTTAGGGGTTTTCGGCGGTCTTATGCGTGGATTTCAAAAGAGTATAGTTAAGGCGGCACTGTGCGGGACTTTGGCGGTTGTTTTGTTGTTTGTCACCTTGCCGATATGTCATTTTATAATTGAAATTCAATTTGTTAAGGATATAATTGCCTCTATACTTCCGGATAATATTCCGCAGGATATGGTTGTTAGAATTGGACTTGGATTGATTGGACCGTTCGTCTATGCGGTTTTATACTTTGCATTAAAAATGATCTTAATTAACATTATCGGTGGAATTGTTGTTGCATGTTTAGGTATTAAAGGCGGTGGCAAACATCGTCTTCTTGCGGTAATTCCGGGTGCAATTGTCGGGGCGGTTACCGCCTTTGTGGTTTTAATCCCGTTGAACGGAATTCTTGACTTTGCCGCCGATGCTATTACCTTGGTAAAAACTATGGGAATAATCAAGGCCGATGACGAAGTTGCGGATTATCTTGAACCGCTATATGCCTATAACGATGCACCAATCACCGCCGCGATAAATTCGGTCGTTTTACCTCAATTCGATAGGTTGGGCGAAACTTGGGGGGATTTAGAAGATATCATTAAAACAATAAATACCGAATTTGAAGACGAAGAAGTTAAAAACGCGATTTTTGTCCAGACCGATGAGGGATTCGGCATCAACGGCGATATGGTGGCGGTGCTTCAAAATGAAAAGGTAAGGAGTGCACTTAAAAATATCGTCAACGCATTTGTCGAATCAAACACAATCGGTGACCCTACGGTGCAGGAGCTGCTCTCAATTATTGGAAATGAAAATTTAATAAGCGACATTGAAATAAACGGAAAAAAGTTGACCGACCTTGGCGGGACAATTGTCGACGGAGTTAGAATTGACTCCATCGCGGATAAAATAAACGGCTCTAAACTGTCCGCGGTCGTCGATATGGCTTTTGAGATTGTGGAAACTATCACAGACTCCATTGACCTTGAAAATTTGGAAGATTTGATGAATAATCCCGCGGGCTTGCTTGACCTATTGGGTAATCTTTCAAATAATGAAATTTTGGGAAGTTTGACGTTGGATGATATAGACGATTTGGCGGGACAAAACATCAAAAGGCAATTAGATGAGATCTTGACGGACAAAGTTCCGGATGAATATAAGGAACAGGTGCAGGACATTTTCGGTTCAATGATGGGCTCTACTTTAAGTGAATTTCATTTTGAAGAATTAGAACATAGTAATGACATCTTGCAAGGTTTGCTTGACGGCGATTCAAGTGTCGTGGAGGGAATGGACTATGAAAATATTTTGGACGATTTGAAAAGTTTCCTGCCCGACAAGACACAAAATTTAATTGACCAATATCTTTCAAGAATGGAGGAAGAAGGATAACAGATGTTTGCGATTTTTGATTCGGACTTTGGTTTTAATGAAAAGATTTTGATCCTTGTCTTCTTTGTATTTGCCGTTCTCTTCTCTTTGATTCTTCATGAAATTGCACACGGATATGTTGCGTTAAAATGCGGTGACCCGACCGCAAAGGCAATGGGTCGGTTAAGTTTTAACCCAAAAAAACATTTGGACCCGATAGGGACAATCTGCTTTCTCCTCTTCGGTTTGGGTTGGGCAAGACCTGTGCCGATTAACCCGAATAATTTCAGGAATTACAAACTTGGCTGCTTCCTCGTTTCACTTGCGGGAATAGTTATGAACTTGATTTTGGGCTTCATCTTTTCGTTCTTCTTTGCTCTATGCTATCAAAATGCCGGTGCCGAAAGCATTTGGACGCTTATCTTTTATTATGCAATGAGCGTAAACATTTGTTTCGCAATCTTTAACCTCTTACCGATTCCGCCCCTTGACGGTTTTAATATTTTGGCAAGTTTTTTCAGCCCGTGGAACAAAACAATTCAATGGATGCGTCAAAATTCATTCATAATCTTTATAGTTTTTATTATAATAATGGACAGCGGAAACTTCATCGGGACGGCGTTTGATTTCGTTGCAAATATCTTTTTGAAATTGTGGGAAGTCGTGTTACCCTTGAAATGATATGGAAAATAAGAGGCGAAAATGTCTTTGATTGAAAGGGTAAATGAAAATTATACAATCGTTTTAAGCGATTTCGACGGACCGCTTGATTTGTTGCTTGCGATGATAAAAGAACAAAAACTTGATATCAAAACAATTAAACTTGGCGATATGACTAAACAATTTCTATTTTATCTTAATGGTTTGGATAAATTGAATATGGATTTGGCAAGTGAATTTGTCGAGGTCGGTGCAACCCTCGTCGAAATAAAAAGCCGGCAAATCCTTCCTAAACAAATAATGGAAAGTGAAATAAAGGAAGACCCGGAAGAACTTTTACGGCAAAGATTGGAGGAATATATGCTCTTCAAAGAACAGAGCGAAAAATTAAAAGCCTTGGAAAATACGGACAGATTTTATAAACTTCCCACAATGCCAAAGTCGGACGCCTCGTGGAATTTGGACGGGTTGACAAAAAACGATTTAATAAATGCCTTCGTCAATATACTTGACCGTGCGGGCAAAACCGCCGCGAAAATTGAAAAGACCACTATAAAACTTGACAGATTTACAATAAAAGGGCAAATTGAAAATGTCATCATGCGTTTGAAAGACGGCGGCCGTGTCGGCTTCCGCGAACTTTTTACAAATGATATGACAAGAAGCGAGGCGGTTAACACTTTCTTGGCACTGCTGGAATTGCTGAAAAATCAAATCGCTGTCGCGGAACAAATTGAGCAGTTTGCGGACATAGAAATTAAAAGGGGCGATAAATATGGAACTGATTACGATACACTCGGTCGAGAATTTGAATAATAATAAAGGCAAACCTAAGGAACAAAGCCGCGTTTGCGAACTTTCAAATCAAATATCCGCCGTCCTCTTCGCTTCCGGTGACGGAATCTCTATCGAATTGTTATGTCAAAAGTTGGGGGTCTCGAAAAAAGAATGCGAAAAGGCCTTGGAATTTGTTGCACAGCAATTCGGCGGGAACTTCGGTATCCACCTTGTAAAATATAGGAATAATTATCAGTTTACAACTAATCCAAATTATGCAAATGAAGTAAGCCTCGTCTTGAATAAAATACGGGAACGGAATTTGACACGGGCAAGCCTTGAAACACTTGCTATAATTGCCTATAAACAACCAATAACCCGTGCCGAAATTGACCAAATAAGAGGCGTTGGAAGCGATTACGCAATTCAAATTTTGGGACAGTCGAATTTAATTGAAGTGGTGGGAAGAAAAGACGTTTTGGGCAAACCTTTACTTTACGGCACAACGGAAACGTTCTTGAAACGTTTCGAAATTGAGAACTTGAAAGACCTCCCGGATTATGATGAATTGTTGAATAAAATCAAAGTCATCAAGCAAGAAGAAATAGATTTATATGACAGCCACAGGTAAAAAAACGGTTGCACCAACGCGGAAATCATGGTATAATTATTATAGATGGAACAGCGGCGGAACAGCGGCGGAACAGCGGCGGAACAGCGGCGGAACAGCGGCGGAACAGCGGCGGAACAGCGGCGGAACAGCGGCGGAACAGCGGCGGAACAGCGGCGGAACAGC
>JAIRSY010000037.1 GCA_031255215.1 Christensenellaceae bacterium | reverse complement strand
GTCATTTACATTCGGGTAAACTCCCGTCCAAAATTTTTTGTTCTCCTTGTCTTTGAAGCAAAGAACGCGTGAAATGGCGGGTATGGGGGGTATGGGCATTGAGTCCGTTTCCTTTGTCGTTTCGTTTATTATCCTTTTAAGGGACGGACGTCTTAATGATTGTTGTCCTTTTATCTTTGAAGCAAAGAACGCGTGAAATGGCGTGGTGAGTTGGGGTGGGCGTTATGCGGTGTGAAATGGCGGGTATGACAGTATGGGCATTGAGTCCGTTCTCTTTATTTACGCAAAGCGTCTACCTTAACCGTCCGTTTGCTACATATAGTGTTTGTTATGTTCGCAACAAACACTATATATAGTTTTAGGCGGTTTGGCATAAGCGAACAAAGCCAGAAGCGTTTACCTTTACGGAGCCGCGAAACGGCGGAGTGCGGGGGCATTAAGTCCGCTTCCTTTGTCGTTTCGCTTTGGTGTCAAAGAACGTGGACGGGGCGTTGAACCTTATTCTAAAACACATTTTAAGGGGACGTTCTTGTTGAGGCACGTGTAAAAAATGGGTGGTTATATGTTTCTTTTGTGTTATAATCTTCGTGATGGAAGATAAATTTGTTCATTTACACCTTCATACGGAATATTCTTTACTTGACGGTGCAAGCAGAATTTCTAAATTGGTAAAAAAAGTAAAGGAAGACGGGGCGAAGTCTGTCGCGATTACCGACCATGGAAATATTTATGGTGCTTTTAAGTTTTATAAAGCATGCAAGGCGGAGGGGCTTAAACCGATTTTGGGCTGCGAAATTTATATTGTTGACGATGTAAATATAAAGGAAGCGAAGGAGCATCGGGCACATTTGGTGATTTTGGCGAAAAATAATGAGGGATATTTCAATTTATGTAAAATAAATTCGTTTGCATGGACGAAAGGTTTTTATTACCGTCCGCGTATTGATTATAAATTTTTAAGGCAGCATTGTAAGGGATTGATTTGCCTTTCGGCATGTTTGGCGGGGCATATTCCTTATTACTTGAATATAGACGAATATGATAAGGCGAAACAATATGCAACCTTTTATAAAGAAACTTTTGGTGATGATTTTTATATTGAAATTCAAAACCATAATTTACCGGAGCAGAAGAAGGTCAATCCTTTACTTATAAAATTGGCAAACGAGATTGGTGTTGAACTTGTTGCGACAAATGATGTGCATTATTTGTATAAAGAAGATGCGGAGATGCAGGACGCACTTCTATGTATTGCAACACAAAGTAAGGTCGCGGACATAGATAGAATGAGATTTGGAAGTGATGAGTTTTATTATAAAACCACGGCGGAAATGTATGGTGTGGTAATGGGGGTTGTGGGTGACAAGGCACTTGCGGATAAAATCATAAGGAATACCAATGTTATTGCGGATAAATGCAATTGTAATCCTTTTGAGAAACAGGATTTAATTCCAAAGTTTACGACGCCGACGGGCGAAAGCAATCTTGATTATTTCAAGCGGACGGCCGAGGAGGGATTAAAAAGGAGATACGGCACGGATAAGGACGGAAATTTGCCGGATCATATTAGGGATAGATACGAAACCGAATTGGCGGTGATTGTTCCGCAGGGTTTTGTAGATTATTACTTGATAGTTGCGGATTTTATGAGATTTGCAAATGAAAGTAAGATTCCCGTGGGGCCGGGCCGCGGTTCCGGTGCGGGAAGCATCATTGCCTATGCTCTTGGCATTACGAAACTTGACCCTTTACGGTATGGGCTTTTGTTTGAAAGATTTTTACATAATGAAAGGAAGAGCATGCCGGATTTTGACCTTGATTTTTGTTGTAATAGGCGTGGTGAAGTTATTGAATATGTAAAAAAATTATACGGCGATGACCATGTGTGTCAAATTGTGACATTCGGCACGATGGCGGCGAAGGCGGCGATTAAAGACATGGGTCGGGTTTTCAACATTCCTTATGCGGAGATGGAGAGAGTTGTAAAGCCGATTCCAACGTTCCCGCAAACCATGAAGCCTCCATTTTTACCGTATCTTTTTGGTCTTAAACAATTGAAACCGCTTCCGCAGAATGCAACGGAAGATGAGATTGATAAACATAAGAAAGAGAAGAATAAGATTGAGCAGTTAAGGAACAGGGAGTTAATTGATATTTACAACAGCGACGATATTCTTAAAAAAATAATAAATCTTGCGATTAAAGCGGAAGGTTTTCCGCGTAATTGTTCGGTTCATGCGGCGGGGGTAATAATATGTAAAGAGGTGATTGGGGATGTATGTCCGCTTGCGAAAAACGGTGATGAAATTACCAGCCAATATGACATGATAGAGATAGAAGAGTTGGGCATGCTTAAAATGGATTTCTTGGGGCTTATTGCCACAACGGATATTGACGGAACACGTGCCGAGATCAAGGAATTACTTGGAAAAGACATTGATTTTTATAATATGGAATACGATGACCCGAATGTTTACAAGATGATTGCCTCCGGTGATACGGGTGCGGTTTTTCAATTGGAGGGCGGCGGCATGACGAAGTTTATGACGGACCTTAAACCCGACCGAATTGAGGACATTATCGCGGGCGTTGCACTTTATCGTCCCGGACCGATGGATATGATACCGAATTATTGCAGGAATAAGCATAACCCGGCACTTACGACATATGAACACCCGATTCTTGAACCGATATTGAGGGAAACCTATGGGCAAATTGTATATCAGGAACAGGTTATGGAAATCTTCAAAAAAATGGGCGGTTATACCTTGGGGGCGGCGGACAATGTTCGTCGTGCAATGGGGAAGAAGAAAGTTGCAGAGATGGAGAAGCAGAAGAAGATATTTATTGCGGGTGCGGTTACAAACGGTGTTTCAAGGGACGTTGCGAAGAACATTTATGAAAAGATGGCGAAGTTTGCGGGCTATGCATTTAATAAATCGCATGCAGCATGTTATGCGTTTTTGGCGTATCAAACCGCTTATTTGAAATGTTATTATTTCTCTTATTTTATGGCGATGATGCTAAATAACCGAATAAATAAATGGGATGATCTTGTTCATTATATTGGACAGATTGAGGCGAGGAACGTAAAGATTTTGCGTCCGGATATAAACAAGAGCAGAAGTAGATTTAGGGTTGAAAAGAACGGAAGCGATATTCGTTTTGGGCTGTCGGCGATTAAGAATGTAGGTGACGGTTTAATTGAACGGATAATTGCGGAGCGGGAAAGCGGCGGGAATTACAAGGACTTTATTGATTTCTGTGAAAGGGCACCAAACGAAGCACTTAGTAAAAAATGTTTAGAGAGTTTAATTTTATCGGGAAGTTTTGATGATTTCGGTTTGTTTAGACGTCAACTTCTTGCGATTTATCCACAAATTGTTGAACAGGTAATAAAGGATAAAAAGCAAAAAGAAATGGGGCAGTTATCTATGTTTGATGTAATAAATGACAGTGCATTACAGGTAAAAATTCCGGACATAAGTGAGTTTACGGACGCGGAGAAATTGAAATATGAAAAGGAATTTATAGGGTTTTATCTATCCGGTCATCCGTTACATCAATATGCCGATAAAATGACGGGGTTCAATTCTTCTATGTTGAAAAACAAGAATGAAAGTGAGGATGAATATGAAGAAACAAACAATGAACCGTTAAATAACACCGCCGTATCGTTTATTGCAATTATCAATAAGATCAAGAAGATTTATACTCATGCAAACCATGATGAAATGGCCATTTTAACGGTAGAAGATTTATTCGGTTCATGTGAAGTCATGCTCTTTTCGAAATATTGGCTCTTTATAAAACAACATCTTAATGAGAATGACATAGTGAGGATAACGGGTAAAATTTCCGCCAAAGACGGAAGGGACGCGATTGTGCTTGCGGAACAAATTGAACGGCTTAATAGGAAACAAGAAGTGGATAAATCATAAAGGGTTGTTTTTAACGTTGCAATTACATAGACAGACAAACATATAGCTGCAAACAAAACGTTTGACAATTTTATTTGATTTGTTGCGGTTACAAAAAGTTTATGATACAATTAAAGATTATGCAAAATAATATGATAAGAAATGTTGCGGTGATTGCACACGTTGACCATGGTAAGACAAGTTTGGTTAACGAGTTTTTGAAACAGACGGGAACCTTTCGCGAAAATCAGTTCGTTGCGGACAGGTTAATGGACTCTAATGCCCTCGAAAAGGAACGCGGGATTACTATCCTTGCGAAAAATTGTTCCGTAAATCATAAAGGAATTAAAATAAACATTGTGGATACACCGGGACATGCCGATTTTGGGGGAGAAGTAGAACGCAGCTTGAAGATGGTTGACGGGGTCTTATTGATTATTGACGCATACGAAGGCCCGATGCCCCAAACTCGTTTCGTTTTAGAAAAAGCACTTCAACTTAATCATAAAGTAATTGTGGTGATAAATAAAATCGACCGACCGGATGCACGGATTGCGGAGGTTCAAGACGAAGTCTTGGGGCTTCTTATGGATTTGGACGCAACGGAAGAACAACTTGACAGCCCTTTTGTATGCGTTTCCGCACGAATGGGAACGAACATTGTTGAACTTCTTGATAAAATTATCGCTTATATTCCCGCCCCGGAGTGTGACGGTGCGGGGACGTTTCAAATGCTTGTTGGGGCAACGGAACACAATGAATATGTTGGGAAGATTGCGGTGGGTAAGGTAACGAGCGGGGAAGCGGCGGTCAACGGTCAGGTGGTGCGTGTCAATTATCACGATACAAAGATGAAAGAAACCTTTAAGATTACGCAATTGTTTCAGTTTATTGGAATGAATAAGGTCGCTCTTGAAAAAACTCAAATGGGTGATATTGTGTGTATTTCGGGCTGTGCGGACATTTCGGTTGGGGATACGGTAAGTGCGGTATCAAATCCGGTTGCACTTCCATTTATAAAGATAAGCGAGCCGTCGGTTGAGATGACCTTTATGGTGAATGATTCTCCATTTGCCGGAAAAGAGGGAAAGTTTGTTACAAGCCGTCATCTTCGTGAACGTTTATATAAGGAGGCGGATAAAGATTTATCATTAAAGGTAAGTGATACGGATTCGACGGAGAAATTTAGGGTTTGCGGGCGGGGCGAAATGCATTTGTCAATTTTGATTGAAAATATGCGGCGTGAGGGCTTTGAATTTGCCGTTTCGCAGCCAAAGGTCATGTTTAAGAGAGATGAAAACGGCAAGGTATTGGAACCGATTGACAAGGCGGTCATCGATGTTCCGGAAATCAACATGGGATCGGTTATGGAAAGAATGGGAAGCCGCAGGGGCGAACTTCTTCAAATGACACCGCACGGAAGCCGAATGAAGTTGGAGTTTCTTGTCCCGTCACGCGGACTTTTCGGTTACAAAAGTGAACTCCTTACCGATACAAAAGGTGAAGGCATTATAAATACTGTCGGTGGCGGATATGTCCCTTATAAGGGTGATATAATGCGTCGCAAAGTCGGGTCGCTTATTGCCTTTGAAACCGGAGAATCCAACGCGTATGGACTTTATAATGCACAAGAAAGAGGTTCATTGTTTATCGGTGCGGGTGTGCAGGTATATATGGGAATGTTGGTCGGGTCAAATCCGGCCGGTGACGATTTACCGGTGAATGTATGCAAAAAGAAAGCACTTTCGAATATGCGGTCAACAAGCAGCGATGAGGCACTTCGCCTTGTTCCGCCTATACAGTTTACATTGGAGGAATGTTTGGAATTTATCGGGGAAGATGAATTGGTTGAGGTGACACCGAAGAATGTAAGAATGAGAAAGATGGAGTTAGACCATAGCAAACGGTTGAGGGCGAGGGGAAAGACAAGCAGTTAGGTGACAGACTTTGTTTGTTTTTTGCAACATATAAGAGCAAGGATGTTTACGGATAATGCAACCGTGAAACAGATTAGATTTGCGTAGCTCACCGCCTGAATGCCGATTTTATTGATTAGGGTAAGCTCAAAGATTACCTTTGCCGTTCCGCCCAATAAGAGAGCGATGAGCGGCCATTTGCTTCTGTCTTTCGCTTGCAAAATACTTGTGATGACTTGTTGAAGACAAATCAAAATGATGAGAAAACTTTCAATGTGAAGAAGTTTGACGGCAAGGGTAAATTCGTCGGGTTTATTTTTGAATGCACCATGGTATAACAAGTTAAGAATTAAAGGGGCAAAAATGAACATAATGGCACCGCAGACAACCGCAAAGATACCAACCAGGACGATTGGATTCCTTACATTTGTTTTCGATTTCTGCTTTTGACTTGTCAAATGCGGAAGTAGGGCGGTCGCAACGCCAAGTGAAACCACCGTTGGCAAATTTACCAAGGTATGGACGGCACCGGAAGAAATTCCGTAAAGATTGATTGGTAAATTTTGAGGGACGAAGAAAGAATCAAACATTAAACATAACGGGAAAACCGCGGACATAAGCGTAATGGGAAGTGCCTCTTTGAAAATTTCTTTTATTAGTTTGAAGTCTATTTTTGCACGGTCAGGAGTTTTCTTTTCGGTCTTCTTCGTTTTTTTGCTCCAAACTAACAAAACAATACAGGCGATAAATTCACTTGCCGATACCGCAATAATTGACCCGAAAATTGCCCAAAGGACGCCGTTTTTTAGAAGCAGGAGTGCAAGAGACAGGCCGAGTGCGACCTTGACGATTTGTTCAACAATTTGGGATACGGCGGTTGGAAGCATGTTCTTTTGACCTTGAAAATAACCGCGGAATGCCGATATAAGACATACAAGAAAAACACTTGGGGCAATGGCGAAGTAAAGAAGATAGGCACCTTGTTTGTTTTGAAAGATTGCTATTTGTTTGGCAAAAATAACAAGTAAAATTGATATTATTAAGCCGGTTACACCCAGGACGATAATCGAATTGAAAAGAATTTGCTTCTTTTGTTGAGGCTTGCGGGAAATGATTTTAGAAATTGCAATAGGCATTCCGGCGGACGAAATTATAAGAAGAAGGGAATAAAGAGGGAAAACGAGTTGATACAGCCCAACTCCATAGTTGCCGACAATATTAGAAAGCGGAATACGAAACGCCACTCCTAAAAGGCGGCAGATTATCCCTGCCGCGGAAAGAATGGCTGCACCTTTGGCGATACTATTTAATTTCATTGGCGGTTATTAGTATGTTCATTTTACATCTTCTTTATTTCACGCGTTCTTTATCTTCAAATACTGCGTCAAATTAAAAAATTTTGGACGGTCATTTACATTCGGGTAAACTCCCGTCCAAAATTTTTTATTCTCCTTGTCTTTGAAGCAAAGAACGCGTGAAATGGCGGGTATGGGAGTATGGGCATTGAGTCCGTTTCCCTTTGTTGTCCCGTTTATTATCCTTTTAAGGGACGGACGTCTTAATGATTGTTCTCCTTGTCTTTGAAGCAAAGAACGCGGGCGGGGCGTGGGGCGTTGAACTCCACTCTCTTGTTCTCCTTATCTTTGAAATAAAGAACGCGTGAAATGGCGGGTATGCGGGTATGGGCATTGAGTCCGTTCATTTGTTGTCCCGTTTTGGCGTCAAAGAACGCGGGCGGGGCGTTGAACTCCGTTCTCTTTATTTACGCAAAGCGTCTGCCTTAACCGTCCGTTTGCTACATGTAGTGTTTGTTATGTTCGCAACAAACACCATATGTAGTTTTGGGCGGTTTGGCATAAGCGAAGACAAGTGCCTTTGACCGCCTTTAATTATTTACCTTATTAAGTCCCGTTGGAGCGTAAGCGAAAACGGTAGTGAGAGAACGGAGCGAAAGCGAAGTGAAC
>JAIRSY010000003.1 GCA_031255215.1 Christensenellaceae bacterium | reverse complement strand
GTACGTCGACGGCGACCGCAACCACGAAGCGCCCGTGTAGGTCGTCCCTCCGTCAGAAGGGTTCTTTCCAATGGTTGTGTAGGTACGAGGGCTTTCCCATTTCCGCTTGTCGTTGTCAAGCCCCCAGGTGCCGTTATTCTCGACCTCTATGTAGGACGGTGCCCAGAAGTAGTCGTCGGCGTAGAGGGGGGCACCAACGTTGTAGCTTTCGGATTCAAATTTGTCGGCGGAGTTAGTGGATTTGTAACCGGGGGAAATTAGAGAGGTTAGGGTGGAGTCGATGGCATTAAACTTTTCGTAGACGGACTGCGTATCTGTTCCGCTTAATGTCGTGCCGACAAAGCCTGAGACGCCTTCATTGAAGACCGAATGTAAGTAAGTCTGTTGGTTGTAACGACTACTGTCGTTGGAGGTGCTGCTGGACCAACGGGAAATGTAGTGCCAGGTGCCGGCATTTGTTGGTTTATTGGGGCTGTCTGCGTCGGTTCGGTCAGTGTTGCCATCACCGACAAATTCTGCGTATGTTTTTGTGCCGGATATGGCGGATGAGTCTATCCACAACGTCTTTATCTTTTTCCGGCCGGCTTTGTATGCCGCGGTGCCGGATGTTTCGTTGCCCTCGGCAACGCAAAGAAAGTTATGACCCCAAAGGGAGTAGACTTTGCCTATTTTCATGTTTTTAATGATTTCGTTCCATTGAGCAGTGTCAAGCGTTGATGACGCGGACGAACCCTTATCTTTGTTGCTCATAGATGCCCACCAGATAGAACCGCCGACAATTGCGGCAACGCAAACGAGGCATGCGACAATTAACGCAATGAACTTTGTCTTTTTCATGTTATTTGTTTCTCCTTAATATATTATGTATTAGTTTCTTACATAACATGAATTTTATGCAAAAGTTTATATGAGAGACAAAAACATGGGTTAATAATTTGCCGCGGTTAAGGAATGATGATTGGCGGAATGTTTCAATTTGTTTTTAACGGCAGAACCAGAAACAGATAATTGTCCGGTTTTGTGTTGGTAATCACACAAGGCGAGAGAGGGGAACTGTACGAAAATTTTATAAATTCATCTTCAATTATATTCAAAGCATCAAATAAATAATTTGAATCGAACGAAATCTTTATGTCATGACCCGTTAAATTTCCGTCTATAACTTCGTTTCCGCCCCCTCTTTCGCTCATTGACGAAATCTCAACTTTTTTATCGCTGATACTCAATTCAACTAAATTTACTTTATTTTCGTTCACGCCAAAGACCCTTGTTCTTCCTACCGAAGATGCAAATGCTTTTCTTTCTACCACAATATTTGACGGAAAATCCTTGGGAATTACTTGTTTATAATTCACAAACTCCCCGTCTATTAACCTTGTTGCGAATGTTATGGGACCTATTTCAATTTGCATGAATTTATTTTCTACTATTACATTTATATCTTCTTTTTCATCGACAATAAGTTTTTTCACTTCTTCTAAACTTCTTGCGGGAACCACAATCCGCCCCACATCTCCGTATACCTTTATTACATTTTCCACTCTTCCTAATCTAAAACCGTCAAGGGCGACAGACGTTAATTTCCCCTGCTCAATCTCAAATAAAACCCCTTTTAATATCGGCCGTGCTCCATCGGTAGACGCAAAGATTGTAGTTTTAGAAATCAACTCTTTCAAATCTCCGCCCAAAATAGAAAACATAGGTTTTGTCGTCAGATTTATTAAATCTGGATATTCTTCAAGCAGAAAAAGAGAAAAACTGCCTCGATTGTTATTTCCGTGTTCTAAAATGCAATTATCACCTTGACTTGTAAGTGTAATTTTCCCTGTTCCTATTTTGTTTACATATTCCCCCAACAGCTTTCCGGGCAATACAACCTGCCCTTCTT
Source organism: Christensenellaceae bacterium (assembly GCA_031255215.1). Lineage (GTDB taxonomy): Bacteria > Bacillota > Clostridia > Christensenellales > UBA1242 > RGIG8050. The sequence goes on along the minus strand of JAIRSY010000003.1, from coordinate 26,178 downwards.
CTTTTATGTCCGCTTTTATTGTCTTTCTTATATACATTTCTAAATCGGTCGCAAAAAAAGTAACTTTTCCGTCTTTCGCCAATACTTTAATTCCCTCTAAAATTGGATTTATAAGTCTTCCCCCTCCGCCAATCCTTGCAACGGTATTTACCGCGGATATTAAATCCGTTCCTTCACAACTAAATTTCATCTATTTATCCTCCTTTATTTGAATTCGTATGAAGTATATCACGCAAGGCAAATATTTCATAATATTTTTTACCAAGCCGTTCAAAAACCAAATCGTTCGTTTTTAATCTATATTTATATTTTTTTAACATTCAGTCAGGATTGAACAGCAATAAGATGTCATTTATTGCTTTTTTTAACTCTGTATCCGTTTTTAACTGTTTCGCTACTTTGTCTCTTGCATATATTACCGTAGCATGGCTTCTTCCCCCCAACATTTCCCCTATATTTGAGAGGGGTATACTTAAATTTTCCGTCAAAAGGTAGCAGGCGACCATTCGTGCGTCTGCTATTTCTTTTGTTCGTTTATTTCCCGTAATGTCGTCTTCTGTTAAATTAAAATATTCTGCAACACAATCTATTATAAATTGTCCTTTATTCTCAACCTTGCTTAAATCATTTTCGCCCGATTCCGCTATTGCCGCCCTGCAATCTTCAATGTCCGGTTGAACTTTTCCTTTTAATTCGGCATAAAAGATAACCTTGAAGAGGTGTCCTTCCATTTCTCTTACATTTTCATTGTTATTGAATGAATGTTCGGCGATATAAGTCGAAACTTCCGGAGATAAATATCTGTTTTCTAAACTTGCTTTTTTATACAAGATTGCCATTCGCATTTCTATGTCGGGGTTTCCTATGTCCTGCACCACCCCGCTTTTGAATCGGCTTCGCATTCTGTCCGCCAAGGTTTTAATATCGTCGGGGGGTCTGTCGCTTGTTATCACGACCTGCCGTCCATGTTCAAATAAGTCATTGAACGTGTGAAAGAACTCCTCTTGTATACTTGGTTTGTTTGTCAACTCCTGCATATCGTCTATTAACAAAATATCCGCATTCCGGTGTTTTTCCCGAAACACGCCGAAATCCCCATGTTTTCTTAATATCTCTACAAATTCGGCGGTAAATCTTTCACATGTTGTAAGTGTGATTGACGCCCGCGGATTTTCTTCCTCTATATAATTTGCTATTGCATTCAATAGATGTGTTTTCCCAAGTCCCGACCTTCCGTATATGAACAGCGGATTTATTTTCTTTCCGGGTGCTTTTGCCACAAATTGGGCGGCGGCGGCGACCGCTTCATTTGATTTTCCTATTATGAAATTGTCAAAGTTTAGAAGTGCATTTATATTGTTTTGCCTTCGTTCCTCTTTTACTTCTATTCCGCGTTTCCCTTCATTCTCCCGTTTCTCTTTTTCTATCGCGTCAATAATGCTTACTTTTTCAACTATCGGTGCAATACTCTTTATTGCATTTTCAATATGTGAAAAGTGCTTTTCATTTTTTGCATAGTTTGCGTCTTTTGTTGACAGTGCCGACAGAACAAACTCCCCTTTCTCAAATTTCTCCGCCGTCAACGTTTTTATATAAAGGTCAAATGAGATACTGCTTACATTGTTTGCAATAACCGTTTTGGCCTTTTCCCAAATTTGTCTAACGTCCATCTCAAAAGATTATAACACAATTTTTTTCACACCGCAACCAAAAAGCCGTATCCTTACCGGCGGTGTCAAGCCGCCGCCAAACCGCAAATTAAGACTTGTATTTTTTTTGTTTGTGTTTTATAATGCTTGCAATTCAAAATAAAATGAAACGAACTTATCTTCCAAAGACTTCGTCTTTGTAGATAAATTCTAACTTCATAATAAAAGGAGAAGAAAAATATGAAACGAACTTATCAACCTTCAAAAATTAAAAGAGTCCGCTCTGTCGGTTTTCGCAAGCGTTCTAGGTCTGTCGGCGGCCGAAATGTTCTCCGCCGTCGCCGCGCAAAAGGACGCAAGCGGCTTACCGCCGTTTAAGTATTTCGTATGCTTCCTTTTCAATATAGACTAAAAAAACGAAAGACTTTTGCCTATCTTCATAAAAACGGCACAAAGTTTAGCGGGGAATTTGTTAATCTCTCTTTTGTTTTTGTTCATAAGTTGAAAATTGGTTTTGTTTGTTCAAAAAAGGTAGGCAATTCTATTGTCCGTCATAGGGCAATTCGTTTAATGCGAGAGGCGGTTCGCCCGTTTTTGAACAAAATCAAACCATCAAACATAATTTTTATTGCGAAAGAAAATATAACCAGGCAGCACCTTGTTTATTTGACTCTTGATATACAAAAAATATTATCCAAATCCAATCTTATTTGAAGAATAAGAAGAAAGTTTTTTTGCGATAATAATTAACGGAAAAGCAGTTGGATTTTTAAGGAGAGTTTGTTATAATATTAAGTTGTTAAGGGGGATGCGATGAACTATGCGGGATGTGATGTAATCAATGACAATTTTATGTTACAGGACGACGGTGTGCTTGTTTTGAAATTTAATGGGAAGGTGGTAGACGATCATGTAATGAGGGCATACATATTTGCAAACATGTTTTTTTATGATGCGGTTGATAAAGAGATAAAAAAGATTATAGAGAAGGTAAATGCGATAAAAGACAGATTATTACTTGACGGAAACATAGATATCTCTTCGCCGGAAAAAATATTCGCCCCGCTGTCGTTATTGGTGAAAGGTGAATTAAGGACGAGTGAATTAGATGGTTTTATTAAGTTAGAATTAAACAAGATTAAAAACAACATTGCCCTTGGTTTAACGGAAAACGAAAAAAAGCAGATAGAGAAAATAAAGGAAGCGACCTTTGTGACGGAATTTCAAAAATTGAAGGGCGAGGTTATACTTTTGGGCGGAGATATGTATGAACCGAAGGAGATACAATTCAAAGATAGATATTTTGAATTGCTTTCAAGTAGAGGGAGAAGGTTATTTTTGGTAACGGTGAAGGTCCTGGGAATGCTTTCGGAGATAAAGTTCACGAGATTAAAGTTAAGCGAAAGTTATAAACTTAGTTTTTTATATTCACAGGAGAAGATTGATTTTAATGAAGATGAGGTTAAGGACAAGATAAAGAGTTTTTTAAGCGAGAATTTACGGTAGACTCGCCGAGAATTTCGCATATTTTGAATAAATCGGGGGTATTATCTTTGTTGGTTATAGAGAGCCGAAGGGATTGGGTAAAATCCCGGACATTGACATTTATTTCTTTGCAAAGGTCTTTTATTGTTTGAAAACTGTCAGTATGTTTATAGACATAATCATAGGGGAAAGGATATTTTGGTATGAAATCATCGAAGCAGAAGTCGTAGAGGCTTTTTATATCAATCCATTTGGTTAGGTCTTTGCGTGGGCGTTCGGTTTCCCTATCAATACAAAGCATTTTTTTTATGCGGTTTTTTTCGGTATTATTGATGGGAAAAGGGAAATTAAAATCGAGAAATTGTTGCAGAATTTGTTTATTATTCAGTTTTGAAAAGTAATTTTTCGAGATATTATTAAGTTTTGGGATGTCAAGAAGAGGGTTATTGGAGCCGACTTTTGAGAGTTGAAAATTGAAATCATTGAGATTTGCGTTTGGATTTTTAATACGCCAAAGTTCGAAGTCCGTATTATAGATTGTAAGCAAGTATTCAATGATCGCTTCTTTTGGATAACCTTCATTGATGAAGTTAATGACGAGGGCCTCCTTGTCTTTTCGTTTTGACAATTTACGTTTTTTGCCGTTATCATCTATATTTATTGTAGGGAGATGAGCATAGGATAGAGGCGGAAAACCGAGGAGTTGGGACAATTGAATATGGGCGGCGGTTGAAACGAGCCATTCTTCGCCGCGGATAACGACGGCGGTTTGCATTAAATGGTCATCTATGACGTGGGCAAAATTGTAGGGAGGCATGCCGTTACTTTTCAAGATTATTGGGTCGGCGGTTTCCGCGGGGAGGGACATTTTACCCTTGACGGCATCATTCCATTCGATTCGGCCGTTAAATTTTGAGAAGTCCGCACGAATGACGAATGGTTGGTTATCCTTTAACTTTTGTTGAATTTGGTCTTGTGAAAGGTATTTGCAAGCGGCATATTTGCCGTAATAGCCTGTTTTTTCGCCGTTTTGTTCTTGTTTTTCACGCATTTTGGTCAAATCTTGTTCGGTGCAAAAACATCTGTAAGCCTTATCTTCTTTAATTAGTTGATTGGCATATGTTTGATAGATAGATTTTCGTTCGCTTTGAGTATAAACATTTGAGAATTTTATATTGAAGAGATTAAAGACTTCAAGCATTTTAGGAACGGCATCGTGGAGTAAGCGTTTTTGGTCGGTATCTTCAATGCGTAAATAAAACACGCCGTTGTTTTGTTTGGCGAGAGCAGAATTTATGATAGCCATAGCGATAGTGCCGAGATGGACATATCCGGTAGGACTTGGGGCTATACGATAGGCATTTTGCCTTGTTTTTATTCCCAAGGACGGTGTCGAACCGCGGAGACCCTTATCTTTGCCGCAAAGACAAGTGGAAGCGGGATTTATGATTTTGTGAGTTTTAGATGGGCAGTTTTTCATTTCTAAGTTCCCCCACTTGGCGAAGGCATTCATTTATAACCGCAATGACGAGGTCTTCAATGGTTTCGACATCATCGGGGTCAACGACTTCTTTTTTTATATGTAAATCAAGGAGTTCATAAGCACCGGACATAGAGGCGGACACCATGCCTCCGCCCGCGGAAGCCTCCACGGCGGTTTCCGCAAGTTCAGCCTTGGTTTTTTCAATTTGTTGTTTGGCGGTTTCGGCCTGCCGCATAAGTTGTTGCATATTGGCACCGTTCATGTTAAATTTATTCATGGTGAATATTTTATCACGTTTTAATATTTTGACAAGCATTAAAATACGTGATAGATGATATAGGGGAACACAAGATAAAAGGAAAGACTAAATGGAAACAACAAAAAATGTAATTCAAGGGAAGGATACGGGAAGCGGCGGTCAGACCAAGCCAAGGGATATCCCTGTGAAATACGGAAAAAGGATAAAGCATTATAATACAAGTAAAATGCCGAGACGCCCCGCTTTTTGGACTACGCCTATTATTCAATTAGGGAGCAAGATATTGCTTTCCAAAGTCGAGAGGACGGTTAACATTGATGAAGCGACAAAGACGATGAAGCCGCCGTTTTTATTGTTATGCAATCACATGCAGTTTTTTGATTTTGCGGTAATTGCGAGAGCGTTTAAGAGGTGGAAGATATGCAATGTTGTAGCGGTCGACGCGTTTTCCGTATCGAGATGGCTTATCAATCAAATTGGGAGTATACCGAAGAGGAAATTCGTATCATCACCCGTGATAGTCAAGCAGATTCGGCACGCACTTGTGAATTTGAAAGTCATTGCGGCATTATATCCGGAGGCAAGGTATACGGTAAGCGGGACGACGGCGATAATTCCTGTATCGGTAGCAAAAATGGCGAAGATATTAAAGGTGCCCGTTGTAACGGCGATTTTCCGCGGGCATCATTTGCGGAAGCCGTCATGGGGTATAAACGGGAACATACGAAATGTTCCTTTGAGATGTGATATAAAAAATATATTAACGGTTGAAGACATTGAGCGTAACGATTGGCAAAGTCTTGACAAAATTATACAAGATGCGTTCAAATATAATGAGTATGATTATCAAAGAGAGAATAATATTTTAATCAAAGAGGACAGAAGAGCGGAAGGTTTGGAGAAAATCTTATATAAATGTACCAAATGCGGAAAAGAATTTGATATGAAAGGGATTGGGTCGGTATTAAAGTGCGGAAATTGCGGGAGCGAGTTTCAATTATTAGAGAACGGGGAATTGAGTGGCTGCCAATTCAAAACTATACCGGAATGGTTTGAATGGGAGCGGGATGAGGTGAGGAAGGAGATTGAGAGAGGAGAATATAGTTATATAGAAAACAGTATGAGATGTTGGAGTTTGCCTGACTTAAAGAAATTTATATACATAGGGGAAGTAAACTTTGTGCATAATAGAGAAGGATTAAGGATAGACGGCAGATATAGGGGGGAGGATTTTTCAATAAGCAGGAAGTCGGCGGAGCAATATTCTATACAGGTAGAATTTGACTTATCATATTTGAAAGGGGTGGACATATTTGCAATAAACACAGAGAACGATACATATTACATAGCCCCGAAGAATCCGCAAGTCATACAGAAGATTTCTTTTGCGGTTGAAGAAATGTATAAGATAGAGACGGGCAGTTAATTTTTGTTATCAATTTCGAGATAGGGGGCGAAGAATTCTTGAAGTTTTTTAATTATAATCGAATTAGAGATATTCTTTTGTTTTAGAATGAGGTCAAGGTTAGGCGGAAGTTTATCTTTATTTTTGAGCAATATTTGGTATTCAAAGGCGTTATCAAGTTCAATAGCGAAGAGATTATTGGGGAAGAATTTCACGTTGTCGAGATTGGATAGGATAGCAAAGAGAACGGGTTCATTTTTTTGCAGAGGTTGAATTACATTGAGCCAAGCGTTGTTAGTCATTAGACGCCGCCAAAAGGCAAGTTGCCTCAAAAAATTCGGGGACATTGTTGCTGTGTCTTATTAAAAGGTAGAGTTCTATAAACTTTTTTAATGCGAAGATATTTTTAGAAGATTTTTTATTGATTAAATCATTTTTTATAATTTCTATCATATTTTCAAGAAGGATATTGTAATTATTGCAGACATTAGATATTTCGCCGCATATTTTATGAATTTCTTGCAGGTTGCCATCATGAATATTTTTAAGCAGTTGATAAAGTTGTGTTTCGTCTATATTTCCGGAAACGGAGCGTACGTCCTTGAGGGTAATTTTATTTGTATTGCAAAAGGACAGAAGCATATCGGTAAAAGAGAGAGCATCGCGAAGGCTGCCGCGTCCATATTTAGCGATTTGTTGAACAACATTTGGTTCACAAGTTATATTTTCGTGCGAGAGTATATTTTTAACATGGAGTTCAAGATTTTGTTGAGATATAAGGCGGAAATCAAATTTAAGGCATCTGCTTTTAATGGTGGCGGGAAGTTTATGTTCTTCGGTAGTAGCCAAGATAAAGATTACATGGGAAGGAGGTTCTTCGAGGGTTTTAAGCAGTGCATTGAAGGCGGAATTAGAGAACATATGAATTTCATCTATGATATAGACTTTATATTTTCCATTTATTGGAGGAAATTGGATGGCATTTATTAAATCGCGAACGGGTTCGACTCCGTTATTACTTGCGGCATCAATTTCAATGACATCAAGATTTTTATTTAGATTTTGGCACCATTCGCATTCGCCGCAGACTTCATTGTTAAAGTTGTAACAGTTAACAGCATTGGCGAAGATTTTCGCGACGGATGTTTTTCCGGTTCCGCGTGAGCCGCAAAACAGGTAAGCATGTCCAATGTTATTATTTTTTATTTGATTAGAGAGAGTTTTAGTAACATGTTCTTGACCAATAACTTCATAAAAGTATTTTGGTCTATATTTTCTATACAATGATTTTATTTGATTCATTATTTTCATCCCCTTCTATTGACGTTCCATAAATTCGGTCGCAAGTTCCTTATAGGCTTTTGCACCCGGACATTTTGGGTCGTAAAGACAAATAGGTTTGCCGTGGCTTGGTGCCTCGGCGAGTTTAATATTTCGAGGTATTTTTGTTGTGAAGACTTTTTTGCCGAAATATTTGAGCAGCTCGGCACCGACTTGTTCTGTCAAAGAACTTCTTGTGAGCATTGTAGTAAGCACCCCGAAGATATCGAGATTTGGGTTAAGTCCTTGTTTGCGGATAAGGCGTATAGTATTGACGAGTTGAGATACACCTTCAAGGGCGAAGAATTCACATTGAATGGGTATAATCACGCCATCCGCGGCGGTCAGGGCGTTAACGGTGAGGAGCCCAAGGCTTGGAGGACAATCAATACAGATAAAGTCGTAAGAGTTTTTTATTTTATTGAGAACACTTTTTAAGGTTTGTTCACGATTTGGCATGCGAACGAGTTCAATTTCGGCACCGGCGAGATCCACGTTGGAGGGGATTATATCGAGACCGTTCACGGAGGTAATTTGGACAATTTCAGAAAGTTCAGTTTGGTCGCACATAGCGTTGTAGATGGTAAGCATTTTGGCGGTTTTAACAACGCCGATTCCGCTTGATGATTGACCTTGTGGGTCAAGATCAACAATAAGTATTTTTTTACCAAGTAAGGCGAGGTAGGCAGACAAATTTATACAGGTAGTTGTTTTCCCCACCCCGCCTTTTTGATTCGCAAAAGCGATTATTTTTCCCATATTCACCCCATTTAATTTTATCACAGATTATTTGTTTTGCAAGATGTTTTCTATTATTCTTTCAAGTTCATCTTTGGAGAAGTAATTTATGATTATTTTGCCGATGTGATTGCTTCCGGATATTTCTACTTTTGTATTTAATTTTATTGCCAAAAGTTTTTCTTGCTCTATTATTTCCGTTGACTTGTTCTTGTTTTTATCATTTATTAAGTTTTTTGTTTTGGATCTTTTTTCGGCGGCATCAACAAGTTGTTCCAACGCTCTCACAGACAATCCGCCCTTGATTGCGGCTTTTGCATAGTCAAGCTGCCGTTCATTGTCTTCCACGCTCATTAAACGGATTGCATGACCATAAGACAATTGTTTAATTGCGATCATTTTTTGTATTTCGGGTTGAAGGGAAAGAATCCTGAGAAGATTTGCAACCGTGCTTCTTGTCTTTCCTATTCTTTCGGCAACTTTTTCCTGTGTTAAATTAAACTCATCCATGAGCTTCTTTATTCCTATTGCAAGTTCAATCTCGTTGAGGCCATCTCTTTGCAAGTTCTCTATAATTGATATTTCGGCGATTTGTTTGTCTGTATAATCTTTTATTATTGCAGGGACTTCATTAAGCCCTGCCGCTTTTGATGCCCTCCAACGACGTTCGCCTGCAACAATCATATATCTCTCCCCCACAGGGACAACAATTATTGGCTGTATTACTCCATGCTCTTTTATACTGTCTGTCAGTTCAGCCATGGCATTTTCGTTGAAAGTTTTTCTTGGTTGGTTGATATTGTTGTCTATTTTGTTGATAGGTATTGTCTTTACCCCTTCCTTGCCTTCTTCTGTTTGCCTATTATCTATATCTGCAAGATTTTCGCCGAACAAGGCACCCAATCCCTTCCCTAATTTGTTCATAGTTTTTCCTCCTTAAAAAATGTTTATCGTTAAACATTGAGTATTCTATTATATTGTTAAAAGTTGTATTGTCAAACGGTTTATTATGATATTCGTAGATTGTTTATCGTTAAACATTGAGCAATATATTGTGTTTGACATAGGTATTGAATAATGGATATAATTAGAGATATGATTGCTGACGCAGTAATTTGCCTGATAGTGATTATTAACCTTTTTATTGGTTATAAGAAAGGGCTTTTGGGGGCGGCATTGAAAACCACGTCGACGATTGCCTCGGGGGTGCTTGCGGTATTGACGGCAGGCTATGTTGCGGAAATAATAGAGGATACGTTTCATGTTAAAGAGAAATTGAACGTTGGGATTGATAAAAACGTGGTGCTTACGGGATTAACAATGATTGGTTTATTTGTTGTTTTTAGGTTTGCTTTTTTAATACTTGATAAAATAATTAGAGCGTTAAAGATAAAAAGTAAGGCTGTGAATTTTCTTGACCAGACCTTGGGAATAGTTTTTGGATTTGTTTTGGCGGGAATTTATATTTTTGGGTTGTTTTTTGCCGTTGATATTGTATCGGGTTTCGTTGAAGATTTGCCAAGCAAATTGTATTTGACGAAAGAAAGCGGATCAATTATTGCATATAGAATTTATGATTTTGCCAAGGATACCATATTCCCGTTTGTTAATGGCGTTTTTGGTGAGTTTGTTGAGAATATAACGGAAGGCGTATAATATTGTAATTGTCGGGAAAGCATGTTTTTGGTAACTCGGTGGTTGTTATGATACTGTGAACTGACTGTATGTAGTTTAGGAGGGACGTTTGGCGTGTTTCGTCTAATTCGCTGAATACATCGTCAAGAAGTAAAATGGGCGTTTCTCCTGTTTCTAACTCAAATAATTTTAATTCTGCAAGTTTTATCGATAATGAGGCGGTTCTTTGTTGACCTTGACTTCCAAACCGTCGAACGTCGTTTCCGTTTATTTCAATTTTAATATCGTCTCTATGTGGTCCTATGGTGGTTGTTTTTAGGCGAATGTCGTTTTCTCTTGCATTGTTTAATTGGAATTTGAGGGTGTCAATAATGTTTGTTGAAATGTTTATAACTTTTTCTTTGTTGCCAATACATACGCAAACGTATGAAAAAGTAATGTTTTCTTGGGAATTTGTAAGTTTGTTGTGGGCAATGACAATTAAGGGGGATAATTTGTTTATGAATGAAATGCGTTTTTCAATGATAAATGCCCCCACGTCAATGAGCTGTTTGTCCCAAATTTCAAGACTTCTGATGTCGTCTTCGGTAGATATGTTTTTGAGAAATGCGTTCCTTTGTGAAAGTATTTTTTCGTATCGTAATAAGGCGTAAAAATATGCTTTGTCAATTTGCGATATGTCAATGTCTAAAAAACGTCGTCTGTCCGCCGGTGCGTCCTTTATCATTCGCAATTCATTGGGCGAAAAGAAAACACAGTTTACGTTTCCCATAAGTTCGCCGACTTTTGATATGGGCAGTTTGTTTATGGAAATTGATTTCTTGCTCTTTTCATTCAATTTGATGTTTATTTCAAGAGTCCCAAACCTTTTTTGTGTCTTTGTAATTATTGTCGATGAGCCCTCTCCAAATGTTATCATCTCCTTGTCTTTGCTCGCTCGCCAGCCGCGGCCTATCGCTGTTAAATAAATCGCCTCTAAAAGATTCGTTTTGCCTTGTGCATTGGCACCAAGTAAAATATTTGTGCCTGGCGAAAACTTCACAAAAGTATTTTTATGATTGCGGAAGTTTTTTAATTCAATCTCTTTGATGAACATTCATCTTATTTTACTATATTTATTCCGTTTTGCCAATTATATTGCCGTTGGGGTCTATGACTACAAAAAATGTCTCTCCTGATGTTGTGGCAAAGGTTACGTACCAAAAAGGAGAATCGGCACTCGCTTTGTCACATAGCACTTTTATGTAGGCTTCTAACTTTTGGGTGTCTATAATTTTCTTTTCAAGTTCTTTGGTCGCGGTCTCTAATGCTTTCTCCCAGGTTATTGAGCCTTCGGGCATCGCATTGGTCAATTCATAATCGATTGTCGTTTCGGGGTCGATTTTAAGCGATAATTGAATGTCGCTTGTGTCTTCAATCAATTTTTCAAGGTCAATTGCGAAGTTTGTTCCGTATGGATTTTTTATGAGAATAATTTCTTCTGGCACTGCGTTTATGGTGATTGTGCCTGCGATTTCGGTTTTTGATGCCAATACTTCATTTGTCGGTTCAATAGATACGACGGCGTAAGGTTTCGTTGTCGTCGCCACACCATCCATTTTGTATGTCTCTTCTCGCATTCCGGAATAAAACTGAATGGAGGCGATTTCGTTGGACGCAGTTTTAAGATAAAACCTTGCCTCCGCTAAATTGTCCAGAGCAATTTGATAACTGTCCGGTCTTTTGTACTTTGTTAATCCATACCACGTCAAGGCACCGGCACCTAAAATCGCCACTAAACTGATGAAAAACTTTTTTTTGTTGAATTTTAATTTCATAACAAAAAAATATGTTAAAAGTTACGGTAATATTACCTTTTGTTTGTAAGTGAACGCGGCACCGATTGAATTATATTGTTAATACTAAATCGGTTTTCCATTATTATTTTCTCCTTTATTGAATGAAAGTATTGTAATATTACTCTGTGATATATATCAACCGAATTTCCACAGAATAACTTGCACATTGAATCGTTAAAATGCCTTGTGTTCTATTGGCGGTGTTGTTGTTTTTGATTCTTATCTTTGTCCAACCGGAATAGAAAAGTGGGGCAATCGGTTGGATAAATTGACTTGCATTGGAGTCAAGAGTAAAAGTAATTGGTTCTATCAGGGGGTTTTTCGTTTTTGCATCAATGAAGATATATTCATCAACCCTGATTTCCTTTTCGTAAATGTTTTGTTGTTTTTTTATAATGTTGGACATGCTTACGTTCAATGCATTTGGGAAAACTTTTTCCACTTTCTGCCCCAATATAATCATTGAAACGGCAATAAGAATTGTCCCAAGAATAAGAGAGGCAATTATGCTAATCTTGAAAGGTTTTTTATTTGAAAGTGCGACAAAATCCATAAATATTTTTCCTTTTAAGGGTAAAACCCATGTCCTTTGATAAAGAATAAATATATTATGTCAATAAATTAAGTAAATAGCAAATATATTTTGTTAATGAAGTTGTCGGCGAAGCAAAAACTGTTTTATGGAGTTGGGGCTTTTGGATACGGAGCGGTAAATCAAACATTTGGAAACTTTCTTATGTTTTTTGGGACGTGTTTTTTGGGGCTTTCGGGAACGGCTATGGGGGTGGTGATTGGGATCTCTACCGTTTGGGATGCGATTACGGATCCGATTGTGGGATCATTAAGTGATAATTATAAAGGAAAGTTTTTGGACAAACGCAGAAGTTTTATGTTCGTCGGGTGCATGGCAATAGCGATTATAAATGTTTTTATTTGGAGTATAGACCCGGATTGGAGCGGCTCGGTAAAGTTCGTTGTCATGCTTTTTGCACTTTTGCTTGTCGAAACATTTAATACGATTTATGCAACACCTTACGGTGCACTTGGAATTGACATCGCAAAAGATTATAATGACAGGACAAGTGTTCAAAACTATAAGATTACATTTCAATTTCTTGCTTTGATTGTGCCATCAATCTTGATGGCGGTTTGTCTTACACCAAAGGAGTATGTTACGATAAATACAAGCACAAGAGGTTATATAATAATTTCCGCCATTACAAGCGTTTTGTGCTTGATAACCGGTTTTATGACGATTTTTAACACAAAAGAAAAAAAGAATTTTGAAAAGTATTACGGCAATACGGGTCAAATACGAAGTTACGGGCTGGTGAAAATTCTTCGGCAGCGAGACCAACTTTCAAATCCGTCTCCCTTGCGTCGGGTAAATATCAAGAAAATGTTAAAAGACTTTTTTGAAGTTTTGAGAAATAAAAACGTTTTGTCATTGATTTTGGGATATGTTTTTTCGCTGTCCGCCGGTGCGGTTATAGCATCCTTTGGCATGTATGTATTTACCTATACCTTTCATTTTTCCAATTTTCAAATTCCAATTATAATGAGCAGTTTAATTGTCGGTATAATTGCGGGGCAGCCGCTTTGGTATAAAATAAGTTGTCATTTCAACAAGAAGAAAACTATTTTAATCGCTATTATAACCGTTTTGGTTGGAATTTTGCTTTTTTCATTGCTTTTGATTTCGAAGAATTATTTCGGTAAATATACCCTTGTATTTTTTGTATCTGTTATTATAGTTATAATAAGCTGCGGCATCGGCTGTCTTCACAGTCTTCCTATTTCAATGTTTGCCGATGAGGTTGCGAACACGGAAAATGTGGCGATTTCGATGGGGTTTTTAACATTCAGCAGTAAAATCTCAAATGCGGTTATAACTTTTTTGATAGGTGTTGCCATTGACGTTTCAAATTATAACGGCGACATAATGGGAATCTTTATGGTGCTGGGCGTTACGTCTTTTGCTCTTTTGGCTCTTAAATTTTATAAAAAGTATAAAGAAAATGTTTTCAACTAAAAAACAATTAAAATGATATATACTTGAAGTATGCAAATTATTCCTGCTCCTATGGCCGGTTGGACGGATATATACGTAAGGCGGGTCCTTTCTTATTTAGGGGCGAAAGAGGTTTGGACGGAGATGATAAGTGCGGCGGCGATTTGCAGGGGGAGTAAACGCACATTTAATATGCTTGGGACAGTTAAAGGTGTGCACAACGTAGTTCAGCTTTTTGGAAGTTGTGCAAAGGATTATGAGGACGCGATTGCGACGGGTGTGCTTGATGATTTTGATGAAATAAACATAAACATGGGGTGTCCGGTCAAGAAAGTAATTACAAAGAACGGCGGGGTAAAACTTATGTGTGATATTAAACTTGCCGAAGAGATTATCGGTGCGTGTTTGACGGGTAAAAAGCCCGTTTCGGTCAAAATGCGTTTAGGGTGGGATAAAAATAACGCAGTGGAGTTCGCGAAAATGTGTGAATCCGCGGGGTGTTTTCGGCTTATTGTGCATGGGCGAACGGGGAAACAAGGATATAGCGGGACGGCGGATTGGGAAGGGATTAAGGCGGTTGTAGATGCGGTAAAGATTCCCGTTGTTGCAAATGGGGATATCACAGACCTTGCAAGTGCGAGGGAGTGTCTTGATTTGACGAAAGCGGCGGGTGTCATGGTGGGTCGGGTATTGACAAGAAAAAAGGTTGACGAGATTTACAAATTGTTTAATAATGAGAATAGATGAAAGACAAGGTAACAGGAGTTTTAAGGAGCAAAGGTTTTTTGACGGCGGCCTTGTCCGTTATGGTATGTGTATGTGCCGTTGTTTCATCGTTTTTTCTTTCGGATGTAAGGAGTCCGTTCGCGACAAATACTTCGAAGACGCCGGAGGAGGACGGCGGGGGGACTTATCTTATTGCGGAACATTTAGAGTATAGTGATCCATGGAAATTAAAAGTTATAAATGAGTCTACGGATACGATTGTTGAGTGGGGTGAGATATACGCAGACAGGAACAACATTGATTATAGCGGCAAAGATTTTTGGAGGTTAAACATTTCAAGGGATGGGATTAGTCCAGACGCAAAAGTTAAAGATGTAATACCTTCGAGAGTTTTAATTACATATCGTCAGTGGGAATTAGAGATTGATTTTTGCGAATTGAGGGCGAGTGCGGTTCCGGGCGGAGGGTACTATCAAATTGATATTGTCAAAGTAGATGATAAAGATGCAATTTATTCTTGGGAGGATATTTATAAACGTAAAGGCGGTATTGCCGTTTATGGTGTGGGGAAGGGAGAATATTCGATAAAGACGAACGGCATTTTGTTCAATTCAAATGCGGAGGTGACGATTGAATTTGAGGATTATCGTGTTGAATTAAAGATAGAGAGTATTTAACCGGCTGGGATTTATATACATTTTTGCGTAAGAACTTCTTAAATAGTAATTTGTTCTTTTTGCGGCATTCAAAATATGTGTCCACTGCGTAGCCGGCACTTCCATTGTCGATTTGGGTTGCGGTATATTGATTTTCATTCCACACGAAGTCTATTTTCTCTCCGTTTAATAAATAAACATTTTTTGGAGGATATTCTTTTATGATATTAGTTGAAAGTGCATAATTTATATTTTCTCCTTTTGACCTTCCGTAGATTTTAACCCAAACGATATTGTCGTTGACACCGGTTTTGAAGATAATTTGTTTGCCGGTATTGTTGACGAATCTTAAATCGGCACCGGAACTTACCATTGCATCTTTACCCAAGGGGACATAATGGGATGGCAGGGAATGGTTGTGGCTTTCGGTAATTTCGAGACCTGCAAGAATGACGGCGTTGAAGATGGTGGTAGATGTTTGGCAGACACCGCCGCCGATTCCGTCGACATATTCACCGTCGAGGATTATTTTTGCATCGAGGAAGCCGTTTTCCTTCGTCCTTTTGCCTACAACATTGTTAAATGAGACTTCGTCTCCTGCGTTTATAATTAAATTATTAAATTTTGATATTGAGAGGGATATATTATGTTTTCGCTGCGGATTATCATAAAAAGTGGTTTGAAATTCCGCACGGAGGACAACATTTTGAGTGAAAGCAAAATTTGGGCAGATAAAGATGAAGATGAGAAAAGACAGGAAAAGTTTTCGCATAAAATATTTTGTGTAAAATGCTTGTAAAATATAAATAAGTTTAATATAATATTGATATAGTATGCGAAGTTGTTTTGACTTGGTCAAAGAAAGAAGGAGGCAGTAAGAGATGATATGGGTTATTGTTGGTGTCGCGGTGGTGTTGTTTATAATTGTGGTTGCGAACATTCGTATTGTGCGGCAGGGAAGTGCACTTAATGTCGAGAGACTTGGTAAATATAGGGCGACCTTGCAGACGGGATTTCATATAATTTGTCCAATAATTGATAGGACGACACGACCGATATCGTTAAAGGAGCAAGTTGCAGATTTTCGACCGCAGCCGGTAATTACAAAGGACAACGTAACGATGCAGATTGATTCGGTTGTCTTCTTTCAAGTTTTCGACCCAAAACTTTATGCGTATGGCATAGAGCGTCCGATTTCGGCGATTGAGAATTTAACGGCGACGACTCTTAGGAATATAGTAGGAGACATGGAACTTGACCAAACATTGACAAGCCGTGATACGGTGAACGTGAAGATGCGGAACATCATTGACACCGCGACGGACCCGTGGGGCATCAAGGTAAACCGAGTTGAACTTAAAAACATTGACCCACCGCAGGCAATTAAGGAAGCGATGGAGAAGCAAATGAGGGCGGAGCGTGAAAGGCGGGAGTCTATTTTGCGGGCGGAAGGGGATAAGCAGTCCAACATTTTAATTGCACAAGGGGAAAAAGAAGCGGCGGTATTGCGGGCGGAAGCGGAGAAGATCAAATTATTGACGGAGGCGGAGGGGCAAGCACAGGCAATCAAGAGAATAATTGACGCGAAACCGGACGCCGCGTATTTGACTTTGCAAGGATACAAGGCACTTGAAGCCTTGGCAAAAGGGGAATCCACGAAGATAATAGTGCCGAATGATTTAGCGAATGTTGCGGGCGTATTTGCGGCGGTGAGTGAAACGATTTCCGGTAAAAAGGCGAAAGAGAGTGCCAAATAAGGGCGAGGTTATTCTTGAAACGGGCAAGGACGTGTTGAAAGATAAAAAACGAAAATAAGGGCGTATAAGATTCATTTTCTTGGGTAAGTCAGTTTTTGATTGTAACGGGGTATTTGTAGTAACCAAAAAGCACGCCGAACCAGTCCCAAATCCACATGGCAAAACTTGCAATTAAGGAAAGGTCGGTTGGGGGTAAAAGGTCATATTTTTCGAACAGTGCACGGAGTGTGCTTTCGGGACCGAATAAAGTTGCGGTAAAGATGATAGATATAACAAATAGACCCAAAATAACGAAGCCGCGGATATATTTTTTGGATACGAAACAATGAATGCCAAGGAAACCCACGAAACAAGCGATAGCGATTTTCCAGAATGGCAAATTGTCAGGGCGGACGGTTGTCAAGACCGTTTTGGTATTGTTTTTATCTTTTATTGCGGAATTTGCAATATTGGACTTGGAAAGTCCGCAATTAACGCAAGTGCTTGTCCATTTAGGAATTTGGGTGCCGCAATATGGACAGCGTATATTTTTGTTGTAAAGTTTATCAAGTTTTACACTTATTGGTGTTCTAATTTGAGACATTAAGATAGTATAGCAGATATTATCCCGCCGCCCAAGCATTTTTCTTTATTATAAAGGACGCACCATTGTCCAAGGGTGACGGCACGTTGTTTTTCAAGGAAGGTGACTTCGACCTCCTTGTTTTCAATATTTTTTGCGATACATATTTGGTCGGTTTGGCGGTAACGCACCTTGGCGGTGCAAGATATTTGTATAAAATTGAAGAAAGAGTTAAAGTTTTGAAGCAGAATTTTGTTTGAATACAATTCTTTACAATCGCCGTTATTTACATATAGAACATTATTAGATAAGTCTTTTTTTACGACGAACCATCTTTTTGTGTTAGAATTTATACCGCCGATATTAAGACCTTTGCGTTGACCGATTGTATAATACATCAAACCGTCATGTGAACCGACGATTTTGTCATCAAGGGTGCGAATTTGTCCAATTTTAGTGCCGAGGTAAGTTTTCAGGAAGTTTTTTATTTTTTGTTCGCCGATAAAACAAATGCCTGTTGAATCTTTTTTTGCAGAGTTAATAAAGCCGAGTTGGGCGGCGATTTTGCGGACTTCCGTTTTTTTGATATGGGATAGAGGGAAAATGACTTTTTCTAATTGTTGTTTTGTGAGAGCGCATAGGAAATAACTTTGGTCTTTGGTTTCATCATCGGCACGGCAAAGCGTGCCATTTTCAATTTTGCAGTAATGGCCGGTGGCTACATAATCGGCATTCAATTTTGCGGCATATTGAAGGAAAACACCGAATTTTATTTCCTTATTGCATAAAATGTCAGGGTTTGGGGTCCAACCCATTTTCAAACCATTCAAAAATTCATCAAAGACGGATTCCATATATTGTTTTTGAAAATTGACGGCATAATAAGGGATTCCAATTTTTTCGCATACCCTTTTGACGTCATTAAAATCGGGTTCGGCGGATTCGCAATCCCAATTTTTCATAAACAGTCCAACTACATCATAACCTTGTTGTTTTAGTAAGTAAGCCGCGACGGATGAGTCCACCCCTCCGCTCATGCCTATGACAACTCTTTTCATGAAGCACTCCTTTTTTTTAATTTGCAAGATGATATTGCAATAATGGAAAGCATTATACCATATTTTTTGCAACCCGCACAAATAAAGGCAATGAAAGCGGTGGATTTTCAAGCGTTACGTTTTATCCTTCCATTCTTTTTTTATACTTTAAGTCCGGTGAACTTTCCGTTTTGAAAAACACTTCAATTATTCGGCATGCCGTATTAAAATCGACAAAACGTCCCCCGAGGCATAAAACATTCGCATTATTATGGAATCGAGCAAATTTTGCATATGTTGTTGAATGGCAGAGTGCGGCACGTATATATTTGTTCCTGTTTGCAATTATCGAAACCCCTATCCCTGTTCCGCAAATTAAAATTCCAAAGGCGTTTTTGTCTTTTTTTATCTCCGAACAAACCGCGGATACAAAATCTGGAAAATCATCATTTTGGTCAAGTGCAAACGCACCGCAATCTATAAATGTAAAAGAATCTGCCTTTGTTTTGCCGTTTTTATCAAAAAAAACGTTAGAATGTCCGTATTTTTGCATTATTTTTTCCTTTAATTCAAACCCGCCGTGGTCACACCCTATAAAGATTCTTTTTATCATATTTTTATTTGTCAAACAATTCTTGGTATAAATTGTTGAGTGCCTCCTTTAATTTTATTGCTACCTCATAATATGCATTTAAGCCGCGTTGATAAGGGTCTTCAATATAAAGTTGATGGATGTTTTTGCCGAATAATCCGTTGTTCAGGCAAATTATGTGGTTGAATTCTTCAAACATATTGCCCGTAAACTGTGTCGCACGGTGTCTTTTCTTCGGCATTTTGAAGCCATTGTCAATCAAGGCAATTTTTGCCTCCTTTGTCATATCTTCTCCAACTTCCGCATTTGTCCCCGCCGATTTTACCGTTATATCCTTTCGTTTTTCTCTTTTACAAATGTGCGAAAAAATAACTTCTGCCATTGGCGAACGGCAAATGTTACCTGTGCAAACGAAGAGGATTTTCATGAAATTATTGTAAATATATATAATGGGTTTGTCTATCGAAATATTAAGTAAGCAACATCTTTTAATATAGAAAACAAATTATGCTGACTTTTCCCTTTTTACTTATTGCTTTATCATGTATAATGCTTTTATGGGTTTTTTTGGAAAATTATTCGGCGGCTTGAAAAAAACGGCAACCGCAATATCGTCGGGGATTTCTGCGGTGTTTTCCGGCCGAACTTTTGATGACGAATTTTATGATGAACTTGAAGATATTATGCTTCTTGCCGATATGGGTTTCTCCGCCACCGAAGAAATCATCAAGGAACTCAAAACCGCCGTAAAAAAAGAACGTATTAAAACCGAAGAGGATTTGCGTGCTAAACTTTCCCAAATAATTCAAAACATTTTGCAATTTGACGCTCCCCCCATGGAAAATAAAGGCACTTCGCCGTCACAAAATGTGAAAAAAGAAGTCATTTTGATCGTCGGCGTTAACGGTGTCGGCAAAACTACAACAATCGGTAAACTTGCACATATATATAAGGAAGAAAATCTTAAACCGCTCCTAATCTCTGCCGATACCTTTCGTGCCGCCGCAACCGAACAATTGACGGAATGGGCGTCTCGAAATTCGGTTCGCCTTGTTAAACAAGGCGAAGGTGCCGACCCGGCAAGTGTCGTCTTCGACGGACTTGTATCCTTTAACGCAAAAGAAGAAAACGTTGCCATTATTGATACCGCCGGACGCCTTCATAACAAAGTCCATTTAATGGAAGAACTTAAAAGGATTGACAAGACGGTTAAAAAAGTCTTGTCAAATGCTCCGAACGAAGTTACCTATAAAAAACTTCTCGTTATAGATGCGACAACCGGCGGCAATGCTCTCTCGCAAATTGAATATTTTGATTCCGCGGTCGGGCTTGACGGTATAATCTTGACTAAACTTGACGGAACCGCCAAAGGCGGAATAATCGTCGCAATTAAAAAACAATTCTCTATCCCCGTCCTTTTCGTCGGCATCGGGGAATCTATCGGCGACCTTATTCCATTTAATCCCGAAGAATTTGTCCGTGCAATAATTGAACAAAAGAATTAACCCCCCTCGTCTACATTAACCAAATCTATTTACCTTATTAAGTCCCGTTGAAGCGTAAGCGAAAACGGTAATGAGAGAACGGAGCGAAAGCGGAGTGAACGAAAATCTTTCGCGAAGCGAGACAAAGTCGAGTGCAGCAATATATTACGCAAAGCGTTTACCTTTACGGAGCCGCAACGCGGCGGAGTGCGGGGGGGAAACGTTATCTATTTTGCGTAAGCAAAATTAGGGCGAGCGTAAGCGAGCGATAAAAATGTTTGACAACTTTTTGTTTAGCTTGCATAATGGTAACATGAATACTACGAAATTATTTTCTGCGGTGAGCGGTGGGGTTTTGGCGATCGCTACGACTATTGTAATGGCGACGGGCGGAGACCCGTCTGTGAACGCGGGGAGTTGGGGAAGTGACGAACCGGAGGTGCAAATTGTAGAGGTTGCGGAGGGATTTGTTTCGTATCAGGAGTGGTTTGAATCTTTGATGCCGGAATTAAAATTCAACGCACATTTGCAGGCTCCGGTCATTGAGGAACCTGACGGCGTTGATTTTGTATTTGAAAAGCAGAAAAATGCGGGGGCTTATATCGCTTATGCGGAATTAGAAAATGATTTTGAGTGGACGGAGGATAACATTGAGGCGAATGAGGAAGGGCGTATAAGTTTTGGTTGGAGTATTAGGCAGGAAAGTATAAAAAATACTGAAATTTCTTTTAAGGAAACATTAAACGGAGACAAAAAGGAGACTGTGGCTGTTGTTAAACTTGACGGCGAAACATTGATTTATGGAACGGATTATGTGATTGTTTCATGGGAAGAAGGGATTATTAGGCTTCAAGGTATTGAAAATTTGAAAGATTCTACGTCAAGACAAGAAAAGTTCTCATATATAATATAAGTGAAACATTATCATTTTATCGGCGTTTGCGGTGTATCGATGTCTTCTTTGGCGAAGATTTTAGTTGCGGGAGGCGATTGTGTCTCGGGAAGTGACCAAAATTTGTCCGGACATCATGCAAAAAATATAAATCGTAAGATTGATTTTGTCATAATAAACGGTGCGATTGACGAAAAAAATCCCGAATTAAAAAGGGCGAGGCGGTTGTTTGAAAAATACGGGAAACCGGAGATTATTACACGCGATTTGTTACTTGCTCAAATTTCAAATCAATATACTTATCGCATTTGTGTTGCGGGCTGCCACGGAAAAAGCACAACGACGGCGATGATTGGGCGTATTTTTGTTGAGGCGGGGAAGAATCCGACTATACATAACGGTGTAAAAGACGGTTTACGGATTGGCGGTAAGGAGTATTTTATAACGGAGGCATGTGAGTTCAAACGCAGTTTTCTGTCGCTCTGGCCTACCGTAGCGGTTATTACCAATGTTGACGCCGACCATCTTGATTGTTATAAAGATTTGGACGATATTAAGAGAACCTTTCGTGAATTTGAAGAATCCGCCAACTTTGCCGTCAAACATGAAACGGATATAGTTGCACGTGATTTGCGATTAGAGGCAGACGGAAAGTATTCCTTTGTTTGCGATTTCGACCCCAATAAGTACGGAGATATTATCGATGATTTTCGTATAAAATTAAATGTTTACGGCAGGCATAACGTCGATAATGCGATTTTGGCGGTCAAGACGGCGTTCTTATGCGGAATAAAGACGGAAATTATAAAGAAAGCGATAGAGTCTTATAAGGGAATCGACCGACGTTTTGAATTTATATCAAGTAATTTGGTGAGTGACTACGCCCATCATCCAAACGAAATAAAGACCACGATTGACGTTGCCAATACCCTTTTTGCAGATAAAAATTATGTTATTGTTTTTCAGCCGCATACGTTTTCGCGGACAAAATTCCTTTTTAAGGAGTTTTCCGACGTATTGTCGGCGGTCAAAAATTTAATCATTTTCAAGACTTATTCGGCACGTGAAAAAAAGCAGCAGGGTTTATCGGGTTTCGAATTGGCACGTGCGATCAAGAAAACGTATTGTGCAACGGTTTCGGTATTAAAGAAACGGACGAAACGATATGATGCCGTGATTTTATGCGGTGCCGGAAACCTACCAAGTTTTTTCCACTTGTAAACATTCGTTGGATTATATATAATATCTTAAACTTGCTTACATAGCACAGTGGCAGTGCACCGCCTTGGTAAGGCGGAGGTCTCGGGTTCGAACCCCGATGTAAGCTCCAAATTGAGAGGTGGGATTAGAGCGACCGGCCGATTTCGGCACTTCGTCCTCTTGGTATGTCTATCTCTAAACTTCTTGCTTGACAATCCCTTAAAACGCCGTCAAATTCGTGAAGGTCTTCGTGCTGCTGAAGTAAAAACGGTTGTATTTCTTTGGAATCATTGGGGTAAATGTTTTCAAGGCTTCGGGTTAAGTTTGATTTTAATGCCACGTAATTGTTGGGGATGTGTCTATTTGGGTCGATTGTATCAATGTTGTTTTTTGCGGTTTGCAGTTCGTTTATGCTTGCCGACTTTTCGGTTTCGTTCATATAGTTGATTTGGGTATTATTACGTATGGCGATACCTAACAAATTATGAAAGGGAAGGAACAGTTGAGCATCTTTTTGGTTTTGGATTCCTTCGCCGATAAAAGACGTAATGTCTTCGTTAATTTCTTGTATATATTTCCAATTGTATCGAACGTTATTTGTTTTTTTAAGGTAACGAAGCAAACTTTGTTCCATTGTCTTTAATTTGGTATAACGTGCGACCTTTTGATTATCTTCATATGTAAGCGAACTTTTCGTGCGGATGTTTGCGATCACTTTATCACAAACCGAAATTATTTCCGTCGTTTGTGCCTGTAATTTTTGAAAACCTTGTGAAATTACATTCGTTGCATCGGTTTGAGAATTTGCCGGCAGTGTAAATTCAATGTTGGTAGGTTTTCCGTAACTATCGTTAATTACATCCCAGTTCGGATCATACATATTATCGCAAGACGCCGCCACATTAAGGGCAGTGGCCAGGGCGACCGCCTTTCCCAAATTATTAAGAGTTGTTTTTTTCATACATTAAGTATAAACTCTCTATTGTAATAAAGTCAATGAGAAAAAAGGTGCAATTAAGATAAAAGGGAAGAGGATGAGGACGGTCAATGAAATTATTTTAGGTATCGAAACGAGCTGCGACGAGACGAGTGCCGCGGTTGTCGCATATGGGGCGGGGAAATTTCAAGTCCTGTCGAACGTGATTTCTTCCCAAATTGATACGCATAAACAATACGGCGGCGTGATCCCCGAAATTGCATCGCGTATGCATTGCGAAAATATCATTCCCGTATTGGAGATTGCACTTCAAAAGGCGAACGTTACCCTTGATGAAATTACAATGATTTGTGCGACGAAGGAACCCGGACTTCCCGGGGCGGTAATGGTAGGCCGTGTTTTTGGTGAAAGTTTGGCGGCGGCACTTGACGTTCCTTATGCGGCGGTCAATCATCTTTCCGGACATATTGCATCTCTTTACCTTTCAAACTCAATGCCGTCAAAATATAAATGTTTACTTGTAAGCGGAGGACATACACAATTGTATGAGGTGAGAGAAAAAAACGGAAAACTTAATGTTAAACTTTTGATACAGACCGCGGACGATGCGGTCGGGGAATGTTTTGATAAGGTTGGGCGTAAATTGGGCCTTGAATATCCTGCCGGTGAAAAAATATCAAAACTTGCAAAGGAATGGCATGGTGAAATAATCAAGTTTTGTGAGATAAAAAAACTTTCTTATTCGGGATTGAAAACATCGGTATTAAATTATATAAATGCGGTGCGTCAAAAGGGCGAAGCCATAAATCTTTCTCAAATTTGTAAGAGTTTTGAAGTTGCGGCGATAGGGCAGTTATTAAGGTTGAAACCGGACGCAGTTTGCGGGGGGGTGTCGGCAAATTCGTATTTGAGGGAATGCCTTCCAAATGCTTATTTCCCCTTGGGGGAATTATGCGGGGACAATGGCGTTATGATTGCGGCCGCGGGCGTGCTTTTTAGTGGGAAGAATGAATAATAATTGTCAATGAAGATTACGTTTCATCCGTTATTTTTTGTGATATTGTTTTTATCCTTTCTTTATTCTATGCAGGTTTATTTCTTTGCCTTGCTTTTTGCGGTAATCATTCATGAATGCGGACACGGCCTTATGGCGAAACATTATGGATTATTGGGAAAAAGACTTTCAATTTTTCCGTTTGGAGGGGTCATTGAAATTGAATGTTCATTTTTACCGAGAAGGGATAGGGCGTTAATTTTACTGTCCGGACCGGCAATCAATTTTGCCGCGTGCCTGGTCTTTGCGGTTTTGATTTGGCTCTTTCCAACCTTGTTTATATGCTTTGAATATTTATCCGTTGCGAATTTTTTGGTAGGGGCGATAAATTTACTTCCAATACCGACATTTGATGGTTTCAAGATTTTATTCCCAAATTTTAGGTTTAGGCATAAGACTTTTGTATCGAAATTCCGTGTTAAAACCGGCAAGGTTGTCGAAATAATGCTGAACGGGAATGAGACTTTATTTGAGGTTTATAAATACGTTGACCCGGTTTGTCCGACGAAGTTTATATTTGACGGCGGTTCATTTTATGAGCAGGAATTGGAGGAATGGTTGCTTTCAAAAAATATGATGACAAAAATTTGTGAGATGATATAATCTAAAACAGGATTATTTTCAAAGGAGGATAAAGGTATGAGTGTAGATTTTTTGAAGTGGATAATTAAGTTGACGGAAGAAAATCCGGATGCGTGTCTGCCTCCTTTTGTAAAGGCGATGAGTAAGGCGTGTGGCTTTGAAGAAGAAAAGGTAAAAGATGTGCGAGATTTGAGAGGACTCATAGAAGGTGCGATAACAAGCCCAGGCACCCCGCCTTTGACGGACGAGACGTTTATTGGGGAAATTGTTAGCAGTGTCGCGTTGCCCGGTTTTCCGTTGTTTTTTCATGCAAAGATGATAGAAAGTTGTAAGGATTTGGGGTTGCCGTCTAAGTCTTTTTTGGTAGGACTGATATTTGATGAAATGAAAGAATTAAGCCCGTTTCTTGTTTTGGCGAATAAAAAAGATTATGAACGTATATTTAATTGCCTGGATGATGATGATCTTTGGGCGAAAGGTCTGCAACGATTAAAACTTAAAGAAGGGTTTGGAAATATACTTAATGAGAAATGCGACGAGGCGAATGGGCTCTTCAAATCCGATGATGAAATTAAAAATGCGAAAATTCAACAATTGAAGGGCGATAACGGCGATTGGGTAAGGAACAAAATGAATTTACAGGCGGTTTTGAGTGAAGATGCCGCCGAGGGTTATATAAATGTTTTAGACGGAATTCGTGTAGCAAGTGAACCGGAGGGCGACTTTCGCGATGTGGACGGAAATAAGGTTGGCGGTCTTGTGGGTGTCGGCGGAGGTCATGGGCTTGGATTTGTGGCGAGTCTTGGAACATCATTTGGAAGTGAACTTCTTTTGAGGGTTGCCGCGGAGAAAGCGGGGCTTGTTAAAACGGACGAC
>JAIRSY010000042.1 GCA_031255215.1 Christensenellaceae bacterium | reverse complement strand
CAACGAAAAAAACGCAGAGGAAATTTTACATATTAACGGAATCGACGGTCTCTTGGTCGGCGGAGCGTCCCTTTACCCGGAAAGGTTTCATCTCATCTGTAAAATCCTGTAGAACTTTGAAAATGCCGCCCATTACATTTTTTTTTCATCAACGTTATACTCGTCGTCATCGACATCCTTTTTTCCATTAAACTTATTGTTTCTTTGTTCTATTATTTTGAGAAGTTTTGCACGTTTTACGTATCCTCTCAATTGAAAACGAAACTTCCTTTGTCGGCTCCTACGTTCCTCAACTGGGGGCGGATTACTTTTATTTTTCATAATACACTATTATATATGTTTCTACATAAAAAAGCAATAGTCAAAGGACCAATTCCTTTTGGAACAGGCGTAATAGCGGAGGCAACGGGCAAAACCTTTTGAAAATCGACATCGCCGCAAATTTCGCCGCCGCTTAACCTGTTTATTCCCACGTCTATCACAATTGCACCCTTTCTTACCATATCCGCCGTCAATAGTTTTGCTTTCCCAACCGCACTTACAATTATGTCCGCCTGCTTGGTCCATTTCTTTATATCTTTTGTCATACTATGACATACAATAACCGTAGCATTTTCTTTAATCAAAAGTCTTGCAATCGGCATGCCTACAAGCTCACTTCTCCCCAACACAACCGCCGTCATGCCGCCTATCTCCGGTGCCACCGACTTTATTGCATATAAAACCCCCTGTGCGGTGCACGGCAAAAACGGACTTCCCGCAACCAATCCGTCAACGTCTTTTGTCTTGGCAATATGTAAAATTGCATCACGTGAAGACAAATGTTCCGGCAAGGGAAGCTGCAAAAGAATTGCGTCAACATAACCGTCATTTGATAATTTATCAAGCAAGGTGTTAAGGTCCGCCTGTGCCGTATTTTCATCAAGCCGGTGCAGCCTGAACTTAATGCCGACCTCTTCACACGCACGGAATTTATTGCGGACGTAAATCTCACTTGCCGCATTATTACCGACAATTACCGCATCAAACCGGACTTCCCTCTTTTTTGCCACAAGCCCCGCCGCAACCTCACGCTTAATTTCATCCGCCAATTTTTTACCGTCGATTATTCGCATCGCTTCTCCCCTTTCATTGCCAATTTACAATTTTATCTTCCAAGTTGGAATCCCGCCGACAATTCCCGCACCAATGGCAAAAAACATGGAAGATAAAAAGATAACCATAAAAAGCCGCTCCCTATCCGTCATTGAAAGACGGTTCCCAAAAACTTTATTGTGCCAAAACATAAGCCCGATTTCAACCAAAACAATGCCAATCGCAAGGGCGGCGGTCCACAGGATTTCAATTGAAGTCAACAAAAACAACGGCAAAATTGCAACGTTTATAACGGTCGATGCAAGGTATATCGCAAACAACAAACTCGTCGATTTTGGACTCGCCGATCTATCCGTATATTCTTTATATAATTTCTCCAATTTCGAAAGCCAAACTTCCTGCTTATCCTGCGGCAATTTATTCCTAATATAAGGTTCAATCTTGTCCGCAAATTCCATGTTTCGGTAAACAACAACCTGCTTCAAAAATTCTTCCGCCCAAGGCACATTGCCCGCCTCGCTCTTAATCTCACAAAATCTCTTCATATACTCATACACAACCTGTCTATCATAATTTGAAAGACGCACCAAATAATACGTCGGCCGTTCCCTCGTCGGGAAATTATCACAAAGCTCACACAAGATTGAAAACGGTAACTGCGGCCCATATTTTAATTCAAGGGCAATGCAGTCCGCCACAACTTCATCAACCTTCGATGCATCATTGCATTTTTTTTCAAGTGCATTTATCGAATCGTTCAAAGAAATCTTCTCCCCGCACAAGGGA
This sequence comes from Christensenellaceae bacterium, assembly GCA_031255215.1. Taxonomy (GTDB): domain Bacteria; phylum Bacillota; class Clostridia; order Christensenellales; family UBA1242; genus RGIG8050. The sequence goes on along the minus strand of JAIRSY010000042.1, from coordinate 2,678 downwards.
CATACTAAAAATGGAACGTTATTCTTTACCCAAATGTATTCCTTACAATCGGGGCAAATCCCCGCCTCAAAAGACGCCACAAAACGATTATATAACATAAAATTGAAATTGAAAAGGAAAAATCATAACTCCGCCCTTCGAATTTTATAACAAAAATTACCCCTTAAACACAAATACAAAATGATATTATCGTAGGCAGCTTAACTTTAATTATTGTTCATTTCTTTTATTTTCTCCCCTTTCGGCTTGATTTTTCTTTGCCAATATTGCATACTGTCGTATCGGTTACTTTCTAACAATAACAATAAGTTACCAAAAAATAACCGCTAAATGACCGACTTGCCTATAATTCCCGTTACATTCACAAGGATTCATATTACGGTGTATTGTTTAACAAGAGGAGAAAGATAATGAAAAACAAAATCACATTCGGCGAATTTTTGGCGGAAAGAAGAAAAGCCAAAGGATTAACCCAGGGACAATTGGGACAAAAACTTTTTGTATGCGAATCGGCGGTTTCAAAATGGGAAAGCAATAAATCAAAACCTGACATCGAAATGGCAAAAGAACTTGCGGCAATTTTGGGATTGACGGTCGACGAACTTATCTCTGCAAGCATAGATTATAGACGGACAGACGAAAAGAAAGAGGCTAAACATTTCAGGACTATCAAAACCGCATATAATATGTTTTGGTTTATAAGTTTTGGAATAGCCTTGTTAACTTGTTTTATAGTAAATTTGGCGGTGAATCACACTTTATCCTGGTTCTTTATTGTCTTTGCGGCACTTGCCTTGGCATCAACCTTATTGATTGTTCCGCAATATATAAAGAAAGATAAACTGCGATGGATACCGTTATTATTTTTAGCGGGTTTAATATTATTACTTGCGGTTGCTTCAATTTACGTCAACGGCAATGGGTGGTTTTTTGTGGCAAGTTGTGCGTTGCTTCTTGGATATTCAATCTTATTTACCCCCTTGTTGATTACATTTGATAAATTCCCGCAAATAATGAAAAAACATAACGCTCTATTTGCGGTGACAATAGACCTTGTGTTTCTTCTATTATTACTTGGTGTTACCAATGCCTACACGAACGTCAATAAAATAACAGATACATTTTGGTTTGGCAAGTTGGCTCTGCCAATCGTTGGAATATGTTTGATACCGGTTTATGCAACGATTCTAATTGCTAAATACACAAAATTAAATTGGGCATGCAAAACAAGCCTTTATATAATCATATGGACGGCAATTGCAAACTTGATAAATCCAATAGTAATTTTATTCGGCGGTGAAGGCGGCGACGGTTATTTTTGGAAGGCGGATTTCAACACTTGGATAACCCCGGAGGCAATAAACAATAATGTCCATTGCCTCCTTGTTATTACGGCGGGCTTGGCTGTATTGCTTTTTGGGCTTACAGGAATTATCTTGACATCAAAGAAAAAACAATAGACCCCACGCCGATATTTCAACACAAGATATCTTTTCCAAAATTAAAGTTGGTGGAAGCGGAGGGAATTGCACCCTCGTCCAATCATGTCGTAATCGGTGTTTCTACGTGTGTAGTCATTATCCTTCTTCCTTCTTGATTCCTTTAATGACAAATGACCAAGAAAGTGCAAACATTTCTACAAATTGATCACTTCGTTTGCAATGAATTGTCAATTCGTTCTCTCATTGTTTCAAGATAGCAATTGAATGAGTAAATCCACTATCCTCCCCGTTTACCTCTAACTTCCTAATAAATTAAGCAGCAAGAGCGAGGTTTGCATTTTTATGGTTTGCATTTAACCTTTTGTGGCCAATTAAGGTATGCCCACGCCGCCCACACGCTTGACCGATTTCAACCCATAAATGTCGACGCTAAATCGCCCCCATACCTTTATTATATCACAAATATTAAATTCTTGCAAGAATAAATCATAAAGAAGTTGTTTTTCTTCAACAAGATTATGGTAAATATAATCTTCAAGTAAGATATCTTTTGTTACGATTCTGCTTGTAAATCACTCTAATATGTGTGGCTTACAATGCCCATCTTCAAATTGGGTATTGAATTAACAAACATTCCGTGATAAAATTCGATGTATGGATAACAATATCATTAAACAATTAAACGACATTTTCTGCGAAGCCTTTCGTCGTGCATGGCAAAAAGCCCTAAATAACGAGCCCGGATATAGCCATATTCCGGAGGCGTTTGAGTCACAGGGGCACCACCTTGTGATGTCCCCGCACGGCAACACGGAAATTTATCCAATTTATGACTATGATTGCGTCGGGATGACCGGTCAATATAGTTTCGAACATTATGGCGACAACAGGTTAAGTGCTTCCGAACACGATGATATGGAAAACGAAGATGATCAACCTCTACTCATACCCAAATTTGAGATCAATGGTAACAATGATAATATCACCGCGGCGGATATCCCGGCCTTGCGTGACGTTATGAACGATATCGCCCCGGAATTATTGCCGGATCTCGAAAAAATCTTACAAAATATAAAAGCAAAACAAAAAATGCCCGCCGCCCAAAAAAACATCCAACCTCAAACGCCCGTTGCCCCAAAAGAACAACCTCCGCTCAAACGTTTTATTGGTGCCATAAAGAACCTAAGAGACAAATTGCCTCCCACCCAAGCAAAATAAATTGCCTCCCACCCAAAC
>JAIRSY010000041.1 GCA_031255215.1 Christensenellaceae bacterium | reverse complement strand
CGGGAGTTTACCCGAATGTAAATGACCGTCCAAAATTTTTTAATTCGACGCAGTATTTGAAGATAAAGAACGCGTGAAATTAAATGCCGACGGCACCCCTAACCCTATCAAGGGTCTTGGATGCAACTAACCTTGCACGAACCGCTCCGTCTTGCAAAATAGACTCGACTTCCTCAAAATGAGACATGTAGTAGTTGTATTTCTCACGCATCGGTTTTATTTGTTCGTTCATTACCTCAAATAATTGTTGCTTTGCATCACCCCAACCAATCCCGCGTTTGAATGCCGTTTCAAAAGCCTTTATTTGCTCCGCCGCCGCAAAATGAGAAAACAGTTTGAAAATTAAGTGGGCGGTCGGTTTCGGGTCGCTCGGCAAGGAACTGTCCGTTATGATTTTTTTTATGTATCCCAACAATTCGGCCTCGCTGCAAAACAACGGAATTGCATTGTTATAACTCTTACTCATCTTCCTTCCGTCAAGTCCTTCAATAAGTGAGGCTTGTTTGATTATGTCGGGTTTTGGAATGACAAGCGTTTGCCCGTAAATTGCATTGAACGCCTTGGCTATGTCGGCGGCGATTTCGCAATGCTGCTTTTGGTCTTCGCCTACCGGCACAAAATTGGTATTGTAAGCCAAAATGTCGGCACTCATCAAAATTGGATAAGTATAAATCCCCATGTTTATTTCGCGGCCGTCTTGCTTCGCCGCTTTGAACGCATGTGCCCTATCCATTAAACCTTTTGGACAAACATTCATAAAGATTGTAGAGAGTTCCGGAATCTCTTTTATTTGAGATTGAAGATAGAACACCGTCTTTTTTGGGTCAAGACCGCACGCAAGCCATACACAGGCAACTTGACGTGTTAATTCCCGAAGCAACTTCGCATCTTTCACCGTTGTAAGTGCGTGATAGTCCGCGATAAAGAAGAAACTTTCATCCGTGCTTTCATTCGCTTTTTTAATTGCGGGGCGAAGCATACCCAAATAATTGCCGATATGAGGGACACCGGTAGGTTTTATGCCCGTCAAAATCACATTTTTTTTCACCAAGGCAGTCTATCTTTAACTTAACCAATTTGTCAATTAAAATCTGCCGCCGTCAACCGCCTTAAATTCCGCATTGTAAATCCCTGCGATTTGCCCCGCGTGGTCTTTCGTCTCCAAAACGACGAATCTGTCAAAGACTTTCTCTTCAATTATCTTATCAAAACTTGGTTTCTTCCTTATATCATTTATATCATTTGCATGAACGGAGGCAAAAACCGTCACGCCGCTCCTCACCGCGGTTTCAATCATCTTCATGTCTTCCAAGGTGGCAATTTCGTCGGTTATAATTACGTCCGGTCTTAAACTTCTAATCCCATTTTCAAATCCGTAAGATTTACTTCCGCCCGTAATAACATCGGTATTGTCCCCCACAAAAAGTTGATTGTCGCCCAAATGCGAACCGGCGATTTCACCCCTTTCATCAAGGATAAGGACATTCAAATTGGGAAAACTTTCACACACCCGCACCGCCAAATCACGCAAAAAGGTCGTTTTTCCCGCCCCGGGCGGGGCAACAAGCAGCATATTTTTAGGACGGGAAGTTTCAAACACATAAGGCAGAGAATTAAACGAGCAGCCGTTGACCTCATGCGGAATCCTTATGCAAAGTGCCTGGGCGTTTTTTATCGTAACTACATTGTCGAAACTTTGAACAATCTCGCCCGCAATCCCCATACGAATACCGCCCCCTATCGTGATAAATCCATGCTTGATTTGCTCATTAACCGAATAAATCGCGTAATTGCCCGCCTTATGAATAATGTTGTCTATATCAATCCGGGAAATCTCACAATCTTGATAAAAAATATTCTTGCCCGCAACATTGACAACAAGACCGGTATTTGCACGCAAACGAAGTTCATAAATTTTGCCGAGCGGAAGCCGCTCAAATATAACCTTTATTTTATCGGGCAGGATTTCGATCAAACTTTGTAAAATCTTAATGCCTTGCTCCACAACCTTACTATATGCCGGGGTTAACGTAAATATTATTTCGTCCTTACAAACTTAAATTTCTTCTTTTGAACAATTTAATAGATAAATAAATCGATGCGGCAATCAAAATTGGACACCCTATTACATTCAAATATATATTCTCCCAACCAAATGGCGACAAATACGACAAAATCGGCGATATATCCTTAAACATAAACACAAAAAACAAAATTATAGGAACGACAATATAAAAACTTCTATACTTGCCGCCGATAAATGAAAATGCAAGACACATGGAAATATATGCAACCGCCAAAGATGACAGTGTAGAAATCAAAACGGTTTGTGAAAATGCCCAAAAATTAACATCCATATCTACAATATTAAAAGTCAGCAAACCGATTAAATACGCAACTATCCCGCAAAACAAAACAGACAAACCCAAGGAAACGGCGGTCGAAGCAACATATTTTCTGCGGCTTATAGGCAAACATAAATAACATGACATTGTCGTCGTTTCAAAGGCCTTTGTTATATATTTACCAATTAAAATTATTGAAAGGACAAGCAGAATTATGGGATAGTATTGATGAAAGAAACCGGTTTCCACCATATCATAACCATTCATACCGGACATAGAGGCGATTTCGGCATCGGTCATACCAAACATTTCTTTAAGCATATTTTGAAAGTTTTCATTCTCAAACATCGGGGCGGTCAATTCGGCCGTCATTATCATCGTAAAAAGATAAAAAACGATAAAAGCCATACATCCCAAAAGTATTTTTTTGTTCTTCAAAATCTGTAATTTTATAAGATTAAACATCATATACCTCCAAAAATGTCTTTTCTAAGTTTTTAATGTCGGTAAGTTTTTTGTCCGCCCTTATTTCACCGTCCTTTATGATTACTACCCTGTCGCAGGTCCGCTCGACTTCGTTGAAATTATGTGTCGACATCAACACACTCTTGCCCTCCGCCTTTGCCTTATTGACAAGCCCTAAAAATTTGTGTTGCATCAAGAGGTCAAGCCCCGAGCTCGGCTCATCAAGAATTAAAACTTTCGGGTCATGCATAAAGGCGGATACAAGGGCGACCTTCTGCTTGTTTCCTTTACTAAGTTTTTGAATGATTTGTTTTGTATCAACTTCAAACATCTTGCAAAGTTCATCACATCGCCGCATATCACAGCCGCGGATTTTTGATATAAATTCAAAATACTCCTTCGCCCTCATGTTTTCCGGAAAGGCAATCTCGCCGGCAATAAACCCGATATCCTTCATGTTCTCCTCTGCGTTCTCAAAACATTCCTTCCCGTCAATCTTGCAAGTCCCCGAATTTCCTTTCATAAAACCCAAAATACATCGTATCGTTGTCGTTTTGCCCGCCCCATTCGGTCCCAAAAACCCGACGACTTCACCTTTATTGACCTCAAAAGAAGCGTTCTTCACACCTTTGCCGTTTGGATAGGTAAAGGTCAAACCTTTAATGTTAACCATATTGAACCCCCTTTATCTTTTCCGATATTTTATCCGCAAGATTGATATCCATGACGGAATGTGCATAAAGTATCGCGGAAGATATCGCATCGGCATTGGAATTTCCATGTGCCTTTATGACCGGCTTATTAAGTCCAATGAAAATTGCACCGCCGGAGGTTTCCTCGCTGTATCTCTTCTTTACCTTTTTCATCTTTTTGCCGACAAGTAATGCGGCAATTTTGGAAAGTATTCCCGAGGACAAAACCTTTTTAACCTGCGAAAAGGTAAACGACGTCGAACCCTCAACCGTCTTTAATAAAATATTACCCGTCCAACCGTCCGTGACCAAAACATCGCATACCCCATTGAAAATGTCCCTCGCCTCTATATTCCCGACAAAGTTTATCTGCCCCTTTCCATGAAGCCTCTTCAACTCCGCAAATGTGTTCCTCGCAAGTTCGTTGCCCTTCGTCTCCTCTGTTCCGTTATTCAAAAGCCCGATTCGCGGACTGTTGATACCGCTCAATTTCTTGTATTCCGCACCCATAATCGCAAAATGAATCAAATTCTCAACCTTGCATTCTGTATTCGCACCGCAATCAATCAAAAGAACCCCCGCCCCGTCCTTTGTGGGTAAACTTGGACAAAGTGCCGGCCTCGATACCCCATCTATACGCCCTATCTTCAAATATGACCCCGTAAGAAGTGCACCCGTTGAACCGGCGGAAACAAGACACCCGCAATCATCATCGCTTTTAAGTCTCTCAATCCCAATCATCATCGACGAATCCGGGTTATGACGAACCGCCATAATGGGTTCTTCGTCATACGGCATGTTCTTCACCGCATTGACGATTTCAAACCGCTCCGCATATTTCTCATTACCTTTGACCGCAAGCCATTCGTCAAACTTCGGCTTCATTATCCTTTGCTCACCAATCAAAATAAGATCAACATTCGCGTTCCTTTCAATCGCAAGCATTGCACCCGCGGCCACCGCATCCATTCCATTATCTCCGCCCAGGCAGTCAACAATTATCTTCTTCTTCATTCATGTATCTTACTACAAAAATGTAGGCGTGACAACAACCTTTTTGGTTTCATTTTTATATTCAAATTCAAGTTCATTCGCACAAAGACATTGTTTATTTTCACCCGCAAGTTTATTCAACTTATTCTTTCCGTATTTCCCGTCGCCAACAATATAAAGCCCAATGGAAGCCAAATGAGCACGTATTTGGTGCGTTCTGCCCGTTACCGGCCGGATTCTCAACAAAGAATAATCGCCGACATTCTTAACAAACTCTATTATTGTTTTAACCGGTAAGGCGTTCGGCTGCGGCTCCCGAACAATTGAAACCTCGCCGCGTTCACGGTCCTTCAAAAGATAACCGCCAAGTGTAACCGGAGTTTTTTCAAGACGCCCGAAGACAAGGGCAAGATACGCCTTTTTAATTTCCTTTTTCTCAAACGCCTCTTTCATAATCTCAAAATACTCTTGATTTTTCGCAAAGATAATAAGCCCCTCCGTATTTAGGTCTAAACGATGAACGGCACGCCAACCCAATAAACTTTCAAGAGTATTCGCGTTGACGTCACTTGTCGTTTCAATGCCTCGGTTCTTAAAAACAACGGCAATGTCATCGTCCTCAAAAATTACCTTATATGGCGTGTAACCCTTTATCGCATCGTCTCTATAATAAATTTGGACTTCATCGCCGACGGAAAGCATCACGTCCTTGCTCACCCTCACGCCGTTTACCTTTACGTCCTTACCTTTAATTAAACTTTGAAAAAATGCAAATCCGGCACCAAAAACATTCTTTTTTATAAAGACGGAAAGTTTTTCACTTTTTTTTACTTCAAAAGTCTTCGTCTGCATCTTCTTCCTTCCCCAAATTCTTCTCCGCAAACTTCCACATACTTTGACACATGTCTTTAATATTGTATTTCGTTTGAAAGTCTAACTCCGCCTGTGCCTTGCCGCAATCCGCAAAATATGTATCAACATCGCCCGAACGCCGCGGTGTAATCTTATAAGGAATTTTCCTGCCGGACGCCGCTTCAAAACTATGAAGAAGTTCAAGCACGCTCACGCCCTTGCCGGTCCCTAAATTGTATACATGAAAGCCCGTTCGTTTTACCTTTTCCAACGACAAAATATGCCCCGCCGCAAGGTCCCGCACATCAACATAGTCACGGACGCCCGTCCCGTCGGCGGTGTCGTAATCACCGCCGAAAATTGAAAATTCTTTTCTCCTGCCGGTAAGGACATCTAAAAGAATCGGTGCAATATTGTTTGGCGTGTTGTTCGGCTCCTCCCCGATTAAACCGCTTTCATGTGCACCAATCGGATTAAAATACCGCAATGAAATTACCGTCAAGTTTTCATCCGCCTTCGTCAAATCGCGAAGCATTTCTTCAATGACCTTTTTGGTTCTTCCATAAGGGTTGGCGGGATTTAACACCGCCGTTTCACTTATGGGCGGTCTTGCATCGTTCCCATAGACACACGCCGACGATGAAAAAACAATCCTGCTAACATTGTATTTTTTCATAGCATTACATAAATTAACCGTCCCGACAACGTTATTGTAATAATAAAGAAGCGGATTCTCGCAACTCTCACCAACCGCTTTTAACCCCGCAAAATGAATAACCGCATCAAATTTATTTCGTTCAAAGACCTCATCAAGTTTGCCCTCATCTAATAAATCACACTTGATAAACGGACATGGTTTGCCCGTAATCTTTTCAATCCTGCCGACAACACTTTGCTTTGAATTAAATAAGTTATC
>JAIRSY010000025.1 GCA_031255215.1 Christensenellaceae bacterium | reverse complement strand
TGAAAAACGCTTGTCTTTGGCGGTGCGGAAATGGTAAGTTGTAGGGTGTTTAGGCGAGTAAATTTGTGAAAAACGATTGTTTTAGATGTCATGCCGATGCTTAAAACAACAAAGGGAGAGAAAAATGTTCCAAACTCATGAAGAATTGATTGTTCACCTAAAAGAATTAGCGAAAACCGTTCGTGTTGGGTATGCAGATTTTAGCCGCAAGCTTAATCCGACGGCGAGTGAGATTTTGGGTGTGCCGGTGCCGTTGCTTCGTAAGTTAATAAAGGAAGTAAGTCTTAACATTTTGACGGACAATACACTTGAAGAACAAATTTTGACGGCCATTTTGGTTGGGCGAAGCGGAGACGCAAGGATTGTTGAAGAATTTGTGCCGAAAATTCATGATTGGGCGGTAAATGATTGTTTAGCGAGTGAATGCAAGTTTCTTGCGAAAGACAGGAATAGATATTTTGATTGGGTTATTGGGTTGAACGGAGGCGGAGAATATGACGGAAGGATTGCGTTAATTTTATTAAACGACCATTTTATTGTGGCGGATTACCTTGATAAAGTTTTGCAAGCCGCGGAGCAAGTTTCTCAAGATTATTTTTATACGAGAATGGCGGCGGCATGGCTTGTTTCAACTTGTATGGTAAAATTCCCCGGGGAGACCTATAAATTTTTAAAGAAAAGCACCTTGCCGGTTTGGACGCATAACAAGGCAATTCGCAAAAGTTGTGAAAGTTTCAGGGTAAGTTTGGAGGACAAGCAGAAATTGAGGGGGTTGATTAGGTGAATAAAATTGTGATTGGCGTTGATGAAGTGGGAGCCGGGCCGTTGGCGGGACCGCTTTGTGTTTGTGCGGCCGCCATAGATGAGGGTAAAATAAGGGTAGAGGGTGTAACGGACAGCAAGAAGTTGACACCGATTAAACGTGAGATATTGTTTCCGTTAATTGAAGAGAGTATAATTGGCAGAAGTATTATTTGGATAGAGCCGCATGAGGTAGATGAAATAAATATTTACGAGGCACGGCGGAAGGCGATGGCACTTGCGATAGATGAATTGCTTGAAAAGTTAAATAAATTGAATTATAGAGGGGAAGAAATTGAGGTAAAGGTCGACGGCGGTAATTTACATTTGAAAACCAAGAATGATTTACAGATTGAATATATAATTAAAGGAGATGAGAGAGAATACGCGATTGGGTGTGCCTCTATAATTGCAAAAGTGGAGCGTGATAGGTTAATGATTGGGCTTGCCGACGAATATGTGCAGTATGGTTTTGAGAGGCATAAAGGTTATGGGACGAAGGAGCATATAAAAGCGATAAGAGAATTTGGATTATGCGGGATACATCGAAAGAGTTTTTGCAGAAAGTTCATGAAAGGCAAAAATATTAGGGCTTAAATCAAAGGACGATATATATTGTTGTTGGTAGTCCCGAGGGGAATTGAACCCCTGACTACACCGTGAGAGGGTGTCGTATTAACCACTTTACCACGGGACCGTTTATAGATTGTAACATATAATAAAAAAGTATACAAGTATTTGGCGGAGATGTGATTGTTAAAGACAAAAAGGAGTTTTCAATCATATAGAATTTCATGGAAATATCGCTTTGTATGATTGTAAAAAATGAGAGTATGGTTCTTGAAAGATGTTTAAAATCATTTAGTGTTGTTGCGGATGAGATAATTATTGTTGATACAGGTTCGACGGACGGAACGGTTGAAATTGCGAAAAATTACACGGATAAAGTTTATCATTTTGAATGGATAGATGATTTTTCGGCGGCAAGGAATTACTCTTATTCATTTGCGACAAAGGATTATATAATGTGGTGTGATGCGGACGATATTTTGACGGAGGATAACGCGGCAAAATTATTGGAATTAAAGAGGACATTATCGCCGGATATTGACGCGGTAATGCTTCGGTATGTTGTAAGTACGGATGAATTCGGGGCACCTAAAATGTCATTTTTTCGGGAGAGGATAACCAGACGGGATAAGAAATTTATTTGGCATGAACCGGTTCATGAATATTTGGCATATTCGGGGAGGCGTGAGACGGCGGAGATTTCCATTTTACATAAAAGGCAGGAGAAGGAGGAGAGGAAGGAGCGAAATATAAAAATTTACGAGAAGCAAAAAAGACTTTCTTCAAGGGGGATATATTATTATGCGAGGGAATTGTATTATTTAGGTCGTTATCGAGAGAGCATAAAGATGTTTAACAAATTTTTATTGCGGAAAGATGCTTGGATTGAAGACAGAATAAATACATATTTACACCTTGGAAGATGTTATTTTGCCTTGGCGAAATACGATGAAGCGGTAAAGAGTTTAGTATCCGGGTTTGCGGTTGCCATTCCGCGTGCGGAACATGTTTGTTTAATTGGGGAGAGTTATTTTCGGCGGAATCGATTTGAGGAGGCATTATTTTGGTTTCGATTTGCGGCAACGATAGAGATTCCAAGCAGCACGTTAGGTTTTTTAGAGCAAGATTATTATAATTTCATACCGAATATAATGTGTGCGGTGATGTGCGACAAGCTTGGACGTTATAAAGAGGGTAATGATTACAATGAATTAGCGGCGAAATTCAAGCCGGAGCATGAATCGGTTAGGAAGAACCGCGAATATTTTGCGACAAAAATAAGCGATATTTCGTGAATTTCCGTTGGTGAAAACTCTCAAACGCCATTAAAACGATGTTATTTTCGTTTTTTTTTGCCTTTATGACCATTGTTAATTTCAATAAAAAATAAAAATGGGGGAATTATATCTTTACATTATTATTTTATGATTTAATTAGTGCATCAAAGGAGGGATAAAGTTGAAATGGTGCAAAGAAGTCAGCGACAAGTGATTGACGAGATTTTATCAGATTTTGAAGAGCGAAAAAGGGGTCGAAGGAGGCTTGAAAATATTTGGCGGCAGAACATAAAATTTTATAATGGGGAGCAGCAGATCGGGGTAGATTATGGTTGGCAGATTGATGAAGTTTTCAATCATATTGGACCGATAGTTGAAAATAGGTTAGGGATTTTAGCGGAGATAAAACCTGAAATTAAAAATGAAGTTGTAAGAAAGATATTAGATAGAATACATTTCAATAAGACGATTGAGATAGGCAATTTTTGGCAGGAAGTTACGGGGAGTGTATTTTACAAAGTGATATTAAAGGATTGTGATATAAGCGTTGTGGCCTGTTCTCCATTTGAAATTTATCCTGATAAATTGGATGTAGGGGATATGAATGAGGTCAAGTCGGTCATTCATGCAAAAAACGTTGACGGAAGGCTGCGGATTGAAAAATGGGACAGAAAAAATTTGACAATTATCGGGGAACATTTGAATTCGAAAAAGCAAAAAGATTTTGAAATTTTATATCGGGGAAAAATTCCGTTTGAATTTCCGTTTATCCGTGGGACAAGTGAAATCATGGCGGGGCATTTCTTTGGCAAATCGGTTGTTGAACGTGCCATACCCGTTCAAAAGGCTTATAATGCAATTAAAAATAGAAAACAGGAATTTATAAACCGTTTAGCCTGTGGGATTTTAATTGTTGAGGATGGAAGCACGGATATTGATTCATTGGAAACGACGGGGCTTTGTCCGGGGAAAATTATTGTTTACAAAGAGGGAACAAAGACGCCGGAATTTATGCCGCAATCTTCTATGCCTGAATGTTTGGCACGGGAGGAGGAGAAACTTCTAGATGAATTTTCTATGATTACGAGCGGAGGGGATATAATTACAAAGGTTGCCGGACGTGCAAATATTGGGGAAGGAACTTTATCTATTCTTTCCGAACAAATGCGGTTACGTCTTCGGCGGCCGATTCAAAGCATTGAAAATATTTATAAGGAAGTGGAAGAGAAGATAATAGTAAATTTATCAATAAAAGGGGATAAATAAAAATGGATGAAATAAATAAAAATAATTTGGAACAAATGGAAGTATCGGTTGCGGACAATTCAGGAAAGGCCGACGCGGATACATGTGTCAATGATACGGTATCCACAGGGCGTGAGCACTTGCCGGAACCCGACAATTATACCGAAATCTCCAAATTAAAAAAGTCGTATAAGGACCTTTATGCTTCTTTTACAAAGAAGTCACAGCAGGTCAAGGAATTGGAAAGGATAATTTTGCAAATGCCCACAAGAGACAAAATAATAAATGATTATCTTTTAGAGATGAACAGTAAGGCAAAAGTTGATATTTTGGCAAGTTCAAGCTCGGCATTTGATTATGCGGAGCAAAAAAAGCCAACAAGCATAAAAGAGGCGTGCAAATTGGCACGGGACTTCCTGGCCAACAATTAATCAACATAAATAAAAAAAGGAGGGAAAAAATGATCACAATTGCAACGGCGGAAAATGCACTTAAAAATATTTATTTGGAAAGTGTCATTTATGATATCAATAAAAAAACTAATCCATTTTTAACTATGATAGAGGAAAATACTAAAACTGCTTCGGGAAGAAATGCCAGAATTGCCATACGGTGCGGTAATTCCGCAATTGGAGTGGGAACAGAGACCGGTGCACTTCCCACAGGTAATACGGATAAACAGATAGATGTATCGGTGCCGCTTAAAAACCTTTACGGAACCTTTCAAATAAGTGATAAGGCGTTGAAATCGGCATCAATTGATCCAAACGCGTTTTCGTCATTATTATCGGGAGAGATGGAGAACCTTGTGTCTGCCGCCCGTAACAACTTGACGACTATGCTTTATGGTAATGGTAAACAATTGTTGGCGGCATTTAATGTGACCGATTTTAATAGCGGAAGAACGGTGATACAGTTAAACGCAAAGAACATAGGGAACTTCTCAAACGGCCTTTCGGTCGCGATTTATGGGGCGAATGGGATAAAGGTCAATTCGGCGTCAACAACAATATCGGCGGTAAGCACTTCCTCTAATACAATTACCTTGTCTACGGCTTTACCGGCAAATAAGAACGATAGATTTTACATTTATAGATCAAATGACGACGGCTCCTTTATGAATGGTATAGATTCGGTGTTTGAAAATATGCCCTACGGATTGAATCTTGACGCGAATCCCGAACTTTCACCGTATAAATACAGTGAAGGTTCAAGTGACCTTAAAATATTAAATGAGGAGGAGGTTATGGACTTTTTTACACGGTATGAAGAACATTGTCAATCAATGCCGGCGGACATAATCTTGACCTCTTCAACGGTAAAAAAGGCTATCTTTGAATCTTTACGTAATACTCATTCGAATATCTCCGTAACGGAACTTGCGGGTGGTTTCAAAGGATTCACGTTTAATGGCATACCGGTTTACAGTGACATAAAGTGTAAGGGCGGAACGCTTTATGCATTAAATTCAAATTCATTCGCAATACATCAACTTGGAGATTGGGATTGGATAAAGGACGATAACGGCTCCTTCTTGCACCAAATTGCGGGAACACCGACTTACGGTGCAACCTTGACAAGATATTGCGACCTGATATGTGATAAACCGTTTCTGCAAGGTAAATGCTCCAATTATTCGGCAAATAAATGGAAGGATTAATAAGAATTGGATAGGAATGGTTTATCCTTCGTCGAAAACGATGTGTTCGAAATAGGTAAACGACTTCGGGATATAAATAAAGAATATAAACTTTATTATAATTGTCAATTGTTGCGTATCGAAGTTTGGTGCGGCGATGAACTATCTTTTATTCTTCCATATAATGAATTAGATGAGAGAACTCTCAATTATGCAAGAAAAACTCTCACGCAAAATGCAGACGAAATACTTCTTGAAATTGAAAAAAATAATGATGACCTATTAATGGAAGAAAAAAAGAATAGAGAAGATTTGAAAAGAACCTTGATTGACTTTCTAACTTATAAAAACAAAAAGGAGAACTAACGAAATGACATTGAATCAATATATGAAAGATGCAAATGCAATCTTGTCCCTGAATATCGATTGGAATGCGAATTTGGACGCAAATAAAAATTACCAAATGCTCCTCCAATCCGCTAAAATGATGCTTGCCGGTCTCCATATTGGATATGATATTTTACCAACACAAGAAATAGAAAGCAAATTCTCGCGGCTTACCATTCTTTATGGCATTTTAAGCGAATATACTTTCGCCGCAGGTATGTTTAACCAATGGAAAATCTATTCAAAAAAATATGCAGATAACTTTTTCAAAGACAAGACAGTTGGGCAGACAAGGGTTATGCCCGCCTGAAAAGATAAAAAAAAGGAGGAAAATCAATGGAAGAAATCTTGAAAATGGCACTCAATTACGGGCTTATGACCTCCCTCTTCGTATCATTGCTTATTTGGGTATTGAAAGATAGTCAAAAACGAGAAAAAAAATATCAAAGCATGATAGATAAATTACACAAAAGTTTGGAAATAGTGGCGGATATACAAGAAGAAACAAAACAAATAAGCTATATCTTGACAAACTTTTTAATAAAAAGAAATGATAAAAGAGAAAAAGGAGGCAAGGATGTTAAAACTGCTGAAAAACATTTGGAATAGAATCTCGAAATTCTTGGGACGCGTCGTCGACGATGCCGAAGAAAATGCCTATAAAAAATGGAAAAAAGACCGCAAAAAAAAGAAGTAGGGCAACCTACTTCTTTTTTTATTTGGTTGGTGGTGGAAAACTAACCGCCCCAATTATGGACGGTGCCAATGCCACTAATGCAACAAGAACAACCAAGCCAACAACCGCATAAATCAACTGTGCTTTTGCATTTTTTCGTTTATCTTCGGCTTCGGCGGTCATCATTTTATAAGCAAGATAAATTGCCAAAACAATTATCCCAATCAATACCAAAACCAAGCCTATGGTTGCAATGGTTTTTATTCCATTAACGATATCTTTCATTTTAGCTTTGTCAGCCAACGACGGTGTATAGACACTATTATTCTCCAACAATAATCCCCACATAATTCATTTCCTCCTTAATAACCTTTCTTTACAAAACTTTACAAAAGAATAGTTTAGAGAAGAAATCGGCACCATTGACGGACAATTCGTGTCACAAAATGGGAAAATGCTCGCCAAATAATAAAAAATGTTAAAAAAAAGAGTTGACAGCCTCAAAATTGCACAATAATATCAGAATATCATTGCAAAATTCCAAAAGAATGGTGCCGATTTCTTCTCTAAACTATTCTTTTAAGAAGTTTTGCAAAAGGATTATATAAGGAGGAAATGAATTATG
>JAIRSY010000011.1 GCA_031255215.1 Christensenellaceae bacterium | reverse complement strand
ATTTTTATGTCAATACTTTTTCTGTACATTTTGTCGTCATTCAATTAAGATTATGGCGAACGCAACTTCGTCAAAGCGTCACACCGCTCAAACTCAACCCGCTACGAATGTCAAATACGCGGGATTGAACCGCGACCATACACATAAACGCTGTTGCTATTTTTTATATCTACCGAGACACTTTTAATTATCTTTCAAAAGACGTTCCGGCATGTAAGGATATCATCTCGTTAAGTTCCTTGTCGCTTATACGAATTATTTTGCCGCCAAGCGGTTTGAAATTGTCTCTGCCTCCAAAAACAAGCCATATTATGTCCTTCACCGGTGTTGTCTGTTTATGATCCCATGCACCATCAAGTTTTCCGTCCGTGAAGACTATCGTGTTAATAATTGCGTGCGTCTTTTTATCTTTCTTTGAAAAAGCCGTTGCCGCAGCCTCAAAATTTGTGCCATAACCATCACTTTTGATTCGCAATGTATCTATGTCGGTTTTGCGTTTTATCTCCGTCCAACCGTAAAATCTGCTCGCGAATGTGCCGACACGAATTTTTGTATGTTTAATCATCGGGACAAGTTGATGAACAAATCCGCGAAGCAATTTTTCGTTTATTGAGCCCGAGCTATCAAGTAAAACTTCGGTTATCGCTTCGTCATCGGCATCAAAATCCTCAATTCTATAACCACCTTCTTCGTCATTCCACTCCCATCGCTCTCGCTCGGTTGCAAGATTTTTCTTTAATAATTTCTTCCAATTCAATACGGGTGCAACATTCACGTTTGACGAAATGCCCGCCGCACAAAAAATGCTGTCCAAGGGATTCGCACCGGCCTCTGCCTTTCGTTTCCCACGATCTTGGAGTTCCCTTTCAAACACTGCTTGCTCGCTGATTTTAGCTTGTTTTTGCTCCTGCTTTTCTCCTTGCTGCGGCTCCTTTTTATCTTGACTTGGTTTAAGTCCACCCGTAAGTTTTTTTAATTTCCCGCTCATACCTTCTTTTGACTTTTGAGGCATTTCTTCTCTTTCATCGCCTTCCCAAATATCATGGTTATCGATCCCTTTGTAATCTCCCAGGTCAATATCATCAAGTCCTCCCCCGATTTCACCATTTGATTTGCCGCTTTGAGATTGTGCCTGTTTTTGTTTTTCAAGAAGTTCATCGTATATCGTTTCGGCATCTCGAAAAAGACCGTCGGCGATATCTGCACCGCCGCCTTGCGGCATCTGCAAACCATCTCTTTTTAGGAAGGCATTTATACATGCATCGGTCGCGATATTCCAAAGTTCAAGATCCCGCCCTTGTTGGCGTTCTTTATGATTGAAAACGATATGCAAAATCGCGTGTGCGTAAATAAATAATTGGTTTTGCGGCGTTATCGATTGCATGAATTTCGGCGACAAAACTATATTTTTATAATCCGTTCCTGCCGTAAGAACGGCATCATCCCACATCACGGGTATTATATCGGTGAACGCCCCAAGCCCCGCATAAACATCACAAAATTGTCTCTTTAAGGTTTCTATATCTATAAGTGGATATTGTTTTTGTTCCTCCATGGCGTCACTCCGTTACATGAACAAGATTTTCATAAACCCTTCTGCTCACCAATTTTGCGTTGCCCTTTGTTATCGTGAAAATTATGTGCGTTGTGTTTGGGATAGAAACACCGGACACCGAGTGATTTTCGGCAAGTTGAATAAACTTTTCTTGATCTTTGATCGGCACGGCATCAAGATTGCGGATAATCACAAATTGTGTATCCCACCATTTGGGAAATGTGTATTGCCCGCCGTTTCGCGGCAAGACCGCAAATTCGGTCTGCGGGGCAAGGGCATCGACAACAAATGCCTGCCCGTTCAAAAACGCAACGGCCTCTTCGCCTTCCACCAATAATGATTCATTCTCTAACTTTAATAATTGTTGAATTTTTTGTGCCGCCGTCAATTTTCTGTTTTCTACTCTCATCCTTATATAATACCCCCTTGTTCTTTTGCGGCGGACGGCGGCGGCACAGATTTACTTTGATAAAGTGCCAAATAATCGTCACCGCAATATTTTTTTATAAATTGTTCAACGGAGGCCTTTTCTGTTTCATTGGCGGGTTTCATGTTTAATGCTTCTCCGACCGCATAGATTTTATCCGCCACGGTTTCATATTGCAGAAATGTTGTATTTCCGCAAAGCACATCTTCCAAATACAATGCAGGCTTTTGTAAGAAATCACAGAACGCACGCCCAACTCCATCACCAAGGAAATCGCCGATTATGGAACTTTCTACCGCCGCTCCCGCATCCTCGCACGCGTAAATATATTTTGAAACCATCTCGTATTTTCTCTGCCCCAATGTTCTTTGTTTTTGCCCCGTTCGTGGGTCCCGGCTTCCAATTTCTTCGTCGTATGAACTGTAAAGTACACCTTCGGTACTGACATTGGCTTGCACAAATGCAACAACGACAGGATGAATGTTGGTACGTTCTTTTCTTTCCGTGAGGACTTGCGGCCGCTTTATATACTTCGCGTTTTCGTCCTGTTTCGACAAACCCCAACCCGTCCAATTCGCCACATCAAAGGCGGGAACGTCAATGTGCAATTCTTGACGGCGAAATAAAGCCTCCGGCATGTTGTAATTGTCGCTGGATTCTTCTTTACTGTTCCCCATCAATGTTACCACCGTGTTTTCGGGCAATGCCCATTTGCCGTAAACCACCGAACGGGAATTAGGGTCGGTTATTGGATAAATCAATGATTGCACCGTTTCCTTCGCGTGGGTAACTTCATCAATCGACACACAACACATTTTGTCGGGATTGGCCTTACACTTCTTGCAATGTTCAACATACCACGCAGGCGGCGTGTCACCATGCCCGATTACTTCATCGGGTTTCATTCCGTTTGCCAAGGTTATTGATGTCATAAGTTCTTTGCCGAATGTTGAACGCACGATTGCCGTCTTGCCCGCCTCACTTGGCCCATGCAGCATAATTGAAGTTACGCCCATTTCAACGGCATGCGAAAATTTATCTTTGGGTCGAAGTTCCCCCATATTCACGGCAATTCGGCTCTTGCGTTTTGGCACCTCAATATTTTTCATAACTTCTTCACGGGCGTGCTGTATATTTATACTTTGGTCTTTTGTTGCGTCTACTTCTTTTATAAAAACTTCGGTGTGAAATTTATATATATCCGTCTCCTCAAAGTCACTTTCTTTACATTTGCCGTTTATTTCGTGTTCATATTGAATCCCCGCATATAACCCCCTATCATCTACAATCCATGTTTCCCAACCTGCTTCCGGTTCCTTGCTCCATTTCAAAGTCTCGGGATTCCACCAACCGACCGTCCGTTCCCGCTCTTCAACCTCAAACCACAGTGTCTTACCAATATCTACCACCGTGCCGTCTATAAAGTAGTTATCATGTATACTACCGTCGACTTGCTCTATTTCCACTTTTACATACTCATGTCCGTTTAGAGAACGGCATTCGTGTTTTGTCCATCTCGGTTCATCTCTTTCATCACATTTTACGGTATCGGCCGTAAAAAAATGCGATAGTTTTTGCCCTGCTCCGCGATTTAATTCTTTTTGTATTTTTGGGGTTGCTATTGTTTGCGGATACCTACCTTCACCCACCTTAATTCTATAAAATCCGTCATCGTCCATCACCGCATTCGGTGGGACATCACCGATTTTAGAGAACAACGAGGCGGGGCGAACGGCTACGTTCCCACGTTCGCAGGCACTACAATAACCCCCTATTCTATTGTTAACAATGTCAATACCATTAACAACATATACGTAAGCGCCGTCTACAACGGGTGAGGAAAGCCACCACCTACAGGGGCGATCCCACGTCAAGTCACTACCGTGGGCAATGGCATAATCGGTCGCGCGACAGTAAAGTCCAAATACTTGGTTAAATAAACGTGAATCTACATATTCGTTATCGCCATCGCCAAGGACCATTTCTTTACTTAAAAATGTTTCTTTCTCATACATTATCGTGCATATTAACACAATTGTTTTGTTTTTTCAAGCATTTTGTGTTTTTTGCGGGAAATAAATGACGGTTTTACGGATTGTTTACGGTCATACATGAAAACGTCGATTGCCCGAATTCCGTTTCTCATTTAAGGGGATTCATCGCGTTCGCAATCTGTCTTCTTAAATCATCTATGTCATAATGGTCGCCGAGTTTGAAATCAAATACGACAATGCCGCTGCTCCTCATTACACTTTTTGATATGCTCTTGATTTTGTTCACCGCCTCCAAATTTAATACACTCATATCGAAAAGGTCTATTACAAGAAGCGGTTTGTATGAGGCATCAAATATAACAAAATCGGCATATTGTCCTTTCATCAAAAGTTCGGACCGCTTGTAAATCTCAAACAATTTTTCAATTGGAACATTGGGAAGAATAATATAATTCGAAGGCAAGGCGGCCTTCAAAACGTCGTAAAACGCCGACTGCTTTCGTTCCATATATCTTATCACCACCGCACTTTTTGGAATTTTAAGCTTCTCCGCCTCTTTATCATCAACGGAAACTTCTATGTTCCTATTCTTATTTCTCCAATAAAGATAAAAAATGTAAATTAACGCGACAAAAATGATAATCGACAACGGAATTAACACCGACAATAAATCTTCATCCGCAAGAAACATCACCCTCAAAACGTTACTCCTTTGGTTCAATTTTCAAGTTATCTTCCTCTTTCTTTATAATCTCTTTATCATTATTTTTTACCGATTTCACTTTCTTCGTGTTGGATTTCTTCTCCTGCAAACTCTTCATCTGTATCTTTTCCTTTACATTCATACCGGCCTTCCCCGATAATCCGCGAATATAGTAAAGTTTCGCCCGGCGAACCCTTCCATGACGCACAACCTCCATTTTATCTATTTTAGGACTGTGAAGAGGGAATGTCCGTTCCACCCCAATTCCAAACGAAATTTTTCTAACGGTAAAGGTTTCACGCACCGAACCATTTTTCCGTGCAATAACAAGGCCTTCAAAAACTTGGATTCGCTCCTTCGTCCCTTCAATAATTTTATAATGAACCTTCACCGTATCACCGATATTAAAATCCGTAATATTTTCTTTGCAGTTCTCTTTCTCTATTATATCTAATTTATTCATAATTTCCCATTATAACATATAAAAAAAAGATTGCAATATCTTTTTCAATGATGTATAATATCCCGATAGCATCCCAATCGGCATCTATCATTGAAACAAAAAGGAGAAATACTATTCATGGCCAATATAAAGAGTTCAATTAAAAGGATAAAGACGAATAGGGCGAAGCATTCACGCAATAAGCCGATCAAGTCCGCCCTTTCAACGGAGATAAAGAAGTTTCGTGCAAATCCTACCGAGGCGGAATTAAAGGTTGTTTTTTCCAAATTGGATTCCGCCGCCGGCGGCCACATAATTCATCAAAACAAGGCGAATCGCCTGAAAGCAGCTTTATCAAACAAAATCAAGGTTTCGCAAACCGAAAAGAAAGACATTAAAACGAAAGAAACCGAAAAGAAAGAAATTAAAACGAAAGATATTAAAACGAAGGCTGCGAAATGAAGATTCTTCCTCAATCTTTTGAAATTTTGCAGTTTGATGACCTCCGCGTCATTGAGCTTGCCGCCCGTAATTGTTATAAAAGCGAGGACAAAATTGAAGATGGTTCGGCGGCGAGGATTGTCTTGAATTTGGTTAAAAATAAACATTTGGCAATGATTGAATTCGGTTCCGCCGCCGTTCGCGTCATAACCGACCGTGCGGTGACGCACGAATGGGTTCGTCATAGGCTTTTTTCATATGCCCAAGAAAGTCAACGCTATTGCAACTACTCCAAAGACAAATTCAACAAAGAAATCACATACATAGAACAAGAGAACGCCGACAACCAAAACGAAGATTACTTAAACGCCTTGCGAACCGCCGAAAAAACCTACTTCGCCTTACTTGACGCGGGTTGGCTTCCGCAAATTGCCCGTTCGGTCCTCCCCAATGCGACAAAAACCGAAATAATTTGCAAGGCAAATTTCCGCGAATGGCTCCACTTCTTTGAATTACGCACAAGCCCCGCCGCACACCCACAAATAAGGAAAATCGCAAAAGAAATCCAAAATGAATTCAGGAAACGGCTTCCGGAGATATTTTCTTGATCTTTTTCTTTGACCATTTTTTGTCATAGCAAGTTTTTATACTTATCCAATATCTTGGCTGCCAAGGCTTCATCTTCAACAAACTTCACAGACTCATCCTCGTCATCAATAAGTTCAAAGACGACGACCTCGTTGCTCTTCAACTTAACCGGCTGCAAAATCGTATATATTTTCCCCGTATCATCGTCTTTTATAACGGCAACCTGAGCAAACTCCTCTTCTCTTCCGTCTTCTGCGAAAAGGGTAATATTTTCCTTGTTGTTTGTATCCAACAAAACATCATATAAACTTTCCATTTATTTTACCTCCACTAATTTTATCGCGTCAACGGGACAAGCCGACGCACAACTTCCGCACGCGATACAAACGGCCATGTCGACCTCATAATGGTCCCCCGATTCCGCCAATTTTATCGCATCAACGGGACAAGCCGACGCACAACTTCCGCACGCGATACAATTATCGTTAATTTTTGCTCTTTTGTTTTCCACCATATAAGTATAATGCAAGAAAAAACCTTGTCAATGAATTTTATTCCAATCCATTCCCACTCCTTGTTGTTAAGATAAAATCAAAGAAACTGCTTACTTTTATATCTTTCTAAAATGATTTTTGCACTGATATCATCAATAAATTCTTTGTTATGAAGCTCCAATGCTTCTAAACTTGTATACCGCTCGTCTATGAACTCTTTTTTTATATTGAATCTTCGGGCAAATTCACGAACCTCCGCGGACATAATACTTTCCGTGCCGTCAACATTCAACGGCAACCCAAAAACCAAAGTATCAATCGACTTTTGTTCTATTATCTTCTCAATTTGAGGCACAACTTTCTTCCAACCTTTATTGTTTATAATAGAAGAAAAAAACACCGTGGCAATACCAATCCTTTTCCTTCCGTAATCAATGGCAAGCTCCAAAATTAACCCTCGCTGCTGTCTTCACCAAATAATGTCGCCGCCGCGTTCACTTCCTCAATATCGGCACGAATTTGAGCATTTTGAGCTCTTAAAACCCTATCAAGGTTTTCAAGCGTTGGGTATCTGTCCTTGTTTTTGTCAAGAATCATTTGACAATTTGCAACCGATTGTTGAAGCCCTTCCAATTGCTTCGTGTCCGCCTCCAACTTCTTAATCCTTTCCGGCTCTACGTTCGCGATGTTGTTTACCCCATAAATCAAGACCTGCTGCTTCGCGACAATCGCCTCCCTCTTACGTAAAATCTTTGTATCCCTATCAAGCGTATTCTTGATTCTATGCAACGGTATAAACTCTCTATTGTTTTCCCTAATCGCTTTTTCATTTTGACGAAGACGTTCCTGCAATTCCTCCAACTTTTGTGAATAATCAAGGACAATCCTCTCCCGTTCCTCAACGGAATATTCCCTATTTGACATCAAGGTAGAAATTACCTTCGACTCCTCTCTTATTCGGGTTTCTTCCGTCGCCATCTCTCTCTCTCTCTCAATCAATTGATTCTCTTTTGCCGCAAGAACTTGCCTTTCCCTTTGGATTTTTTCATTCATAAGTCTTTCTTTGTCTTCAAATTCCCTTTGCAATTCAAACCGCACTCTTTCAAGGGTAACATCATCAATTTCTCCCGTATTTTTCTGCTCTCTCACCGATAATTCAATTTGTTTCTTTAATATCTTTACCTCATCTTCAAGTCTTATCTTTTCCTCTTCCAATAATTCTTTTTCTTCCCGAAGAACCTCTTTTTCGCTTTCTATCTCTTCCTCTTTTATTTGTAACTGCTTCGCCTCCTGTGACAATTCCGCCCGAAGTTGCATGTATTTTTCACGCAATTTCTTCTCATTCTCATCATATTCACTCTTTATAGACACATCGTTCTTCGCGTTTAATGCCTCCTGCAATTCTTTATTCTTTATTTCAAGCTCCGCAACCTCTCTCGCAATTTCGTCTTTATAGATTTCATACTGCTCCTTAATCTTCTGCTCCCTCTCCTCATTATCCATTATACGTTTCTTGTTCTGTTCATCTAATTGTCTTTGAAGGCTGTCGAACTTGCTCTGCAATTCTAATTCACTCTCTAATTTCACCTGCTTGAACTGCCCCATCACTTCCTCATTGCCCTCGTCTACGCCCATCGTTGCAAATCTCTTCAATAACTTTGCCTCACTCTCAATCCTCCTCGCTTCTAATTCCTCACGAAGTGCCGCGGCCTCCTTTCGCATTTCTGTTTTTTCGGCAAGCAACTGTGCAATCAATTCCTGCAAACCTTTATTCGTTGTCATATCTAAAATGTTCTCCTCTTTATTACTTTGATTAACCCGCAAAAGAAATTCCCGCTGCTGTCTGTCAATTTCTTCCTGAAATGCTTCACTCTGCTCTTTAATCTTTTTAAGGAACTCCTCCCTCTCCATTGCAAATTTCTTCCGCATTTCCTCCTTCTCTCGCTCCGCTTCCTCTTTCATCTCTTTAATCCTCCCCTCCGCATCTTGATATTCAATTCTTTGTTTTTCAAGAGCATCTACAAGCTGTCGGTCCAACTTCTCCTTGTCCTCAATAAACTGCTTACGCTCTTCCTCTCTCTCCTTCGACATCGCCGCAATTTCCTCTTTCATCTTCTCAATAAGAACCGTCGATTCCTTCTTTTCTCTCTCAATTTCTTCATCTGCAAAACGAGTCCTATTCTTCTTCATCTCTTCTAATGCTTCCTCATATTTTACCTGCATCACGTTAATCGCATCAAGATATTGTTTGCGAAGTTGTTCAAATTGAGCCGCCCTTTTTTCCTCCTCCCTTAATTTGGCTTGTTTCTCCTCCGCCGCTCTCCTTTCTTCCGCTATCGCCGCCAACACAACGTTCAATTTTTCCTCTTGAATCTTCAACCTTTTTTCCTGTTCCTGCTTTTCCTTATTCAAAATTTCCTGCATCTCCCCTTCCAATTCATCAGGTATTTTTTCAACATTTTTCGCATAACGCTCGCGGCTGCTCCTCACCAACTCCGCCATTTGACTTCTTGCCTGCTCAACAAGAAGTTGCCCCTTCAAGTTATTGTCGTCGGCCGCCTCCTCCGTCCAATCATTCCCAACACCCGACATCGATTCCTTTTGAACGTTCAACTCCGACATCATGTCCGCAAACTTTTGCATTTCATCCTGCTTTTGATTCTCAAATTCATTGAGGAAACTCTGTATCCTCGGATCAATAGAGTTATCCGCCGTTTCTTCATCTGCAAGAAGTTCTTCTTGTTTGGATGCCGCCCCCAGGGTATCCGCTTGTTTTTGCAACCAAACACTTTCGGGCTCGCTGAAATAATTCGTCTCGTTTGAAACGACTTCATCTCCGCCGAAGAAAACATTGCTCCCTCCCGTTTTATTATCTTTTTTGTCCTCACTTCCGGGGAACATTTTTTCATCGCTGTTCAAGGTTGAAACACTGAACGCGGGCGAATCCTCCAACGACGCAAAAAAAGAATCCGCGGTGTTGGACTTCTTCTCCCTCTCCCTTTGCTCCTCCTCTAATTTTTCCTGCTCTATCCTCGCCTTGTCTTTATCATAATCACTATCTTCCTTCTCTTCTTCAAATCCCCTAAACGTTATGCTATCCTCATCCCCTCTTTTCATCGGCTCTGAAAAGGACGGAGACGCATTCGGTTCCGCCGGCAAAACATAATTATAATTATTTATAGGTTTCCCCCTTTCATCCCCGTTCAACTTCATCACAAGGAAAATAATAACTCCAAATACGACAACAGCCGTAATGCATGCAAAAATCCACCAGGCGATACTGTCCGCCAACAATAAACTCATCATAATATAAACTATTATAAGCACACATTCATTCTTTGTCAATATCTAATTCTACATCCCGCAACAAACAAAATCCCCCCGTCGTTCCCCCCACACTCCGCCGCTTCGTTCGCTTACGCTCACCCTAATTTTGCTTACGCAAAATAGATAACTGCGTCGCCTACGCTCCTGTTATCTCACCTACGGTGGATAACTGCGTCGCCTACGCTCCTGTTATCTCACCTACGGTGGATAACTGCGTCGCCTACGCTCCTTGTTATCGCGGCTCCGTAAAGGTAAACGCTTCGC
>JAIRSY010000030.1 GCA_031255215.1 Christensenellaceae bacterium | reverse complement strand
TGCTGTAACTATCTTATCAAAAATTTGTGAAATTTTATTGTTTGATACCATATAGGGATATTCCATATTTATTCCTCCACACTAGAATATATAATTTGTCGCAAAATGTCAAGTTAGATATATCAATTATTATTTATATCAACTATATATATCATTTGTGGATCTTTTTACTATAATTCCAAACATTCCCTTATAAAACAACAATTTTACAGGTTCGTATTTGGTGGGGTATGGAGAGCCAAAGGTTTAATTGATATTGGATAAATAGAATTGCGGGACTTCGCCGATTATTATACTTTCGCTGAAAAACATTTCTACCGAAATATCCATCTTTTTTGTATAAAGAGGAAGGACCAAGTTTACGGTTGCGTTTACCAAAAGAATTATGCGGTGACGGGTTTGATTTATGCCCGCGGAAACAAATGATGAATCAAAGTGACAGTTTATTGAACCCATTGGATTAACCTTCAATTTTATGTCCGCACCTTTTCCAACAAAAAGAGGAATGCCTGAAAAAGTTCCGATTGGAACGTTTATGCCGTTTTTGGCATTTGTGTCAAGGTTTTGCTGCGTCTTACCGGCAATTTCATTCGCTATAAAATTAAGCCCGACCATATCTACGTTTATGCTTAAAATCTTCCCGTCTTTGTCACGGCGTATATCGGTTACCTCTTTATAACTATTGATATTCATTATTTCGCTTATGCCTTTATTTATTGATTTGACGGTCATCATTTCAACATCGGCATAACCATAATTAAAAACAACAGGATTTACAACGAAGGACATATAAAGGAGAACGACGATAATAAGTAGCAGCACCGCCAGTAAAACTTTATGAACTTTTTTCATTATTTATATGTATATGAAATACTTAAAAATAATGTTTGCCAAGTTTCAAATAAAATTATAATATAGAAATATGCCAAAATTCACATACCCAATGATTTTTATTTTGAACGAGGAGACGGGGTTTTATAATGGTTATATCCCCGACCTTACTATCTTTTGCGAGGGGGAAACGCTTGAATCTGTTTACGTTGCCGCGGAAGAACTTATGTCTTATTACTTTAATCTTGCGGTCAAACATCAAACCGATGTCCCGCCTCCGTCCACAATGGAGGCGGTATCCCAAAAATGGACCGGCTATAAGGTTTCTTTGATTACGGCAAGCGTAAAGTAACCTTTTATAATTTCTTTGTCCCAAATACAAATTCTATGGTATCACGGAGGCCATATAGCCCGCCGTTCAATACCTCATCGGTCATTAAATTGAATTTTTCGGCTATACGATTTAATCTTGCGGGGCCGGGCATGCTTTTTATGCACAACCAACGCATAACTTCACTTTCAGATACACCAAGCATGTTCGCAAAGTCCTCTATTTCAAGGTCGTTTTTTACAATTATCTCTGTAATGATGTTTGCGAAACACCATTTCTTGTAGTAGTCACCTTCATTTTCTATTATTTCTTCCATAATTTTTTTTCTCCTTCATAATCTTATTCATAATCCATATTGTAATAAGCAATCTGCCAACCGTCAAGCATAAATAAGCACTTTGCCATATAATCCCAATGTGAATAAATTTGCCGAACGATTACTTGAAGCCTTACAAAATAAGGATATAACGCAGCGTGCCTTTGCCAAAAAACTAAATATCACCGCCGTTGCCGTAAACAAATGGTGCAAAGGGACAAGGCAGCCGGACATTGATATGTTAATTTTGATAGCGAAAACGTTAAGCGAGAGCATAGACTGGCTCGTCGGTCTTGTGGACTGAAAATGCCTTGTTAAAAATTTCGAGGCTTCCGCCTTCCCGTTATTTATTTTTCCATAATTTGTTTTTCCTTTTTTATCTGTTTTCTCATGCATATATTTATATTAACATAAGTATTTTATAATTGCAACCGATATATGTCTTGAAAGACAGATATTATTGTAACTTCGTTTGATATCATTATAATTGTGCAGAAACGATGCATTTATGGAGGCTTATGACATTAGCGAATGCGGTGCAGAAGCGGATAAGGGAGCTCTTGATAAAGGAAGACATCTCTATGTATAAACTTGCTCGCATTGGCGGAATTTCACCGAATACGGCACAAGGTTTGATGAGTAAGAAATATAGAAGCGTAAATCTTAGAACAGTGATGCAAATCATTCAAGCATTTGAAATGACACCAAGTGAATTTTTTGATTCTCCGTTATTTATTGACCCTAACCTTGAAGTTGATTAAAACCATGCTTTTGAAAAAAGCAATCGGATTTTGCATGGGACAAGGTCAAACATAATACCAAGGTTAACTATTAAGGCAGCGAACACCAAGACCCATGGTGGAGGCGATTGTTATTGATTTAAGGTATGTACCTTTACTTGTGGGCGGTTTTGCCTTTATAATCGCATCAATTACGGTTTGATAGTTTTGCAAAAGTTTTTCCGTGCCGAATGACATTTTGCCCAGGATGCAATGAATTATATTATTTTTGTCAAGACGGTATTCAACCTTTCCGCCCTTTGCGTCCTTTACGGCCTTTGCGACATCGATTGTAACGGTTCCGCTTTTTGGATTTGGCATAAGACCTTTCGGGCCCAAAATCTTTGCAATTTTACCGATTTGTGCCATCATATCGGGAGTAGTTATACAGACATCAAACCCGAGCCAGTTACCGCTTGTAATTTTTGCAATCATATCGTCGGCACCGACGAAATCCGCCCCGGCGGCGACCGCCTCATCCGCCTTTGGTCCTTTGGCAATAACCAAGACCCTTTGAGTTTTACCCGTTCCGTTAGGCAAGACGACGGTTCCGCGGACCTGTTGGTCGGCCTGCTTGCCGTCAACACCCAATAACACATGAAGTTCGATTGTTTCGTCAAATTTAACACGTTTTGTTTTTTCGACAAGTTTCAAAGCGTCTTCAACGGACAACGGCACTTTGTTTTCATTTTTTACAATTCCCGCCGCTTGGTTATAAGATTTTCCATGTTTTTTGTTAATTTTTTCCATCATATCAGCCCTCCACCACGACACCCATCGAGCGTGCCGTTCCCCGTATCATACTTTCGGCAGTTTCCAAAGATGAAGCATTAAGGTCAATCATTTTTTGTTCGGCAATGGACCGAATTTGTGCAGCGGTAATTTTGCCGACCTTTTCCTTATTGGGGACCTTTGACCCATGTTCAAGTTTAAGCATTTGTTTTATCAAGACCGCGACGGGCGGAGTTTTCAAGACGAAATCGAATGTTCGGTCTCCATAGATTGTTACAACGACGGGAATTATCAAACCCTTATCGTTCATTGTCGCATCGTTAAAACCCTTAACGAATTGCGGTAAATTTATACCGTAGGGTCCAAGGACGGTTCCCACGGGAGGTGCAGGAGTTGCGGAGCCGGCGGAGAGTTGCAGCTTGACCTGTGCCTTAATTGGTTTAGATGACATATTAAATTTTTCCTTTTAAGTGGTTCAAACGGGTTTTATGAACCCTCCCACAATATTTGGATATTATATATTGTTTTTTAATTGCCGTCAAGTGTTTCTTCTTTTTCTTTTGTGAAGTAACTTTGAATTGCAAAAACCACCACCATCAACAAAATTATGCCGCTGATTACAAAAAACAAAGGAATTTCATCGGCGGCTTCTTCTATTTCCTCATCAATATATTGTTGACCGATATTCGGCAAATTTACGGCGGGGTCATCATTGATTGGCGGAAGTTCAATATCCGAAAAGTCATCATCACCGGTAGAGAGTTTAACATAACCGTAACCATATTGCTCATCAAATCCGGGGGCACCTATATCAACGGAGCTTTGACATAATTGTGTTTTTGAATCATCAAGCGTGACGGAGGAATTATCCGGCAGAGACATTAGGTTTGCATAAGCGGCGGTTACAAACGGTGCCGCCATAGAAGTTCCGGTCGGTGCGGCGGTATGGTCATCTTTGGAATAAGGAGCGTCCGTATTGTCATAAGGAAGCCAAGCCGACCATATAAATTTCCCCGGTGCGGACAAAGAAAGGTGCGAACCATAGTTTGAAAAGTTGCTTCTTTTTTCATTACGTTCAATTGAACCAACCGCGATTACTCCGTCACAAGCGGCGGGAATTGACGGAAGAGACGACCCAACACCCTTATTTGGACCGGTTGTATACCCGTTTCCGGATGCAACAATAGGAAGTATATTATTTGAAAGCAAAGAATTGATCAAGGGTTGGTAGTCGTTTTTTGTTTTGACAAATTCCGTCCCAAACAAAGGTTCCGTCCCCAAACTCATATTTACCGCAACAATGTTCATGCCGGTTTGTTTTTTTAATGCGGTCAAAAAGTATATTGCGTTTTCAAGTGCAAAACCAAAAACGTCTTCCCCTTCACCAAAAATCTTCAACGGAAGGATCTTGACGTTCGGCAAGGTTAAGTCCGCGATTGTGCCGGCGACATGTGTCCCGTGTCCGTTTTCGTCCGTTATGTCATTCATATCTTTTGTCCCTTCGCCACCGACAAAGTTTTGACCGACCCGCGTATGGGTAACCTGACCGCCCGATGTAATAAATCTAACATTGTTTGCGGTTTGATTAAGAAGAAGACGCCCATTAAAGATTGAGTGTTGATAGTTTACACCGCTGTCTATCACGGCAACGATAACTTCCTTTTTGTCTTCAAAAGTTGACAAATACTTTATATAGTTATCAAAACCCAAAGTATAGGCAAAGTTTCCGCGTTCGTCATAATTTCCGCTTATTCGGCCGTCATTATGGTAATCAACTTCATCGGTAAAATATTGTAATTTGAATTGTGTAAGGTTTGGCTCTTGCTCCTTTACAAGGAACATAGGGAAAATGGAGGCGAAGATAACCGTCGCCGCAAACAGGAGAGATAAAAAACGCTTTTGCACTTCGTAAGTATACGATATAATTACAAATATGGCAAATGAAATGATATCAAAAGGCACGGGCAAAACCGATGAAAGGAAAAAGGCGTTGGACGCGGCAATCGCGGCAATAGAGAAGGCATACGGCAAGGGTGCAATCATGAAAATCGGCGACGGACCGGTTGTCCGCAATGTAAAGGTCATATCTACCGGCTGCCTGACCTTGGACTATGCACTTGGCACGGGCGGAATACCACGCGGAAGAATAACGGAAATTTATGGACCGGAGAGCTCGGGGAAAACAACCGTTTGTCTCCACATTGCGGCGGAGGCACAAAAAATGGGTTTGAACTGTGCATACATAGACGCGGAGCAGGCACTTGACCCCGTATACGCGGAGGCACTTGGCGTCGACGTAAAAAATTTAATAATTTCGCAGCCAGACAGCGGCGAACAGGGACTTGACATTGCACATAAATTGGTGGAAAGCGGATGCATCGACCTGATTGTCATTGACTCCGTCGCGGCACTTACCCCAAAAGATGAAATTGACGGCAATATCGGCGACGCACATGTCGCATTGCAGGCAAGACTTATGTCGCAGGCACTCCGCAAACTTGCACCGCTTATAAATAAAAGTGAAACCGCCCTGGTCTTTATAAATCAATTACGTGACAAGGTGGGGTCACTTATGCCCGGACAAAGTCCGGAGACGACGCCCGGAGGCAAGGCATTAAAGTTCTATGCAACGGTAAGATTAGATGTTCGAAGGATAGGGAGTGTAAAACAAGGGGAGGAATTCACGGGCAACAGGACACGGGTCAAGGTTGTCAAGAACAAATTAGCACCGCCGTTTAGACTTGCGGAATTTGAAATCATGTTCGGGCGTGGAATTTCAAATGAAGGCTGTATTTTAGATTTAGCGATAGCGGGCGACCTTGTTCAAAAAAACGGCAGTTGGTTTTCCTACAAAGGCGAACGGATTGCACAAGGTAAAGAGGCGATAAGGGCATGGCTTGAAAAAGAAGAAAAGATTAGAGAAGAGATTTTAGCCCAGGTAAAAGGGAATTTAGAAAGGTTGGCGGGAACGATTGGGACAAAGGACGCGGACGACAGATAAATTCGCGGTTTATCTTCAATCGGAAAGACCCAATAGATAATCGGTGGATTCTTCCAACTCTTTTGTTATAAGTAAAAGCATTTCATAATTTGGTTCTCTATC
The DNA here is from genome assembly GCA_031255215.1 of Christensenellaceae bacterium. Taxonomy (GTDB): domain Bacteria; phylum Bacillota; class Clostridia; order Christensenellales; family UBA1242; genus RGIG8050. The sequence continues at coordinate 15,740 of JAIRSY010000030.1, read as the reverse complement.
CCCGTTACACCACTTACAAACTGTATTTGGAGTTACTTTGATTCGTCTTGCAAAGGCAGAAAATGAAAGACCTTTCAGTTTCAGCGTTTCGGTCAATCTTTCCGCGAATTTAACCATAATTTAATGGTAAGACATAATGTATTAAATCGCTTGACTTGATACAATTTGTATCTATAATTGTTTTATGGATAAATTATTATCCATAAAAAGGAGAAACAAATAAAATGAAGAAGACAAAGTTCGTTGCGTTAATGGCGGCCTGTTTTGTGTCCGTTGCCGCAATTGTAGGCGGTTCCATTTGGTGGATGTCCATGAGCAATAAGGGTTCATCCGCGTCGTCCCCGTTTGACGCCGCTCAATGGAACGAAATAATCAAAAACATGAAAGTAGGCAAAGTCTACAAACTTTGGGGTCTCAATTTCCTTTGCGTAGCGGAAGGTGATAATGACTTCACTCCAAATAATAATAAAAATTACGAGGCGGAATCCGCCGCCCACCGCAACAAAATTAAAACTTTTTGGTTGGACGGCAGTTCTATGGCTAACGGCAGAGAGTTAGACGACAAGTTCATTGACGATTCCCCCGAAACCGCTTCCGTAAAGCCCGACACCGCAATTCCCGCCAACAGGTATGATTTCGTTGCGACTTGGTCCCATGACGTTAGCAGCTATGGCGTCTACAACCAAAACACCTATCTCCACTCAATCTTCAACAAAGGTGCTCCCGACTTTTACGAAAACGGCGGGACAGACACCAACCGGACAAACGCGATGAACGCCATAGCCTCGTCCGTCTACGAGATGTTTAAGAATGGCGTCTACGGCAAAATAACCCAAGATCCAACTCTCTTTTCCTTTGTTTCCCCCGGTTTCAAATCCACCATAAACTCCGCCGCCAACGCAATCGACAATACCAACATTCTCGGTGCCACCCTCTACGCCGATGACTACTTCTGGGCACCGTCCTACAGAGAAGTCGAGGATGACGGTACCTGGGACACGGCGAGTGATGATATAGACTTTAACGACACCCTACGGGCGTGGAACTCCGGCGGCGGCTATACCCGAATAGGCCGTGCAGGGCTACAGGGTGGGGTAGAGACAGAAGGCACCCGCGAGTACTCTTTGTGGTTGCGATCGCCGAGTGCCACCGGTGCGTCGTATGCGACCAATGGCGGGGTTTTGCACCCGAGTTTGGGTGCGCACTACGCGACAGCCGTCCGCCCTGCAGTTCATTTGAGTTACTCAAATCAACCGCTCATCAGTCCAAACCAAATTCAAGAAGATTTGACCTTTCATCAAGGTGCAATGGTTTTAATCGACGGCATAACACAAAATAACGTCATTTCGTTATATAGAGCGGAAGCAGGAATCACCGTAACCAACACGGATTTAACATATTACGCCGTCACCACGGTTGCCACCCGTTTGGATTCAATAACGGAAGATATGAAGTTTACCCAAACAATCCCAACGGCTACATTCGCAAGTTTAGAAGAGGCAACATTCGAAGACAGATACGTGTATGTAAAGATAGGTTTCTACGTCTATGAAGTTAAGATTATTATATTGCCCGCGGATATCTCGTTGGTGTCGGCGTAGTTGGGGTTGTTTTAATAATTATCCGGTATATCATTTACAATAAGCAAGACGTCGAAGTCTTCGTAATATCTTTTGGCTTCGTCTCGATTTTTCGCATACATATATTTTTTACCGAAACCGTCGGCGATGGCGGTTTTGTTCAATTCGCCGACGATTATCAAGTTATCCGTGACGTCCGCTATTTGTTTTCCCAATTCACGGTTTGCATTATACGCATTTTCGCCCTGTTCTACAAAACCGGGAGTTTGGACAAGTTTTATGCCGTTAAAAGTTGACAGAACATCAAGGGCGGCCATAGCGGAGACGGGGTTTGAATTATAGGAATCGTCGATAATCTTTTTGTCATTAGGAAGTTGTATCAATTCAAGCCGATGCGGAGTTTGTCTTAAATTTCTTATGGCGGAGAGGATATTATCTTCCGTTACATAAAGTTTTCTTGCAAGTTCAGCACAAAGGGATATATTTTTTTGATTATGCCGACCCAATAAAGTTGTATTGAAGACCTCCTTGGTTGGATTATCAATGATTGGGCAAAAAGAAGCGATTTCATATTTAGTTTTTCGAATATTTTCCAAAGTTTGAAATGTTTCAAGGTGTTGCGGTCCTATGCCCGTGATTATTCCGTAATCAGGGCGAAGAAGTTTGCACAGCTGCCTTATATCGCCGATATGTTTTGCGCCCATTTCCATTATTAAAATTTCCGTATCCGGTTTTAAGTCTTCATTGACGGTTTTTGCAAAGCCCATCGGGGTATTGAAAGATTCACGGGATGCGGTTACCGTATATTGGGAAGATAAAATTTGATTAAGTATATTTTTGCATGACGTCTTGCCGAAACTTCCCGTTATACCTATCCTTATTAAATTCGGGCGTTTATCAAGTATCTTAACGGCCTTTTGAAGATAATGTCTTTTTATTAAAAACTCAATCGGGGATAAAAGGATAACGGCGAGGCTTATTGCCGCAATTGGAAGAAATAGCATAAACGGCAAAAGGATAAAGGACAAGATTTTTATCCGCCGCAGCCGGGCGGTTAGTTTTGGGGTTCCGGTCACCCTTTTATGTTTCCATAATTTAGAGACCTTATAGTTATTTATTTGAAGTTTATATAAGAAATTGTTCAACATCTTTTATGAATCGCTCCTTATTTTCCAAATATGCGAAATGACCGCAATTTTTATATATTTTAAGTATAGAATTTCCGTTTATTTTGTGCCATTTTTTCGCCATATAGACGGGGGTCGCTTTATCTCTTTGTCCACATATTAAAAGTGTCGGGGTTTGTTTAATGTCCTTGGAGATATCATAATTGATAATATTTTTGAAGGTTTGTTTTTGAAGGTTGTTCAAAACCCTATAATCGGCACTTGGAATTTTTAATTTTTTTTTGATCCATTTTATCAAGTTTGTTTTGGGTTTCAAGCCCGCCCCTCCCGTAATAACCATTTTTTCACAGTTCAAAAAAACGGCAATCCTTGCACCAAATGAATGTGCAATTATATAGTCGCACTTTATGTCCTGCACCATTGCAACAAAGTCTTTCAGGATAAAGACTTTGTTTTCAGGAATGGGAAAGGTCGGGGCAATACAATTATAAAAATTTTTGAAGTAATTGATTATGGGAAGGAAGGAGTTTGAATTTCCGCCCCAACCGTGCAGGAAGAGAATTGTCTTCATTTACCTTTTATATGAAATTTATAAATTAAATGCGATTATTTCACATGAAATTCGGCATTATAATACGGGGTGCAATCGCGGCAAGTCGTTAATTGAAGTTGAATTTGGTCAAGATAACCCTCAAGGTCCTCCGGCAAATGAAGGGTTTCCTTGACAAAACGTTCACTGTCGGGGCTTTTATATTGATAAAGTGGAAGATTCATGGCAAGGGCATACGCCTTTGCGGCGGTAACACCAACACGCGTGCCCGTCCAAGAACCGGCACCGATATTGACGGCGATTGCGGCGGGTTTTTCACCGTGCAATAGTTCTTGTATAAGTTTGTTAATATTTTTATCGTGTTGACGCTGCTCCGTTAAGATTTCATACTTTGAATTATAGAAAATTAACATCTCATGATGAACGGTATCAATTAAGAGTAATTTTGACTGCATTTTTCACCTCCAAATTCTTTGGCCATTCAATAAAAACCATGTTGTTTTTATCTTCAAGTATATCGTAGAGCCCTATGCTTTCAAAATCATCAACCCGATATAAATCACAATGATAAATATTATCGGCATATTTATTTATTATTGGAAAAGTCGGTGAGGTTACCTTTATTTTTTTATCCATATATTTGATAATATTTGAGACGAGGGTGGTTTTACCCGCACCCATTTCCCCATAGAGAAGGACCACACCGCCATTATTTTTTTTTAAGGTCTTTGCTGTCTGCTTCGCCTTTTGGGTCATCTTTTTGTCCGCCCGCCTTGTTTTCATTTAATTTGATTATACCACATCTTGTCAAAAACGCAAAAATAAACACGATGCTTGAAAAGATGATATAATAGATATTTAATTTAACGATGAAAGACATAAAGAGAAGAAGTATTCCAATGAAAAGGTAATTCTTTGTTTTACTTCGGTCAAACATTTTTATAAAGAAGACCTTGAAGTCATGTTTTGTTATCTTTATTGTTTTATATTCCTTTTTTGAAGTAAGTTCAAGAAGAAGATTAACGCCGGCAACCGTCAAGAGAGAGATAATTAGGGACAAGACGTAACCGGCAAAATAGTTCAGCGGGACAAAAATTGCGATGAAGAGAAAAAAACTCCTTATTACTATATCAATGAAATGTGCAAGTTTGAACATAAATTTTAATTTTATTATTGACATTTTGAAAATAGTTGTTATCATTCTTTCAATGAAAATAATTGAAGTGAAAAACGTGTCAAAATTCTACAACGGAGAAGGTGCCGTTTCAAACACATCTTTTACCATTGATGAGGGGGAATTTGTCACGATATTGGGGCCGTCCGGCTCCGGTAAAACTACCATTTTAAGAATGCTTGCGGGTTTTGAAATGGCAAGTTCGGGGACAATCTTAATTGACGGCAAGGATATGACAAAGATTCCGCCGAATAAGCGTCCCGTCAATACCGTTTTTCAAAAATATGCACTCTTTCCGCATCTTGATGTATTTGAAAACATTGCGTTCGGTCTTAAATTAAAACGCATTAAGGTTAATGACGGGGAACGCCTTCTTTCGGTCGGTGAAATCAAGAGCAAGGTTCAAGAGGCGTTGTCGTTGGTCGGACTTAAAAATTATGGTGATAGAGATATAGACAATTTATCCGGCGGGCAGCAGCAGCGTGTGGCGATTGCACGTGCAATTGTCAACGAGCCGAAGGTTTTATTGCTTGACGAACCTTTATCCGCCCTTGATTTGAAAATGCGGCAGGAGATGCGTATTGAACTTCGGCGTCTTCATAAAGAATTGGGAATCACATTTATATTCGTCACACATGACCAAGAGGAAGCGATGACGATGAGCGACCGTATAATTGTAATGAAGGACGGAATAATCCAACAAATCGGGACACCGAAGCAAATCTATGACGAACCGTCAAACGCCTTCGTTGCGGATTTTATCGGTGACAGCAACATAATCAAGGGCAAATTCATCAAGGACTTTCAAGTTGAATTTTTGGGAAAGAAATTCGAGTGTGTAGATAAAGGTTTCAAAAGAAACGAGATTGTCGACGTTGTTCTTCGTCCGGAATCCATTGAAGTTGTAAAAAAAGATGCACAGATTGAAGCGAAGGTTCTTTATTCAATCTTTGAGGGAAGTTATTACAATATAACGGTAGAAATAAAGAAGCAGAAATTAGTAATTGAAACGATAAGACGGTATGAGGACGGTGCAAAAATCGGGCTTTGGATTGAACCTGATGAAATACATTTAATGCGAAGTAATGACATTGAGGACAAGGAAGAGAACAAGGAGGTTGAAAACGGTGAAGAATAGCAGAGTTTTATTTTCGGTTCCGTATCTTATTTTTATGGCGGTCTTTGTTGTGTTTCCGCTCGGTTTATTGTTTTATTATGCCTTTTTTGTTCAAGGCTTTTCATTGGAACGTTTCGGTAATTATTTTAGCAGTGCAGACGAAATGGCTACGCTCTTCCGCTCTATCGGGTTCGCATTCACGGCGGCCTTGTTTTGTATTTTGATAGGATATCCGGCGGCATTGATATTGGCACGAAGTCGGTCGAAATTCGTCCCGTTCATTTTGTTGCTTTTAACGGCACCCATGTGGGTCAACGGACTTCTTCGAACAATTGCATTAGGCGAACTTTTTGCCTCAAGAGGGGCATTCATGGTCATAATCGGGCTTACAATGGACTACTTACCATTTATGTTAATGCCTATTTATTTAGTATTAAAGAACATAGACAAGGCATATTTAGAGGCGTCGACGGACCTGGGGGCGAATAAATGGACTACATTTTATAAAGTTGTTTTGCCGCTGTCTATGTCGGGAATTATTTCAGGATTTTTAATGGTATTTACGCCGGCCGTGTCTACATACTATTTATCGGCATATTTAGGTGACAACACAACATTCATGTTGGGGGAAGAATTAAACCTTATGTTTACGAAGAATCATGATTATTCGGGCGGAGCGGTTATTGCGATTGTCTTATTGTCGTTTGTTTTGATTTCGTTTTTCATAACCAATTGGCTGTCTAAACTTGGTAACAAAAGAGGAGGGATTATATGAAGAAGTATCTTTTGTGGCTTCCGGTCGTTATTTTATTGTTTTTTTTATATCTTCCAATAATTTCAATCGTAATAAAGTCATTTGGAAATATTGAAAGTTTCGGTGAGCTTTTTACAAGCAAAAAATACATAGGGGCAATTGCAAATACTTTTGTAATTGCGATTGTTTCGTCCTTGTTCGCAACAATAATCGCAACGATGGCGGTTGTCGGTATAACAAAGATGGGAAGGCGGAACAAGACGGCGACGATGATTGTAAACCAACTTCCTATTGTCAACGCGGATATTGTCGTATCGTTCAGTTTAGTTCTTTTGTTTATCACCTTGGGGATTTATAATGCGGGATATTTGAAACTGTTTTTTTGTCATACCTTAATTGCCCTGCCATTTGTTTTACTTACAATTTTACCGCGTATGAGACAATTAGACGAAAATCTATACGATGCGGCCTTGGATTTGGGGGCGACCCCGTTCGGTGCATTTTGGAGAGTCATCATTCCGCAGCTTATGCCGGCGATAGTCAATGGTTTCCTCTTGGGATTTACTTTGTCCCTTGATGATTTTGTTATAACACAATACAATAACGACGGAATCCACACGATTTCAACGGTAATTTATTCCGCAATTGCGAAGAAGGACATTCCAAACGTCTTTTATGCACTTACAACAATTATATTTGGAATTATTCTGGTCGGCCTTTGCGTTTATAATTTTATGTTTTTAAGAAAGCGAGGTAAACAAAAATGAAGAAAAGGTTTTTGGTTTTGATTTTATCCATCGCCGTTGTTTTGGGCGGTTCTCTTGGATTGATTTTTACATTTCAAACCCCACGCGGAGAAGTTATTAAAATTATAAATTGGGAAGATTATATAAACCCCGATTTGATTACACAGTTCGAAGAGGAAACCGGCTATAAAATTCAATATGATACTTTTAGTGACAATGAAGAATTATACACAAAAATTAAAGAACAAAAGCTTGATTACGATTTGGCATTCCCAAGTGATTACATGGCGGATAAGTTAAAAAATGACGGTTTAATTAAGGAGGAATACACAACAGAATATTTTTGGGGAGTTCTTGGAATTATGTATGATTCAAGCAAACTTCCGGAAGATTTCTTTGAAATTTATCCCGATTTTACGGCTTTATTTGAAGCAACGGACCATAAAGGCAGGATTTCAATGAAGAAGTCGGCACGGGATTCGGTCGGTGCGGCAATGCTTTATGCTTTTCGTGAAGAATTAAAAAACGGTGAATTTGACGTTGATGAAGTCTTTAATATGCAAGGATTTGACATTGAAAACGCCGAGTTTTGGCTTGAACATCAAGGAATAAATATGAGCCCGGTTTATGAAAATGACGAGGGAAAGTTTACCTTTATAGATAGCGAAGGTCCCTATGATTTTGGACTTTATTGGAGTTGTGATTATACCGCAATTATAGACAGTGAAGAAAATACAAATGAAAATTTAGAGTTTTATGTGCCTCGGTGGACGAATTTTTGGCATGACAATATCGTTGTCCCCAAATACGCACAAAACGAAAATGGTGCGGCACAATTCATCAACTTTTTGAAAGAACACGAACAGGAAAACTTTGATTATATCGGTTACCCGTTTGATGATGAAAATTATCCGGAATTTTTTGACGAAGACCCCGATTATTACGCTTATGCAATAATGCAGGACTTTGAAATTGAAAAAGAAAGCACGGTCAACTCCCTCATGATAAACATTATGGTAAGAACGGCAAATGCACAAAAACAAAATCTACTTTGGTTATGGATTTTATTAGGGGTAATCGGCACCGGTTTGGCGGAATGGTTCGTTTGGTGGATTTTCAACAGAAGAAAAGCAACTTAACGTTACAAAAAAACAACAAGAAAACTTGTTGTTTTTTTGAAAACTTGCAGGTTTTTTTCATTACTTCGAGGTTGCAAATTCCGCGACGTATTCACTTGGGTCGATTTGAACTCCGTTTTCATAAGTTTCAAATCGCATGTAGGGTGTGTCGTATTTTTCCTGCCCTGCCGTGTCGCCGACTTCGGCTATCTTTTGACCCTTTGTAACGACATCGCCCTCGGCAACCGCCACATTATCCAAACTTCCGTAAACGGTTTTAAGTCCGTTGTCGTGTTCTATTGTAACCTGTGTGCCGGTGAAAATATTGCCGGTCGAAACTTGAACAACTCTTCCGTTATAGGCGGCAACGACGTTTGTCCCCACGGTTGCACCAATGTCGTAACTTGGATGCAATTCCCAACGCTTTAATGTCGCATTACGCTGCAATTGCTCCAAATTGGCTTCTTTTAAGACTTTCCATTCACTTCCCGAAACAGGAACGGAAAACGCAACGGGCTTTGGAATATTCTCGCTCGGCTCCTCGTTTTCGTTATTATCATCAACAATGGGATTGTTAATCGGGATACCCGGTCCCGGATTGTTGAGAGATATCGCCATAAAGGTTGCAGATATGCCAAGCATCATAATAATCAAAAAAGAAGACACGGCAAACGCCTTCTTCCTTGCCTTTTCCATTTGTGTAGCGGTTCTTATATTCATAATTCTTTCCCCCTTGTCTCAATCATTGACAAGTAAAGGAAAAATTATACAAATGTAAACGCCGAATTGCGTCCCAACCGGCAATTATTTACATTGACACCCTTCAATCCCATCATTCCCTTGAAGAAGCCTCTCAAAATCTTTATTCGCCTCTTCTTCACTTCGATAATAATAACTGCATTGTCCGTCAAGGTTATTCTCATTTGAATGTTTCATGATTTCATTGAGAAGTCCATCCTCGTCCCGTCCTTCATTTGAATGATAAAGACCGCCAGAGATATTTTCCCCCTCATTTGAATGTTCCACGATTTCCTTGCAAAATCCACGCCCCATATTGACCTGTTCTTTCTTTTTCGCCACGCCGGAACAACCGATCTCCAAGGCGTGCACAGGAAATTTTCCGGCCGCACCTAAAACTAAAGCCAACAAAACCGCCACCGTAAACATTGCTTTCTTTTTCATATATTAAAGTTCTCCTTTCTTCTTTAGAATAAAACAAAACGAAGGATTTGTCAAGGGCAAATTTGCCGCAACATTGTTTTTCTGCAACAAAAAAAGATATCGGCACGCCGTTTTGCCTTGAATTCCAAAGTTTTACACGGCACATTAAAGGGCATTGACTTTTTGGGTACTTTGTGATAAACTTGTGACATGAAAAAATTATCAAAAACAAGTCTATGCCCAAAAGGTTTGAAGAAGAAAAAAACTTTGAAAGAATTTAAAAAGGAAGTAAGAGATGCTTTTGAACACATCTTAGAGGAAAACGAAAAAGAAAATGAAAAGGGCAGAGAGGAACTGAGAGCGTCGTTTGCGAGGAATGTGACGCCCGGACAGGAACAACAAAATGAACAACAAAATGAAAAACATTACACAATAGAAGAAACAATGGAAAGAGCGAGAAAGTTAGGACTCTTTTTTTTGGATGCCGTTAATTTGGACGCAAACGGTAATCTTGTGAACGCAAACATGAGTCTTGCGGACTTAAACGCGGCTCTTGACGTGATTGAAGATCCAACGGTAAAAAAAGCATTAGAAGAAACTGCGAAACAAATGGAAAAAATAGAAAAAATAGAAAAAGAAGTTAAACGACTAAAGCATTGCACAGTAAAAGAAACAAAAGAAAACATGGAAAAACATAATGAGAATCTTGCGTACGTAAACGAGATTCTTGACGCCGTCCAAAAGAAAGAAAACGGGCAAGAAGTAAAAGTTGAAGTTGAACAATCAAATCCAAAACATTACACAGTAGAAGGAACAATGAAAAGAATGGAAGAATATGGGGACTTTTTTAAGGAAGTTATGTATATTATGGGTTTGACCCCAACCGAAGATAATCTTGCGTATATAAACGAGATTCTTGATAACGTCCAAAAGGAAAGAGAGAAAGAAGAAGTTGATAAACAAGACACATCGACAATGAGGAATGTGACGCCCGACGGCTTTGAAGAAAAAATTGTGGAAGACGAATCATCTATGAACAAATGATTCCGCATTTGAAATTAAACTTTACCTTTCAATAAAGGTTGCACAGTCCGCACTTTGCTTCCCGCCCGTAATTGTTATGCCGTTCGCACAGCAGCGGCCGTTTCTGTTAAAAAGACAAATCCCCGCCCGACAATTTAATGCAACGTCCTTGGGATTAAGCGAGGCAATTTCGCTCGAAAATTCCGCGGTGTTTTTCGCGTTATCCTTTATAAATGTTCCGCATTCGCCATTATTAAGAACTTCAATTTTTTTCGCCATACAAGAGAGTTGACGATTATAGAGACAATTTACTTTACGACATCTTATTTCCATAGTATAATCATTGACGTATGGAGATATTTTTATTAAAAGACCTTAAAGGCAAAGGGAAAAAAGGCGACATAGTGAACCTGAATGACGGCTATGCAAAAAATTTTGTAATAAGGCAAGGCATTGGGCGGATTGTGGATTCGGCGGTTCGTTCCCAATTAAAAAGCAAGGCGGAAAGCGACAATTACAAAAGGCAATGTGAAATCAAAGATATTAACGAAATCATTGCGAAACTTAAAGATATAAAAATCGGGATAAGTGTCAAAACGGGTGCAACGGGTAAACTGTTCGGGTCTATCACCGCAACCGAACTTGCAAATGAACTTTCAAAGCACAATATTAACATAGACAAACGGCTTATTGACTTGAAAGATGCAATAAAGGCCACGGGCAGTTATGAAATCATGGTCAAATTCCCATACAATTTGGTCGGCAAATTCATGTTAAAGGTCGAGGCACTTTGATGGAACAGGAAACAATGTTTGACCCATTAAAATTTAAGACCGGAGAAGAAGACGTCTTTATTTTGGTATTGAGGCCGACCGAACACAGCGAAAGTAAAATGCTTGCGGAGGACATAAACGGTTATACATCGCCCGAATGGGTAAAAAAGGCGGTTGCAAAATGGCATCATAGGTTTGTGGACACAACGGACAAGGACGACGTCCTTTCCCTATTCCGCGGCAATATTACCTCGGCAAAGTTTACCATAATCTTATACGCCGACACACCGCTTATTTCAAGTGAAAGTATAAAAGACATAATATCTTATGTGAACGCTAAAAATGCGAAAGCAATTAAATTGCCGCGTGGATTTGTGTTTGATACTCTCTACATAAAGGATAATGATTCTTTTGATATTTATGAATACAATCTTGGCAATCCCGATGATTATATCATTGCATGGAACAAAAACCAAATTGAACGCATAAAGAACATTATGAATGAACGGAAGCGGCAATTTGAAGCCGAAAACACGGCATCCGAAAAACTTGAAATTCCGCAAAACCTTGAACCGATACCTCAACCGGATTATTATGTTGATGAAGGAAGCACCATTGGAAACAATTGCAAACTCTTTGCCGGCACAAGAATTACAAACTCTATAATCGGGGACGGAACAATTGTCAATGCAAGTCAAATTGACGGAAGTGAAATCGGGAAAAACTGCATAATCGGACCTTTTGCAAATATCCGCCCCGGCTCGAAAATTGCGGACAATGTTAAAATCGGCACATGTGTAGAGGTCAAAAAATCAACCATTGGCAAAGGAACAAAGATTGCACACATGAGTTACGTCGGCGACGGCGTTGTCGGTAAAAATTGCAACATTGGATGCGGAGTCGTCTTCTGTAACTTTGACGGTAAAAGAAAAAATCAAACCGTCATCGGGGACAACGTCTTTATCGGGTCAAATGTTAATCTTATCGCCCCAATTTCAATCGGCAATAAGGCATTTGTCGGTGCGGGTTCAACCATTACGGAAGACGTCCATGCAAATGCTCTTGCAATTGCAAGAGCAAGACAATACCAACGCGAAGAAACAAAGTAACAAGGAATAAGTTAGGAAAAACATATTTGTTCTTTGCTAAAATAACGTTTTTGAACGAAAATATTAAATGTATAATCCTAACTTATTCCTTGTTACTTGTTTGCAGTATCTTATAAAGCCTATGGACTAAACCGCTCTTTGTAATACCTAACATTTGGCTAAGTTCATTGTAACTTGCATCGGGATTTTCAAGACGGATTTTGATTGTCATTTTTAACTTCGGGGAAAGGTTATCCGTTCTAATGTTTTCAAAAAGTTCCGTTTGTTTTTTACTTGTCCTAACCAATTTTGTTAAATTGGCGGTATCGCAGTTGGTTTTCCTGTTCGCGTCATTATTTATTATGCGAACAATTATATTGTCGGTTTTACTTAACTCTTTTAATCCGCCAAGTTTATTATCTTTTCCTTTTTGTATTCGCATAATTTCAAAAATTCCTCCACTTTTTTTATTTGACCGATTTTTTCCGCCCCGTGAGCGTCACTGTTGATAATAAATTGTAACCCTTCAATCTTTTGCATTTCATTAAATTGTTGAGGTGAGAAAGGGATTTCTTTTCTTCCCAATTCAAATAAGGTGCCGACCTCCGCACATTTTTTGGCAATTGCCATTATATCAACGGGAAAATACCGACCGGGGTGGGTTAAAATATCGATTTTGTTCTTCTCTAATACGTTTATTACCGTTCTTGTGTTGCGTTCAATTTGCTTTTTCGATTTTATACCCAACCAATTCGGCAAAAAAAAACACAACAAGGTTTTCAAATTCTTCGGGCAAACTTTCCTATGAACTCCGCACAAAAGAATGTCAAGTTCTTTGAGCTCACCTTTTGTGATGTCAATTTCGCCGTCCATTCCAATCACATTCGCCTCGATACCAAATAAACACAAAAGACCATATTGGGCACTGTATTTTTTGATTTCATCTTTCGCTTGCTTGTAAAATTTGGGTTTTATCTTTTTACTTGTCCATTTCCCGTGTCCATGGTCGGTTATTGCAAGTTTTTCAAGCCCCAACTCCTTCGCACGCTTGATATTGTCCTCAACGGAAGAACGTCCATCGCTGTATCTTGTATGCGTATGCAAATCGTAAAGGATTTTCATATAATAATATTATATGTTTTATAATGAACGTGCAACAAATTATTATTGCTGCTGCAAAGTTGCAACCGGCCCAACGGGACCTACCGGACCTATGGGCGTTATGGGCAATACCGGTTCAACCGGTCCAACGGGTCCGACCGGCCCAACCGGCCCTATCGGTTCAACGGGTGCTACCGGTTCAATCGGTCCGCAAGGTTTACAAGGGATTCAGGGAGAACAGGGAATTTCCGTCGTCGCAATGGCACTTACACAAGAAAACGGACAAATTGTGTCCGGAACAATGACGTTAAGTGACGGGACAATCCATAATATAACAATAACAAATGAATAAAATCCCAATATCCACTAAATGCCGCATAATTAACTTGCAACAATATCGTCTATAATGTTATACTCTATCCTAATGAAGGCAATCTTACTTTGCGGCGGATATGGAACAAGAATGCAGGCGATTTCAAACGGAAAACCCAAATGCCTTTTGGAATTGGAAGACGGAAAACCAATTATAGACTATATCGCGGAGGAACTTGACTATATTGAAGAAATTGATGAGGCAATAGTAATCACAAATGCGGTCTATTACGATGCCCTCGCGGAATGGGCAAAAAACTCAAAATATCATTTTCTAATTAAAACAATCAACGATAATACAACATGCAATGAAAACCGACTCGGTGCAATCGGCGATATATGTTACACGATAAGACAAGAGAATTTGAACGATGACCTCCTGATTTTGGCAACGGATAATCATTTCGCGTTTAGACTTTACGAATATTATGACTTTTGTAAAATTAAACAAACGTCTTGTATCTTGGGTCAACATACCGGCGATAAATCAATAATCGCAAATAAATATGCCTGTGCGGACATAGATGAAAATAATCTGGTTAGAAACATAGAGGAAAAACCGACCGCCCCAAAAACCGACATCGCCGTATACGCCGTCTATTATATAAAAAAAGAAGACGTAAAATATTATTTGGAATATGAAAAAACCGGGGAAAATATGGACAGCCCCGGAAACTTCATTCCGTTCTTGATAACAAAAACTTCGGTCCATTTATTCCCATTTACGGAATATGCAATCGATATAGGAACGCCTCATTTATATTATGAAGCAATAAGATATGTCAAAGGCGAACGAGTTTAATCACAAAGACAAGGCCGCAACCGAAAAAGAAAAGGCACACCCCGCTATCGCTCGGGCTTCATCGTCCGTAATTGCATCGTCATCCATTGTAAGCACCAAATAGAAAACATGATTTCCTTCGGAACCATTTGGGAAGTCATTATTGGAAAAAATTTTTGTGTGCCTGTTGTTGGCAAAAGTTAACTTCTCCGCGTATATATTATTTGAAAGTTGTTGATAATCATCAATTGTTTGTTTTCTATAATAAAAATCAAAATTAAGGCAGCTCTTTAATGTTGCCGCCAACACTGCGTCCTCCGTGCCGTTGACGATGACCTTGAAATCGGTAATATCAAACGCATAAGACCTGTTTGTGCCCGCTCTCGTAATCGCCGCATCAATTCCATAAACATAATAGCCGCCGGGCGTAAGCGGCGTTTGATTTCCGTTTATTGCAAAAATAGGAACCGCACCGAGGGTTAAGCCTATGAACTCATCACCCGTTACCACAACCCTAGATCCAATACTTCCTTCAAGGTCAACCTTACTTCTGTTTTCTTCTATTGTAAAAGCCGCAAGTGTTATTGAAATGTTGACGGCGAGCAAAGAAACGGCAAGAGCGAATACCAACAAAAAACTTTTAACTTTTGTCATTTTTATTCCCCCAATTTTCTACAATTTTCGACTTGTTTAGAGCAATTGTATTTTATGAACACAATCTTGTCAACACTTTTTTGACTTATTTTTTTTTAATACTTCGCGGCCATCGTTTATATGTGCATAAAGCCACACTCTGCCATATTAACTTTTTCATCAATAAACCGCACTCCTTCACTTTGAAGCAACTCCCTTTGCCTGTTTATACCCCCAAATGCGAATGATTTGCTTAAACCTCCGTCCGCAAACACAACGCGGTGACACGGAATATTTTGAGGGTCTGGATTTTTATGTAACGCATAGCCAACCTGCCTTGCACAATGCGGAAATCCGGCAGCGATTGCGACTTGACCATAAGACATAACAACGCCCTTTGGAATGTTTTTTACAACTTCATAAAATTCACCAAACATATATCACACATTAACATATGTTATTACTTCCCGCAACAAATGAAACATAAACGCAAACCAAAACGATAAAACAATAATCACTTATTATGTGAACGGCGGCGGCAAATTGCAACTTATAAAACGAATCTACAAAATGACGGTATTCAGGAAGAAGAATTAAATTTTGAAAATAGCGAAGGCAACGCACGAATATTAACTGCACTTG
>JAIRSY010000001.1 GCA_031255215.1 Christensenellaceae bacterium | reverse complement strand
ACGTCGCGATTTCCTTCTTACCCGACTGCTCTAAAATGGAACAGACGACGGTTGCCAAGATACCAATTCCGGCAATTTTGAAAATTACATCTATATCCATCTACCATAATAATATGACGGAGTTTATAACAATAATTACTGTTTGTGTTTTTGCAAAATGTGTATTAAAATCATTGTATGAACCAAAACACAAAAAATAATATTAGTTTAATACAATAAAACGACGGCAATCGCCCCCAAAATTATAAATATTTTGAAATTGACCAAGGCCTTTTGAACTTTTACCGCGGCGTCGGCCTTTTTTGTGCTTAAAAACCCTAAAATGTTTTCAATCTTTTCCTTCTCTTCCCTCACCGAATGCCGTCCCAAATTATAAAAGAAATTATTCAAGTTTTCATCGTCACAAAGGTCATTTTTTATTTCCTGCTTATTTTTTATAAGCGTTAAATATTCTGTAATTACCTTATTATCATAGATATCTTTCATCAAAGTAAGAGGCATAAGTGCAAATTCAATTTCATTTTTAAGATTATTGCAGAATAAAATAAGTGAATCATAAAATTTCATGCGGCCGTATGCTTTTTTATAAAAAATAAAACCAATAAAGACGAAGCAGCAAAATACGCCGGCAAGCAGAAACGGTTTCATACCAAAAATATATGGTGTTTTTGGGCAAAAATGATCGTGAAAATCAAAACAAACACAAATTTTCGCCGTGATTAACATTATTCAAAACACCTTCAACATAGCCGACGAACGGTTTTGTAAAACATGGCACAAGTCTTCTTATCCGTTGTTCCTTTTCCGGATATTTTGAAAGCAATCCAACAATTATCCTGTAAAAATATTCTATCACAACAAGACGATCCTTCAAAAATCCGGACTGATTCTTTTCCTGCCGCCTTGTAATGCTGTCAACATTATTATGTTTATATACATACCATTCGTCATCATCCACCATTGGCTTTTCACAAAACAAATTAAGCAAGAAACAAAGGACATTGTCTTCATTGTGACGGAGACCGCCCGTATTTATCTCATGTTTTATCAAAAAGTCCCTTTTGAAAAGTCTTCCCCAAGCGGAGAACTTTAACGGATTACTCTGCTTCACAACCCCATTCGGCGGCCGTTCCTCTAAACTTGTCCCTATTACCCAGTCCTGACCGCTCCTCTTATACTTCGACATCGACTTTATTACTTTATCGTTCGCCAAGGCGTCGTCTGCATCGCAGAACGTTATGTATTCGCCTGCCGCAAGATTTATCCCTTTATCCCGTGTTGCACCTATACCAAGGTTCTCTTCGTTGAAGTGCAGCTTATATGTGAATCTCTTACAGGTTTGCAGTTTACCATTTAAGTAGTCATATGTATCCCGTATACCGTCTACTATGAAGATACATTCAACGTTATAGTTTGGGACAAAGGTTTGGGATTCAAAAGAAGTTAATATTCTGTCTAAATGTTCGGCGGTTTCCTTGTAGGCAGGGATAATAATGGTCAAGTCAAACTTTTGGTTTGGTTTGGTTTGGTTTGGTTTGGTTTGGTTTGGTTTGGTTTGGTTTGGTTTGGTTTGGTTTGGTTTGGTTTCATATATAAATAGTGTATCGTTGAATTATGGAGTTGTCAAACGAAAAATTGGTTATATTGTGCCACAAAAAAATGATATTTTTAATAAATTATTCTTGAAAGTAAAACCCAATAAACCAAATATTCAACGAAAGAAATTATAAGCATGGTCGCCAAAATTACGCCAAGACCACGCCACAGTTCAATCCAGCAAAAGCCTGCACGGAAACCGAAGCATCTTATATTTTGGGTGATTTTCATAATCCAAAGCACGGCGAAAATCAAAACGGCCAAAACGATAAGAAGCCAAACTATATAAAATGCCAACAAAATAATTGCCCCAAGCGTATATTCATAAACCGTCCACCAAACCGTCATTATAAACCAATACCCTTGCAAAAACATAAAGGGATAAACCGCCATGGCCGTCCAACCCGAAAGGATTCCCAAAATAAAGAGCAAGGTCAATGGAAGGAACAAGCCAAGGAGCCTCTGTCCTATATATCCGCCAAAAGTAGAATTAACGGAGGCGGAATTTATAATGTTTTGGTCAACAAAGTTACGATTTATATCTTCTCCGCCGATTTCATTTGCATAAATAATGATAATACCGCAAATTGCACCCAATATCAGGTAAAAATAAAAGTAATTCAAAACCTTTTTGTATTCTTTATGACGAATTTTAAGTCCGTCTATCAAAAAATACCAAAATCTCTTCCACATATTTATTATTATTATGGAAACCATAGATAAATGATTTGTGGGGAGCGAGAGCAAATCTTCATCATTATCCAAGGTATCAATTAAATAGTTTTCTTATAAGTCCATTTGTATCGACAAGCGTCCCGTCACAATTGAACGGTCCCCCTTGTATTTTGTTAAATCAATCTTCATAGACCAAACTCCTTTTGTCCGCTTTTGCAGTTCCATTTTCCTTCAAAGTTCTTATCAAATGATTATAAGGTAAAATCGTCAATCAAACAAATTATTTATGCGGATAGTTTTATTATTTGTAGATTTCATAAATTTGCACATATTAAATTCAATGAAATTTTGGAAGTCAACTCTTGCGGTTTTATTTTTTGTTTTCATCGGGTATATCACGTTCGTATTTGTATATACACCCGACAAAATAGTTCTTACCGAAACGGAATACGCGATATTAACGGACAAGAAAGAGGTCGCGGCGGGGACGAACGACACGCATTATATTACGACCAAACTCTTCGGGTTCATTCCCATAAAACGCGTTGCCGTTGATATTTTGCCGTTTGACAATGTAATTGTCGGGGGCGTTTCAATAGGACTTGTCGGCAATATTGAAAACGAAGAAGATGAAAAGATAAGCGGAGTGGGCATTTTGTCCTTTATAAACCCCCAAAACAACAATTTTTCGGCACTTGGTCACCAAATGACGGACTTTGATAATAATAAACAGGTCAACCTTTCCGGCGGTTCGGTTTATGCCGTCGAAACGATAGGAATTGAAAAGACAAATAATAAAAAAACGGGCGTAATTAAGAGCATTTTGAAATCAAGCGAAAAGCCCGAAGGAAGTATCAAAAAAGGCACAAAGTTCGGCGTTTCGGGCTGTTTATATGCGGATAGCGAATTTTTAACCCGACTTTCACAAAACCTTCCAATCTCAACTCGATATAATGTTAAGTCCGGTAAGGCAATTTTACGCACTTCACTTGATAACAATAAAATTGAGGACGTCGAATGTCAAATCATAAAAACACGCTATCAAAGCCGAAAAGCAGACAAATCTATGGTTATTCGCATAACGGATAAAGATTTTTTAGAGCGGACGGGCGGAATTTTACATGGCATGAGCGGAAGCCCAATCATACAAAACGGGCATTTAGTAGGCATTCTTACACACGCAACCACACATGACCCGGCGAAAGGTTACGCGGTCTATATTGATTTCGCGGAAATCTAAAACACATAAGTATACAAATTCGCACAAGCACAAATTAGAATAAATAATCCTTATTAAGTCCCGTTGGAGCGTAAGCGAAAACGGTAGTGAGAGAACGGAGCGAAAGCGGAGTGAACGAAAATCTTTCGCGAAGCGAGACAATAACAAGGAGCGTAAGCGACGAAGTTATCTATTTTGCGTAAGCAAAATTAGGGTGAGCGTAAGCGAACGAAGTCGAGTGCAGCAATATATTACGCAAAGCGTTTA
>JAIRSY010000009.1 GCA_031255215.1 Christensenellaceae bacterium | reverse complement strand
TTCCGGGTTGTTTGTCTGGCTTTGCAAGTAACTTAGTGAGGATCTTATATAGTTGTTCTTTGCTCATATCTTCAAGTTGTTTTTCGTTGAGGGTATCCACGGGTATTCCTCCTTTTTTTTGGGTGTATGTATAGTTAGAATTAAAGCATATGCCGCGGTTATGGGACAAGGCAATCTTTTTTGCCTTTTTGTACTGTTTGTTGGGGGGGGTGATCGTCCCAAAATGAAACATAATTAAGGGACATAAAAAGTGTTAATTATTTTCTAAACAGAGACAAAATCCAATTTAGATGTTTCAAATGAGTCCGCCTTGCTTTCCAGTCGGGCAAAATCTTGTTCACAACCCCCCAAAATGCCTTTGTATGATTAAATTCAAGTAAATGACAAAATTCATGCACAATTATATAATCCAAAAGGTTAGGCGGAAGGCAGACCGCCCTCCAATTTATTCCAATTAACCCTTGATTTGTGCAGACGCCCCACCTTGTTTTATTATTATTGATCACTATTTTTGAGGGGGTTAACCGAAGTTGCTGCTCATAATACAAACATCTATCCACGATGATATCATTTGATACTTTCCTGAAATGCTTTTCTATTTTGCCGAAAATCTTTTCCTGCGGATATTTTGCCGGAATCAACATGTCATTATTTCTTAATGTAATTTTTTTTACTTCATTTGAGATTATTGGATTTAATTCAACTCCCAAAAACAAATAAGTATTATAATTCGCAACATTTTGATTTAGATAGGAGTTACTTCTTATCTGTTCTTGTTTCTTTGCTATCCAAATTTCTTTTTGTTTTATAAAGGCGAAGATCCTGCTGTCCGGATATCCAATCGGTGCACGAACAATCAACTCACCCTTTGAATTTACCAATAGAGATAAGTTTTTTCTCTTCGAACGTATTATATTTCTTGGGTCAAGCATATAAACGTCCCTCCGTCATTCACCAATATCAAATTCCTCTATGAATTTAGCGTCTTCCTCTATTGCTCCTTCTTCACTTTTTACATCGATCCGCCAACCCGTCAACTTGGCCGCCAATCTCACGTTCATTCCCGATTTTCCTATTGCCAAAGAAAGTTTATCATTCGGCACAACGACGCGTGCGTGCCGTGTTTCTTCATTTGCCTCCACCCGCAAAACATTTGCCGGTGCCAACGCAGATGCAATAAATTCGAGTGGGTCTTCACTCCACGGTATTATATCTATTTTTTCCGGTCGTATTTCACTTAAAATGTTATTGATTCGGCTTCCTTTTGCACCGACACAGGCACCAATCGGGTCGACATGGATAACATTTGTCGCGACCGCAATCTTGGTTCTGTATCCCGCCTCTCTCGCGATACCTTTTATTTCCAATTCACCCTTGTCGAATTCGGGGACTTCTATTAAAAACAAGGCTCTTACAAATTCCGGTCTTGTTCGAGTCACAAAGATGTCGCCGTAAAACTTGTTGTCTTCATGTAATCGCGGAACATAGACCTTTATCATATCATTAGGCGAAAAGGTCTGCTCCTTTATATAATTCCGTTCATCCATTATTCCCTGCACCGATGTATTAGGCAATTCCAAGAAATACTTTCCGCCTTCAAATTTAAGGACCTTTGCCGTTACAATTTTATCCTGCTGACCCTCTACTTCCGCGAGGGCATCTTTTGCACTTCGTTCTTTGATTTTTTGATTAAGGACATGTTTTACCGCCGTTGCGGCAACGCGTCCAAAGTCATCAATTTTTTCTTCCTTTTCGATTACGTCCCCAATTTTTATATTTTTGTCTGTTTCTCTTGCTTCACTTAAAGTTATAAATTTATCGTAATCAAACGGAGCGATTTGGGCGGGGTCCACCTCCTCACCCTTTTCCTTCGCTTCTTCCTTTATTTTCTCAATTTCGCTATCCAAAAGTTCGGCCTCATCGGCAACGACGGTTTTGTAACTGTAAAACCGTATTTTTTGGTCTTTCATATTCACTTCAACCCTTGCTTTCTTTGCCTCACCATAAACGCGGCGGAATGCGGCGGATAGAGCAGTTTCCAGGTCGCCTATTATTTCTTCAACGGCGGTGTTCCTGCTTATTGCTATTTCGTTTAATGCACTGAAAAAATCTTTTATTCTCATTTTTTATCTCCTTATTATCAAAAATGGCTTTTCCCCAAAAGCCCTTTCTTGATGATTATAACACATTTATAAATACAGCACAAGTTTTTTCTCATTCATGCAAGGGATTCGAAGGAAGCGGTCGTAATTCTTCGGGACTTAACCTTGCGAAGGATTTCTTCGAATTTGCCTAATATATTCTCCCGCCACGGTGGCGGCGATGGCACCGTCGGCACAGGCGGTTATTATTTGGCGGCATATTTTGTCCCGGACATCACCCGCCGCGTATACCCCTTCAACTTTTGTTTCACATCTTTCATTTGTTATAATATAACCCGATTTGGTCACTTCAATTTGTCCTCTAAACAAATCGGTATTTGGGATTCTGCCGATTGCGACAAAAACCGCATCCGCCTTCACCTCAATAATTTCTTTTGTTTTAAGGTTCCGGATCTTTACCCTTTCAATTTTATCATCCCCCAAGGTTTCAATTATTACCGATTCATGATAGAGTCCATTTATATTTTTACAAGCCAGGAGGCCGTCTATTAAGATTTTTTGTGCATTAAAATCCGGGTTATAATTGACAAGGGTTACACTTTTACATATCGCCGATAAATATATCGCGTCTTCTATCGCCGAATTTCCGCCGCCGACCATTATCACGTCCTTACCGCGATAAAACGCCCCATCACACACCGCACAATAGTGTATACCTTTTTCCAAGAACCTCTCTCCATTCTTTGTTTGAAGTTTCCTTGGGCCGGCACCCGTTCCAATTATTATCGTTTGTCCCTTATATTTTATTGTTTCAAGTTCAACTTCTTTTGTAATTAAATTGCAGTTAATTATTTCATCATACACAAATTCAACGCCCAAATTTTCACATTGTTCATACATTTTGACCGACAAATCGGCACCTGTAACACGCAAAAAACCCGAATAATTTTCGATTAAACTTGTCAAGGTCATTTGCCCTCCGCAAACGCTCTTTTCAATAACGAGAGTTTTCAAGCCCGCACGCTTCGCATAAATGGCGGCGGTCAAACCCGCGGGACCGCCCCCAATTACGATAACATCATAAGTTAAAGTTTGCAACATAGTAAAGATTATAGAACAAAAACGAAGTTCTCACAACAAAAAAATCATCTTTCGTTTTCGTCAACACCTTGGCAGGTTTTAATCAGAAAAACAATTCCTTTAATTTCTCTCTTTGTTTTTGTTTTTTAGGAAGTATAAGACACTCCACACCGGCATTTACGGCACATTTGCCGTCGGTTTTGAACCTGTCCCCGATAAAAATTGTTTCTTCCTTTTTCAACCCTTCTTTTTTCATAATGTATTCCAAACCCGCCGAATCCGGTTTTAACGTAGTTATATTTTCCCCGTCAGGGCAGAACCAATTATCAATATGTTTATGAAGTTTTAACGCCGAAATTTTCTCTATTAACGGCACATTTGAATATATGTATATCTTTTTGCCCAATGAATGCTGCCTTTTTATAAAATTCGTTATTCTTTTGTCTTCATATTTTGGTATTATTTTTGAAAGTTTTACCACAAGCCACTTGTAAACCGTCGGCGAAAAACCCTTCGCATTTTTTTTCTTTTCGTAACCAATATACTTCATCCATTGTCCAAGTTGATAAAGCATCCAAGGATGAAATATATAGTAACCCAAAATAATCGCAATGAGGCGTTTAATAACGGGCGGATTAAAGTAGAGTGTTCCGTCCATGTCAAAGATATAGTTTTTATACTCGCCCAAATCCTTAGTCATAAATCCAATGATAACATTATTCACAATCTTTGGCAAAACGAATTCTGTTTTTTCCCCTGAAAATATTGATTGATAAATAGATTCAAGGAAGGCAAAGTAAATTCAATCTATTAAAAGAGCCCAATTGCCCAATAAATTACGCCCAAAAGCATTGAAATTGCCGCCCCGACGACGATAACGGGACCGGCAATTTTGAACATGTTGGCACACGTGCCGTAAATCAGCCCCTCTTTCTTGAATTCAATTGCTTCGCTTGTGATTGAATTGCTAAAACCCGTTATTGGCACAATTGTTCCCGCACCGGCGACTTTTCCGATTTTGTCAAAGATTCCAACACCCGTAAGTATTGACGCCAAAAACACCAGGGTCGAGCTTGAAAGTGCTCCAAAAACTTTATCATCATATAAAGGTTCCCCCTGAACTAAAATTCCTTCAAGTAAAAACTTGTAAAGCATAAAAAACTCCTCACCCAGGACACAAATCAACCCTCCCACCAAAAACGCCCATAATAGGCTTGGGAACATTGGACTTTTTGGGTTCATATTGGTTATATAATCTTTATACTTCACGTTTTAATTATTACCGTTCGACCGTTATTCTAAACTGATAAGATAATAATAGACACTTTGCCCACCGTCAAGCGAAGAGAACTCTATGTTGGGGAATTTCTTTTGTAATTTTTCTATGACTTCATTTGCATTATTTTGTTTTACACCTTCACCAAAGAATAAGGTCACGGTTTCTATTCCATTTTTCAATGTTTGATTTGGTGAATGAATTGTTTCATTTATAAGGGACGAGACCAAGTTGACGGTTGTTTCGGATACGGATTTACCCTTTACGACAATTGATTTGTCGTCCAATCCGATTATGTCCCCTTGTTTTATATCTATCTTGTCCATTTTGGTATCTCTTACCGCATAAGTGACCGAGGCGGACTTTACGAAACTGCTTGACGCGATAAAATTTGATGTGTTTTCCTCAACCGTTGCTTCGGAGCTGAAATTTATAATAGATGCGACGCCTTCATTTATTGTTTTTGTAGGGATTACGATAATGTGTTTGTCCGTCAAGGATTGTGCATTCATAGCCGATAAGATAATATTTTTATTATTTGGGAAGATGAAGACATTTTTTGCGTGGACTCTGTCCGCCGCGGTCGCTATTTCCTGTGAGCTTGGATTCATTGTTTGACCGCCTTTTATTATGAAATCGACCCCCAATTCCTTGAAGAGATTGTTAAGCCCTTCCCCGTTGCTTACCGCAACTATTCCTTGTTCTTTGTCGACAATATTCCTGCTTGCCCGAAGTTCTCTATTTTGTTCAAGCATATTTTCAATTTTTATTTTACTTACTTCGCCAAGCCGAAGGGCTTCCCCCAAGGCAATATTAGGTTCATTAGTATGGACGTGAACCTTTACCATATTCAAATCGCCGACACAAATTGCCGAATCGCCGATGCTCATTAACTTTTCCCGAAAGGCATCGATATCACTCATCATCGTTGTTTTTTTAATACTTGTTATAAAGAACTCTGTGCAGTAAGCGAATTCAATATCGTCAAGGTTTTCAATTTCCGCCACTTCCTCCGCCGTATCTTTTATAACGGCCGAATCCGCATCGAAGCAAAGTTTAACCGCCTCTTCCTTGCCATGCATAACCGCGAGGAAGCCTCTAAAAATCGTTATAATACCGCGTCCGCCGGCATCGACGACGCCTGCTTTTTTCAAAACGGGAAGCATATCGGGTGTTTTTGCCAAAATCCGCTCCCCTTCTTCTATTACCGAAGCAAAAAAGTCCAAAAAGTTCGTTTTAACCTTTGCTATTTTTTCGGCTTCTTCCGCCATAACCCGAATTATTGTCAAAATGGTTCCTTCTTTTGGCACGGTCACGGCGGAATAAGCGACTTTTGCCCCTTCTGTCATTGCGAGGGCGAAAGTTTTCGTGCTTATTTTACCGCTGCTTTTGCCGTTTGATTTTCCAAAAACGGACGCCATACCCTTCAAAATCTGGCTTGTAATTACGCCGGAATTTCCGCGTGCACCCTTCAAAGCGCCCTTTGAGATTCCCTCCGCCAACTCCGTAATATTTCCCCCAACGATTCCGTCTATTTCCTTGACGACACTTTTCATTGTGAGGGCCATATTATGCCCCGTATCGCCATCGGGGACAGGGAAGACGTTCAAATTATCGATTGCTTCTTTATTTTTATCGAGAAGATTATACCCACCGATAAAGATTTTTTTAAGCATTGCACCGGACAGATTTGTAACCGCGTTCACACGTTTAACCTCGCAAGATGGGCAATCGCACCGTTCTTTTTTTTTCTTACCCGAAGCATTCGCTGCTTTTTTCACATCATTTATATTTATTACGTTTGTTTTCATTTTTTGACCTTCTTTTTTTAACTTTTTTTAATTGAAACAATCTTTACATTTATAAAGACGACCGGCATTCCGGCAAAATTTTCTAATTTATACTTGACCGCACTTCTTATACTTGTAAGAAGTGGATCAATAGACACACCAAACGATACCACAACATTGATTGAGACCGCAACCTTATTTTTCGATGTCCAAATTCTTACTTTTTTCACCCCCAAAATACCATAACATTCCAAAGACGCATTGGCCGCGACCGTTTGCAACGCCTGGTTTGTTACTATTATATTTCCATAAAGGTTAAAAGTTGAGACAGACATAATTATATTATGCACCTCACGACTTTTTTAATGTCTTTTTGCATTTTGTGCATACTTTGACCTTTAATTTCAAACCGTCCCCAAAATCTATTGTTTCATTTTGAAGGTTTGGGATATATTTTACCGGCGATTTTTTATTACTATGGCTTACCATATTCCCCGCCATTTTTCCTTTTCCGCAAAGTTCGCAAACTCTACTCATTTGAATCTCCTTTTCACAATACATTTATTACAATCGACAAGTTACTATATCATAGAGAAATTTGATTTGCAACAAGTTTCTAAACAAGCAAGAAGTAATAAGTAAAAAGTAACAAGTTTGGGCAATAGATTTGTTTTACGGTTCGCGACGTTATTTAACTTAATAACTAAATCTTATTAAAACGAGCGAACGAAGTGAGTGAAGTTCCCCAAACTTATTACTTTTTACTTATTACTTCTATTATTGTTTGACGGGGGCATAAAACATTTCCCCTTCGTGGGACTGGAAATACACGCCGACGATGTTTTTTCGTTTACTGTTGATTATGGTATAGGCGGCACGCTTCCTTGCCCCGCCTATTATGTTGCCCGCAATTCTTAAATTTGCCTCAACGAAAACATTATATGCGATGATTTCACCTTGATTATTTACCAAAGTTATTCCGTCATAATTAAGCATTGCAATGAATAAGTTTGTCATGGTAAGTAATTTTTGTTCATTATAGTTATTTGTCTGCAAGAACAATTTTGAGAGGTTAATTGGTTCCGGGAGCCAAGTTCCATCGTCGAAGAACCCGTCATTTTTTTTATAGTCGGCGTCAACGATTACGCAAAGTGTTCCGTTTACCGACCGCAAGACATTTTTGAAGACATTTTTATACATATTTTTTATATCCAGCATTTTTTTCTTCGTAGTCCGAAGTTTTGCGAAGGAGGCGTCCACGAATTCCTTAATTTCCCCCTCCCAATTATTCACCGTTTTAATGTCAAATGAAAAGTTTATATTCATTTCCCTGCTCTTTATACTTTTCATTGTAATTGTCCAATTATTTTCCGCGGACACAAAGATGCCAAAGGTTTTGTTGTTTCTTTCCTGCAAAGACGGAGCCTTGAACAGGATTTCTTCGGTTTGTGCGTCTTTAATGCTGCTTATAGTTCTAAAAATTCCGTATCTTACCTCCGTTTTTTCTTCATTTATTTTTTCATCGACATAAATACACCAATCCAAAGAACAAAACGGCACAAGTGCCTTTATACGCGAAACAAATTCGCTTTCACTTGTATCCTTATATAGTTCAATCTTTACCGAATTTGTAATTTGTTTCAAAACGAAATCAATATTATTGGTAAAAAAGATGGTCGGTTTATACTTTCGCCCTTCTTCCTCATAATTTATCATTGACGGCAAGAAATTCATCAATCTATTCTGTAATTTAATTGGAAATTCTCCCCCAAATTCCGTTGTTAAAAAATCAACGACCTTGGTCTTTGCGTCTATGTAAAAAATGTTTTCATTCACAATATTTTATAGTATTACACAAAGATTTTGTTTGCAAGCAGTTTTAATAAAAAACAACGAAAAATCCCCTTATGTTTACTATGTCACATTCTTCGCCAAAGTATCCCATGCAATGCTTGCGTTCAAAATATTGAATGCAACCAAGAACAAGATTCCAAGGACACAGTAAATAAGTTGCATCATGGCGTTTTTGCGTGCGCCGTCATCCTTTGCCATTGCCATTTTGTATGCGACATAGCAGGATACAAAAAATAAACCGACATTTATTAAATTCATTGCGACCGCCCCAACCGCAAACCAAACAACCATTTGGTCGTGGATTCTTTGTGAATTATTGGCATCTTTATTACCGGCGGACAACATCGCATCGTAACCCGCGTTGCTCGGCGTGACATTTGATACACCCACCGTTGACCAGAGTGCAGATAACGCGACAAGTGCAAGTGCCCCCATGGTTGCATAGATAAGCTGCCACTTTGCGTTTTTGCGTTTGCCCTCCTCGTCCGCCGTTGCCATTTTGAAGGCAATCCACAAGGCGACGTATGTCACGACAACGCTCATACCGCTCATCAAGGCGGTTGCAACACTTGCCGCAATGGTATTCATTGTGTTTATGGCATCAAACGCCTTATATGCCGTGCTGCCACCCGTAAATGGATTTTTATCAGTATTCATTTTGCCGGGGTCGTTATTGATTGGCGAATTTTTAAGAACCACGTTATATATAATTGTAATTCCGACCGCCCCCACAAAACCGATAATCGTATAAATAAGCTGCCATTTGGCATTTTTGCGTTTGGTATCCTCCTCGGCTTTGGCAAACCTAAAAGCGAGATAGATTGCCAAGACGACAATTCCCAATGTGATTAACGCCAACCCTATATTTGCGATTGTTGTTATCGGATTGATAAGTCTTGTTGTTACTTTTGTCCCGGCATCATCCGCCAACAATAGATTATAAAACATAAATTGATTATATAACCATTCAACAAACTTGACAAACCAAATTTCGTGTGGTTTGATTATTTCTTATTTGGTCAATAATTGTTGATATGAATTTCCTTTGGTGTTTTTTAATAGGCGGAGCAATTTGTTTTATCGGGCAGATTTTGATACTTAAAACGAACTGGACACCTGCAAGGATTTTAGTTTCATTTGTAGTAATCGGTGCATTTTTGCAAGCGATAGACGTTTTCGAGCCGATAAAAACCTTTGCCGGTTCAGGCATCACCGTGCCTATAACGGGTTTTGGCGGAACGATGACGAAGGGTGTATTTGACGCGATTGATAAGGACGGTTTTGTCGGCATTTTCACGGGCGGTTTAACAAGCGTTGCCGCCGGCGTTGCGGTCGCAATCGTTTCGGGCTTCATAATGGCGTTATTTTTTAGAAGTAGGTCGAAGTAGAAACCACGCAAAAACCGACGGGTCACGTCGGTTTTTGTAAATGAAAAAGGGATTACTTTTTTCCTGTCTGTGTTGGGGAAAATGATATGTTTGTAATAATTGAAGGAAGGAAAACCATCAAGGCAACAATAACGACTACACCAATTATAGCATAAATGAGTTGTCCTTTTGCATTTTTTCGTTTGCTATCGTCTTCCGCCGTCACCATTTTATATGCTAAATATATCGCAAAATATGTAATCGCAACTGTCAACAATGAAGCAAAACCCATAAATATACTCATCACACTGTTGACTGCATTAACTAAATCAGTAAAACCCTCCTTCGTCGCCTGTTTCGTAAGAGTTGATTTTAAATTTCCCACCACAACGGTATCAAACAAAATCACAACAGCAATAGCACCTACCACACCAACAATCGCATAAATAAGTTGCGCCTTCGCATTCTTTCGCTTTGCGTCATCTTCGGCAGTTGCCATTTTATACCCAAGCCAAATTGCTAAAACCAAAACTCCCAATACAACAAGGGATAATCCAATACTAGCAATTGTTTGAATGCCAGAAACAACACTCTTAATCCTATCATCATCACTCGCTGTCACGTCCAACAATAATCCCCACATAATTCATTTCCTCCTTAATAACCTTTCTTTACAAAACTTTACAAAAGAATAGTTTAGAGAAGAAATCGGCACCATT
>JAIRSY010000046.1 GCA_031255215.1 Christensenellaceae bacterium | reverse complement strand
TTATTGATTTTATTAAAAATTTCCTTTGCTGTTTCAATCCCGCCATTATCCGGAAGGAATCTATCAAAAACCTTACCGCTAATTTTAAGTCCATGAAAATCTTCTGATAGGTAATTATTGCTGTCGTTCTTAGTTATTTTTCTCATAGAATTAGAAGCATTCGCGATATAAGCATCGTCCCGATTGCCAAGCACTAATTTAATATTGGGGTTACTTCTTATATATTGAAGTGTTTCATAAGCCTGTTCCCCGCCCATTATATCGCCGGTGCAATACAATTCATATCCGTCTTCACCATATTTTTCTATGCAATCGTCTACTAATGCTTTTAACCCATTTAATTTTCCGTGAATATCACCAACAACAACGATGTTCTTATCTGTTGTATCTGCCATTATATCACCGCCTTAAATTGCACCATAAAATTATTCAGTGCCTCATTGTCAATTTCATATGCTTTTTGGAGTGCCATAATTTTTGCATCAAAAGCCATAACCATTCCGTCAATATTGGTGAAGTTCTTTTCCATATTTTCAAATGCCATTACAAGCACCTCTCCATTTTCGCCAAAAATCCTTTTGAAATTTTCACAAACATTAAAGTAGTTCAAGTTAGAATCGGTTTCATTATATTTGATCGCATTAAAGTTCAATAAATCATTTTTATTTTTGATATTTTCCGCAAAGTTTTTGACTTCTATAATTTTATTTTCTAAAATTTTTTGAAACATTTCTTTTTGCTCGTCATTATTACATTGCCTTATGATTGTTTTAATATTATTTGCATTCATCACGACAAAATCGGCATTCTCATTTTTAAGATTTTTCAACACATTTCCATAAATAGAAAATATCTTTTGTTTGCAATTATTATCGGCGGCAATTTCGGCAAAATACGACGAAGTAATAATCGCCGCCAAAAACTCAACATTTATCAACTCAATATTAAAATTTGTATTATTTAACAAAAACTTTACAAATTCGCCGTCATTATTCGCGTTTGATAGGGCGGTATCTATTGGTCCAACGAATTCAGGCGTAATCAAATTCAGCGATACATTTTTATCAATCAAAGAGTTTATATAATTTAATACGGTATTGGTCATAGCAACACCTCCTTTAACCGCGAAACGCCAAGTTCGCACAGTTGTTTTTTCATAAGAAAGTTACACATACCGCATTATATAATCGTTTATTTACACGTGTCAATTCATAAATTCCCACATGACCATGGATGGAATGGGAAAGATAGGACAGACCCTTTACCGGTAGATGATTCTGGACAATTTTGTTAAAAGTAATTAAAATATTAAAAGGAAAAATTGAAAATGAGCAGCAAAGACCCATATGAGCGAAATGTAATAGCAAAATGCAATGTTTGTGTCTATTTTTTTTGTAGGGCAAGCAAATGTTTCGCCGCCTCTGTGGAAGAAAAGGGTTCGTGTTGTCGTGATTTGGTGATCCATCCGCGACTCGAACGCGGGACAACATCATTAAAAGTGATGTGCTCTACCAACTGAGCTAATGGACCGATGATTTGTTAAGTTTACTCTAAAAAAATGATATTGTCAATCGGGAAATCGGGTGATTCGCGGACTTTTGCGTATTATCGTTTGCTAAAATTATACTTTTATATTATCCTTTGATTATGATGGGCATTGTCCGCTTGTGAAATCTTAATTTTTGGAGGGGGCGGTTTTGCTTTGGCACAAAATAAATGACATTATTAGGGGGAGATAAATGGCACAAGGTCAATATTTGATTCCAAGAAAAACGAGGGTCAAAACCGTTTTTGTGAAGGGTCTTACCTCTACCGATTTATTTTGGCTTGTGGGTGGGGGCGGTTCCGCGGTCGCGTGTTTTTTTTCCGGTTTATGGCCGATTTATATTTTGGGCGGTATTTTGGCCCTTATTACGATTATAGGAATATTACGCGGAAGTGACGGTGAACGTAAATATTCGTCCATACCCGGTTATCTGCGTTTTATTGCTTATTCAAAGAAATTCTCTAAAAAAAATATAAAGGGTTACATGCCGATGTCCGCACTTAAACCGTATGAGAAGATAATTGATGACGGGAGGTTTATTGACTTCGGCGGTTATTATGCCGGTGTCATTGAGATTTCGCCGGTTGAGTTTGGTTTATTGGGGGCGGAATCACAGGTAATGTTAATAAATTCATTTTCAAATGCCATACGGAGATTAAACATTACGCAGAGTGCAAGTTTGGTATCTTTTGAGAGGCCATTGGTTTTTGATAAATATATTGACAATGAAATTGATAAATATGAGGAGCTTAAAAGGACCGTCGCCCGAGGTGCGATGTCGAGCGAAGAGCTTGCCTCACGTGAAATTGTTTTCAATGAACGCGGTCTTTTACTTGAATATATGAATGAGGAGGACAAAGTTTATCGGCAATCTTATTATTTTGTCGTTTATGGTGATAAGAAGGACGAGTTAAACTCTACCGTAAATGGGATTGTAAATGTTTTAGGAAGTTCAATGCCGTCGAAGAGGCTTATTGACAAGGAGCTTTTTGTGTTTTTAAGGGGAAATTATGATAAGTTTTTAGACGAGCGAGAGTTTGATAAGGTTCCTTTTACCGAACGGATAAATTGGACCATGCCCGATGTGGTAAAATTTACGATTGGCAAGCAATTCATCAACAACAAGGAACGTTCGGGAATCATTTTGACCGACATGCCCACGGAGGTTGGGAACGCGTGGGGGTATGATATTTTTAATATGCCCGGGGTGAAGGCGGTTATGAATTTCTATCAAGTGTCTAAAACGGCCGCCGAAAAACAAATTGATAAGGCGATTGTGGAGATGCGTTCTCAAATGTTAGAAAAACAAAACAAGGAATCACAAAAGATGGAGGCGGAGAGTCAACTTCAAACGATTGAGAATTTACTTGCGGAATTAAAACAAAATAATGAACAGATGTATAATGTTAAAATTCACATAAACGGAGAGGCGGAAGCGATGAAGGAGACTCGCAATCGGCTTAATGAAATTGGGTTTCGGTATTCGAATCTCAAAGGAAAACAAATTGATTCTTTTATTGCCACCAATACAAGCCGTTTGGATGGGTTTGACATATATGAGCGTGGGATTCCAACGACGACCTTGTCGGCAAGTTTTCCTTTTATAAGTGATATTTTACAGGACGATAAAGGGATAATGATAGGTTCGAATAACCACCCGGTTTTAATTGATTTTTTCAAAAGGGATAACAGCCGGGTCAACAGCAACATGATAATCATCGGCAAATCAGGTTCGGGAAAGTCATTTTCTACGAAGTCAATTTTGGCACATTTGGCGGCGGACAACACAAAAATCTTTATTTGTGACCCGGAAAAGGAATATGTTGGAATGGCGAAGCAATTACACGGCGGAAGCATAGACGTCGGCAACGCGGGTGCGGGGCGTTTCAATCCATTTCACATTTATCCCGCAATGTTAGACGAGGATGACAACGGGGAAACATTTGATGACAGTTTTGAAAGTCACCTTCGGTTCCTTGAAAGTTTCTTCAAGATAGTTATGGAAGGCATACGTGCGGACGCGTTGGAATCACTTAACGGTTTAATCACAAAACTTTATAAGATAAAAGGCATTGATAAGACGACGGATTTCAACACATTAAAAGCGAGCGACTTCCCGATATTTAATGAACTTTATAATTTGGCGAAACAGGAATACCAAAATTCCAATGATGAATTTGCGAGGATAAACTATCGAGTTTTGGTTACATATCTTGAAAAGTTTGCGGATGGGGGAAGGTATTCGGGGTTGTGGAACGGGCCGACGACAATCAAGACGGACGAGAATTTTTTTGTTTTCAATTTCTTGACTTTACTTTCCAATAAAAACACAATAGTTGCGAACGCCCAAATGCTTTTGGTTTTCAAATATCTTGACGGAGAAATAATAAAGAACCGAGATTATAACCGTATTACGGGAACGAAGCGTAAAATCATTGTTGTAGTAGACGAGGCACATGTTTTCATTGACGAAACGAAGCCGGTTGCCCTTGATTTTATGCATAACATGGCCAAACGGATAAGGAAATATGACGGGATGCAGATTGTAATTACTCAAAACATAAAAGATTTTGTCGGTTCACCGTTAATTGCGAAGAAATCGGCGGCGATAATCAACGCGTCTCAATATTCAATGATTTTTTCCCTTGCCCCAAATGACATGACGGACCTGGTTACACTTTATAAAAATGCAGGCGGAATAAATAAGAGGGAGCAGGAGACAATAATATCCGCACCGCGCGGTCAATGTTTTTTTATCTACGGGCCGGTTTCACGTTCAACGGTTGCAATTGAGACAAGTGATGAAATCCAAAGGTTATTTGAAAACTAACATCTTTCCGCCCATTTCGTTGAACTCTCGATAATTTCCGCTAATTTATTACAAAAAGTTGCAAGATTAGTCGTTGTTACCCTTTTCTTTATGTGTTTATACTTGCGGTATTGTCAAGCATATAAATAAAAAAAGGAGAAAAACAAAAATGGAAACACAGACAGGGAACAGCGTTTGGATATACGGGACCATAAGTGAAGTTGTCGGTTGGACAACGGACTTTGAGGAGAGGGGATATTGCTGCAAAATATCTGTCCGGAGACTTTCGTCTTCTACGGATACCTTGCAGTTGGTATTTCCGGAGAGTTTAATGCAGGAGCAGACGGTAAAGCCCGGTGAAGAGGTTGGAGTTTACGGACAATTCAGGAGCTGCAACAAGATTGAGAACGGGAGGAGCAGACTTGTCTTGTATGTGTATGCACAAACAATGACAAAGGATATAGATGAGGATAACCCGAATGTCATTGAATTGTCCGGATATATATGCAAGCCGCCGATTTACCGTCTTACTCCGTTCAACCGTGAAATTACGGATTTACTTATTGCATCTAACCGAGCAGACGGCAAGAGTGACTACCTTCCGGCAATAGCATGGGGCAGGAACGCACATATTACGCAGCGTATGAAAGTCGGGGACGAGATAAAGATATGCGGGAGGATACAGAGCCGAGAATACCAAAAGCGGATAGCGGACGGCGAGACAGAAACGCGGACGGCGTATGAGATATCCGTAAGCCGGGTATTAGGGTGTGCAGACGACGCGAGACTTCCCGAGATGAGTTTGGGAGAGTAGGGGAGGCTTTGAAAATAAACCTATGGTTGTAATTTGCATATATGCCGATTGACAAAATAAGAATTTATGTTATATAATTAAATATTCGCGGAATGTTCTTTGTTCAAGGCAAGGGATAATGAATGTTCACGGGGTATCTCCTGCGGTCGCAAGGATACTTGGTTCGATTCGTTCGCGGGGTATCTCCTGCGGTCGCAAGGATACTTGATTCGATTCGTTCACGGGGTATCTCCTGCGGTCGCAAGGATACTTGATTCGATTCGTTCACGGGGTATCTCCTGCGTTCGCAAGGATACCCCGCTCACTTCGTTCGCGGGGTATAGGCTAACGGTAAACGGCTTGCTTTGGGAGCAAGCATTGTAGGTTCGACTCCTGCTACCCCGACCAAATAACTAATGTGATGGCACGTTGAACACACGGCTTCAAATTACATTTGCCTTGGTTCTTCAATTTTGTGGCGTAGGTAGTTCAATTTCAAGGGAATTTGTTTTTTTGTTTGTTGTCGTTGTTGTGCTTTTCTTTTTAGATTCAAAACCACCATTAGCAGGATCGGTTGTTATTCCGCGGGAAAAATTCTCTCTTGCTCTTAATTCTGCTATTTGTTCTTTTGTCATCGTGCGTAACTCCTCTGCGGTTACATCATACTCCCAATCTTGTGGTTTAGAATGATATAAATTTGTTCGTGTATAATGCGTCCATTTATTACCTTCTTCTTCTCTGCCTTTTTCAACAAAACCGATTTCATCGCCTTCACCATCTTTCCATTTAGCCACTTCATATAAAACGTCTAAATCTTGTTGTTTTGTAATTATATATTTAATGGTGTTAGTGCTATTTGTCCAACCCTCAAAAACTTGGTTATTTCCAAAGCAACCTGCCAACCCTAAACTTGTTATAATAATGCCCAGAGCCTTAACAAATTTTCTTTTTTTCATAATTATTTTTCCTTTATTGAATTTTTGTAACAAGCGTATAATATATTTACAAAAATGTCAATAGTCAATAATTTGTTTTTTGTTATTTTAATATAGATTATTTGCCGGACATAATTTGACACGACGGGGTTAAACTTTAAGAATATGAAAGGTGGCACCCGGGGATAAGGTCATCGTTGTGTTGGTATTTGCCGTTATTCTTACCGTAAGCAATTGACCCGCCGACAAGCCAGTGACCGTCCCTCCGCTTACCGATACCATTTCATTCGCTTCAAACTCTGTTCGTGCCGCCCCTCCCATTATCTCATTATCGTCTATATATATTCTGCTGTTCAAAATTACTTTGGAAGGGAAAGATGCACTGAAACAATAATGTATTCTGTAATCACCATTAAAGGGAACAAGTATTTGACCGTCCATGTAAATAACATTACTTGTCGTCAAAGTTTCCGTAAACGGCAGTGTAAAGACACTTCCAAAAGATAATACGGCCGTTGTTCCGGTTCCTACGACACCGCCAAAGGTGTCGGGTGCGCTGCTGCTATAATAACCATATAACAAATAACCATGTAACATAGAGAAACCCCCTTACTTCTTCACTATATTCTTTGATATATTTTTTCGTGATTATGACCTTTGAAATATTTAATTCAAGTTTTGCCGCCGAGGAATTGGTTGCCAAAATGCGTTTCTTGTGCGATAATTAAAAACTTATGAATATCGTTATACGAACACGAACAACCGGTAGGATGCAAGACGGCATACGAACCTTATTGACTCTTGGTGAAAAACAATTTGCGGAGGCGATAGGGCGGTTAAGGGACCGTGAAGGCATAGACTTTTGGTATGTTGATGATAAGTGCAAATGGCCTGATGAACCCATTCAATTGGGGTTGGAAAGGGAGATTAAAGGAGACGTTGGCGATAGGACCGGTATAGAATTTATCGGGCGGGGTTGGTTTGGAGGGGAAAGGTTTCCACGCCGCCAAATTATAGAGGCGTTGAATGGACTTGGGGACATAAATGAAGATGCGGCGGCGAGGCGAAAACGGTTGCAAGAGGTGTGCGGAATCGACGGGTTGGTGCGTTTTCTATCGTTACGGGAAGAAATCGATAAAACGTCAATTGAGAATGCGATGAAAGTTTTAAGCAGTGATGAAGAGATGGAAGCGTTTACGAAGGCGTTTACGAAATGCGGAGACGAGAGGGTTGTAAAAGTGCTTGCGGATATATTCAAACTTAGTTTGGGGTCAGACTTTTATATACCGCAGTTATTGCAGTGGAAGTATAGATTCAATTTCATACAGAAACAGATAAACATGGACAAATATATAATGAGTGATTATACTTCGCCCGGGTCAAGTGTGCTTGATTATCATGACCGTAAACCGAGTGAGGAACAATTTGACGTAAATCCTATGTTTAGAAAAGAGGTATTGGCAGGGATGCCGCAGGATTTTTCGCCTGAACAAAAGGCACTTTATGTTTATGCGAAATTGAGCAAGTTGTTGAAATTTAACGGGAGATTTTTATTTCGTGATAACAAAAGTGTAAATGAAGATTTCAGCGGGGCTTTCAATAAGGAAAGGATAGAGCGAATACAAAAAGGCAGCGAAATTCTATGTTACGATTTCTCCCGTTTATTTGAGAAGTTTGCGAATGAGATTGAAGGCGTTACGGGCGTAGTTATAGAACAAGATAAACTGCATTGGAAGTGCGGATTTTATACAGATGACGTATCGGTCGGTTTAGAGGGCATCAATTCAACGGCATCCGGAGACGGTTCCTTTACCCCGGATACATTAAAGGCGAAGCAGGGTCTTGCACTTGGCGGAATTAAAATAATAAGTGACCGGAAGGGACTTGTCAATGCGGCACTTGAAAAGATATATCCGCTTATTTACGGTAACAGGAAGTTGTCTGTCTATGACCTTATGGAAAAGTTAAAGACCATACCGCAAAACGAATCCGGCGGACAAATTGACCGATTGGCACTTTTGAAATCATACTTGCAGGCATTAAAACAAAATGATATAGAAGGTTTTGACGCGACGACAGCGTTAATTGATGCGAAGCGGCAAGGTTTTTTCGGAGACGGTTTGAAGGCGGAATACATTGGGGAGCGGACGGTAATAGACGGACAAAACACGATGAGCTGCAACCTCATTATTGTCGATGATAAAACCAAACAGGTTATGATATTAGAACCGAATCGAATGCAGATTAAACTTGTTTCTCCGCAGGCGGTAGCAGAGCGATTGAGAAACAATGAATTGGCTTACAGAGATAATTTGCGGACAATAAATATGGGGGATATAAAAAATGACATTTAAGGAGTTAGAGGTGATGAATGACGCAAGGATAATATATTTAACGAAGACAGGCAAAAGCACCCAACGGAACCAAATAATAAAGGAGTTGCTTTTTGACCGAGCATTATTCAAGAAACTTTCGAAAGACGACGCCTTTATTGTGCTGCGGGATATCGGTATAGACGAGGGACATATCCTTAATGTATATGAAAGTTTGACATAGGAAGAGACCAAGAGTCCGCACCCCAAAATCATAACAACAAAAACCACAATGGATAGAGATTTTATACAAGTTGTGATTTTGATCTAAAAAAAACAAAAACACCAAGATTGGTGTTTTTTGTATGGTGACTCCGCCCAGACTCGGACTGGGGACAAGTTGATTAAGAGTCAACTGCTCTACCAACTGAGCTACGGAGCCGTAAAACATTTTAACAATAAAACATTCCGCTTGTCAATTATGAAAAAAGCCGAAGGACCGTTTTTTAATAACTCAATGGCATTTGAAATAATGTGTTGGCTTACACGAATCTTCATAATCTTTTTTTTATATTATACATATTGTGTTTTCGTTGCGGTTATTAAAAGGTTGTGTTATAATGCAGGGTGAGGATTTTAATTACCGGTGGGACGGGTTATATAG
>JAIRSY010000012.1 GCA_031255215.1 Christensenellaceae bacterium | reverse complement strand
TTGTTTGATGATAACGCTTGTTTTCGTTTCGATATCTTTTGTCGGCTGCGGACTTTTTACGCCGAATCTTGACCATAATTATTCGCAAATTGTTGCCTCAATCGACAATATTTCGATTACAAAGAAGGAATTGGTTGATACTTAT
Organism: Christensenellaceae bacterium; assembly: GCA_031255215.1. GTDB lineage: Bacteria > Bacillota > Clostridia > Christensenellales > UBA1242 > RGIG8050. The sequence continues at coordinate 12,451 of JAIRSY010000012.1, read as the reverse complement.
AATCTTTATGGATATGTATATGCCCAATCTTATGGTTATTCCATAGAAGAGGCATATACAAAGACCTTGGAGTCTCTTGTAGACAGAGAAATTAAAATTGAAATTTCCAAGCAGAAGTTTGGAGAACTTACGGAGTATGAGAAACTTGCCGCACGAAAGACCGCGTATTCAAGTTTGGATACGACCTTGAAAAAGTATATAGATGAGATAGAGGGGACGGCACCGGCGGAAGAGGCGGCGGAACCGGCAACGGAAATTAAATATACGGATTACACGAAGTATATTGAGCGGGCGGGCGGAATTTTTGAATTTAATTTAGATGCATATAGAGAGGCGGAGAACGTGGACGGGGTTGGCAATGTTTGGATTCCTACGATTCCTTCGCTTACCGATATAAAAGTTGCAAGGAAGGCACTTGGGCGAATTATTCGGGGACTTCAAAACTATGAACGGGGTTTTGAAAATCTTGAAAAATCGACGGAGTTTTTAGGTGACGGAGAGATTTATCGAGATTTGGACGAAGAGGAGAAAGAGGTACTTAACCGCGAGATTAAACGAATGGTTACGAATAACGAGAAAAACATTTTGATGGCTCGGCTTGAAACTTGTTTTGAATTGGGCATTGAAACGAAAGATGGATTTTTGCAATACATCAATCGGGGTTACGGAGACGAAAATTTTTCTTTGTTTGCAAGCGGGGTAAACGGTGCCGGAATTGCAAATACGATTGCGTTAAATGCGATTACCCAATACAAGGGCAAAATACGAAATGCAATTATAGATTATAAATACGACAATACAACGATAAGTGAAACGACGCTTGTATCCTCGCTTGAAAATGTCTACTATATCCCAACGGACATAGCGGACAAAATCTTTACCGTAAGTCATATCCTTGTCGGTTGGACGGATGAACAGAAGGCGGAATACGCGGAAATTAACGCCAACACAGACCCTTCATTTGACAAGGTTGCGGCACTTAATGCCCTTTATGCGTCGACCGAAAGTAATGGAAAGTATGTGTATGATATATATAATGAAGTCAAGTCAACGATAAATTCGTTGGGAACGCTTCAAGAAAAACAAATTGCATTTAGGGATTTAATATATAAATACAATACCGACCCGGGGATGCAAAACCCGAATTATGAATATGCCATGTCGACCACCAAAGAAAACAATCAAATGATAGAGGCGTTTACCGATGCGGCGATTGACCTTAAAGAAAAAGGCATTAAGGGCGGGGTGTCCGGCATTGTGTGGGGGGAATACGGTGCCCACATTATAATGTATACGCGGGACGTGTCCGATTTCATTTATACATCGCCGATTGGCACGGCGGAATCGTCAATTGACTTTGATTATGAAAAAAGTTTGTTCGCACCGATGACTTCTTATGGTGAAAAAACTCGGTTTGATGCCTTGGTTGAAGGTTTGCATAGGAATTATACGAATTATGAGAAAGCATTATTAAATGATTTCAAAGCGGGGAGAGAACTTACAATTTACAAGGGCAGCTTCAAAGATTTAATTAAATAAAGTCTTTTGAGCAAATTGCCGTTTGTGTTGTTTTTCATTTGACGCATATTTTATTTCTTTATATAATTTGAGTGCATGAAGAACATAATAAGAGAGGTGAGTAATGAAGGAGTTTGACGGTTCGGGTCTTCTTGATGTCCTCATGTATGTTTTTATTGCGATAGGTGCGCTTGCAGGTGTCTACGCCGCATACCTTGGGTTTCTTATGGGTACGGCAACGGATGAGAGTAAGCGTAAGGCGGCAAAGGATAGAATCTTAAAGGTGCTTTCAAGTGTTATGTGTATAATAGTCCTGTCGGTTATACTTGGCACGGTAAGATTTCAATTGAGTACGGTAGAGGGTGAGAAAGATAATGGAGATGATGGCGGTTTTAGTGAGGGGGAGATGACGGACGGCGGAACCATGACGATTCATGAGACATTCAATTCCACCGCTCAAGGCGGTAAATATTACTATTCTGCGGCCGATGTAAAACTTGTTGCGAAATATCGAGATGAAAACAAAAATGTCATTGTTGTTCCGCAAAAAGACATAAAAGATTATAGAATTAAAAACCCGGGTGATTATTTTAGAGCGGATACGTGGTGGACGGATGAATTAAAATTCAACGAGCGAGCCACGACAGACAGGATAGCAAGCTTTCCATCGAGTGTGACGGTTGTTGCCACCGTGAAAAGCGGTGCAAAGGTGACGGTAAACGGAAAGGAGATTACGCCGAAAACTTCCATAGACATTGTCATTATAATCAAAGTTCAATGGTTAAACGGAGAGGGGCAGGAATTTTCGACGTTCCCCGCTTTGGGAACAAAAGATTTGAATAGATTAGGAAGAGCATTAAATGAAATGGTAGGGAAAAACCCCGCGACGGGCGGAGATAACAGCGGCGAATGTGTCGATTTGGTAAAAGCATACTTAAAAGCATATTTTGGTTGGCCGGGCGGACAATTGGGAGATGGAAAGGTGACATACGATGGCGTTTGCAGAACTTGTGACAAGTATTTTCGACGGTATCAGTCTTATACGAATTCGGCAGGTTATGGAAAGACGAATCCGCAGATTGGTGATGTGGTATCATTTGCCGCCCTAAACACGAATGATCCCGGACATGTGGCAATAGTTATGGCGGTTAATACAAGCAACAAGACGATAACGGTTCTTGAACAAAACATAGTAAAAAATCCCAAAAGGGTAATATCGTCACGAGTATATAATTATGAAACCGAAAAGTTTTTAACGTCCGGCGGATTAGACAGACCGATAAGCGGGATTGCCCAGATTAGAACGGACAAGTGGGTAGGATAAGTGCATGGCAGGGGTGGTTAGATTCGAACTAACGCAGTTAGCGGGTCAGAGCCGCTTGCCTTACCGCTTGGCGACACCCCTTTGGGAAATTAGTTTATTATATAATGGGGAAATTTGCAAATATTATATTTTGTTTGGGGGTTTTTTTGGCATTTCAATAATTCCTATTGACCGAAAGTTTTTTTCAGTATAGAATAGAATTTGTAAGTTGTGGGAAAAGGGAAGAAAGAGGAGGATAAGAAAAAGTCTTATGAAGAACTTTGTTAGGAAAATAATAAGGAGTTTGGTGTTGCCGACGGTTGTTGGTTTGAGCATTTTTGTGTCGGCGTTGTGTGCACCTTTGGCGGTTGACAATGCTTGGCAGACGCGTATTTTGACTATGGCTTCGGTAACGGAGACAAGTTTAACCATTTCGGGATTACCTTCGAGGACCGCGGAGGTTGGTGATTCAACGGCGGTGATTACGGGGGGCAATGTCAAACTTTATCATGCGGGTATTTTATATACGGAAACGACGTATCGAGAGGAAGGGATTTACGAGTATCGTTTTTATGGGAATGCAAGTGACAGTGATTATTACGACAAATACGTTGTAAGTGTTTCAAAGTCGGGTTATTCCATTACATTACCGTTCAACACCGACAAGATAATTCCTACGGTGGTCAAAAACGGAACGGTGACGGTTGATTTGCCGGATATACCTGATGCAAACATTATAAAGACGAAGGGCGGGAAAACATTTAATAAACAAGATGATGCGGGTGAGTTTGCCAACATTACGGTTGATAAGGATGTTAGCAAGCAGGGAGATGTATTAAAGGCAAAATACATTTTGAAAGACGCGGGGAAGACGGTCTTTATCTATCCGCTTACGGATATTCAAATAAGCAATGAATCGAACGCCACATGGACGGCTTTACCGAGTGTAAGTTCGTCCAATCCGACGATTAGATGGAATGTAGAGACGACCTTGCCGACACCGACAATACCGAATGCGAAGGTTGGGGATACGGAGATTTCGGTCGAGGGGTATACATATATACATAAGGTTGAGTTTGCGGCGGCGAGGAATGATGACGGGACCTTGAAGAATTCACGAGACATAACGGGCGAATGTCAAATTGACGGGCTTAAATGGACGCCGGTCAAGGTGAGCGGATATTACAAGATAACATATGCGACGAAGACCCTATGGGGATATGCGGAGGGGACGGATGCAGACTTTGATTATTCGGGGGAGTATGTAATTTACGAACCGCTTAATATTCTTTATATAAGTAGGGATACGGTAAGTCCGGAGATAAAGTTCACGGAAGATTATTCAGTTTTACCTACGAGTTCGAAGGAATTGAACGATGAAGATAAGTATAAAGATTTGGCTTATAAAATGCCGGATACAAATGCGGTAAGTTTGACGAAAGTGAGGAACGGGGTTAATCTTCCCGCGATTGCCGTGTATGATAACGGCGGAATTGGGGAAGTTCGGGTTGTGCTTACAAAATTAAAAGATGAAAACAATCCAAGTTCATCAAACATGACGGTTGCGACATACCGAAGTATAGACGGAACGGACGGGAACGGGACATTTTTTAATTATGATTATAAACAAGAGAAGAGCCTTGTGATTGATGAAGACGGGAATTATAAACTTGACATTTATGTATATGATACGGCAAGTTCAACGGATGAGAGGACGGAGGAAGACGTATATAAATACAATAATTCCACAAGCAAAACATATTACTTTGCGGTGAGCGACACGTTTATAAATTCTTTGCCGACGATTGCGGACTTTGCGGTTCCCGATATATATTTGGCGGACGGCGGAGAAATTTCGGTTGCGGTTCCTACGGTTACGGACGGTGAGACACCGAGCGGAAATATAAAGATAGAATATTTCATTGACGGGACGGCCTTGGACGCACCGGTTAACGGAGTATTAAAGGTCAACGGCAAAGACTTTACGGCAGGAATAAAAAAGATTGTTGTAAAGGCAACAGATTACAATGGGGATACGGCGACCAAGGATAGTGCATCGTTTTCCATATTTACGGCGAGCACATCGACGGCATCGGCGAACGGAAGTTTTGCGGCGACCGGAAAACAGAATGTAAAGTACACCATGCCGGCGGTTTTGCTTTCCGCCCAAGAGGATACTTTTGTTTCGATGAAAGTCTTTACGATACAAAACGGTGAAAGAATTTATACACCGATTTATAACGATGATAACGAAATTGTAGGGACGAGGATGGCGAGGGCGGCGACGACACTTCCAAATGATTGGTTTTGGACTCCGTCTTATGCGGGTGAATATTACATAGAGATATTGACGAAGGCGGTGGCATCGTCGTCGATGAGGATAGAGATAAAGAAGGTCACGGTATCCGCGAACAGCGATATAATTGGTGTATCTCCGTTTGCTCTTTCTTCGTCAAAAATTTATTCTGGGTCGGCGAGTGTTGCAACGGGTGATGCGTGGAACATTTCGGGGCTTCAATTTACTTATAACGGGGTTGAATATGTTGCAACGAATAGACAGATAAGGGAGAAGAGTTCGGGCGTAGCATTTGGGACATATACGATTGACATTATTGGTTCAAATGACTATATTTTAACCGGTTCACAGTTCACGCCGACGACATCGGGGACTTATAAATTCATTTATACATATTATAATGGCGGCATAGAGATAGGGAACAGTGAAATAGTATTGACGGCGGCGGAGAGTTCTCTTGCAAGCGGAAATGTTAAGATAAGTGAGATAGGGTATGATGAAACGACGATAACGGATGCGATTGTTTTGGAGGGTTTTTTAGATTCAAATAACGGCGGTTCGACGAACATAGTTGTACCGGATGAGAAGTTGACACTTGAAGCAGTTTCCGGGGAGACGGGGAGGTGGCAATACCCCTTGATCGCGATACCGTATGCGAATGTTCTTTATGACGGAGCGACCGCGAACATAAAAGTCACAAAGCAAAACAGTTCGGGCGATGCACTTGTGGACACAACAAATCTTAGCAGCACCACCATTGCGAATATCATGAAGGACGGTTTTTATGTATTTAGACCGACGGGTAAATTCACAAGTGCGACGGCGTCGCCAAATACGGCGGTAACGAAGAGTGAGATTGCCGGGGACTATGTCGTAACATATACAATACAACATAATGGAGCGACAACGACGAAAGAATTTGTGATTTCGGTCGGGGACGTATCAAAGTTGACTTTGTCGGTTGAGAAAGCGAAGGGTGCGGTTTCTTCGTTGACGAAGAATAATGACGGAAGTTTAGAGGTAGCGGTAAATAAAAAGATAACAATAGACCTATCGAAACTTGCCGATGCATTTGACGGGAATGAGAACATGTTGGAATGGATAAGGACAAGTGATACGGAGGGTGCGACACAGGAAGAGAAGGTAGTGAATTATCTTCGCAGGAACCTTACATTTACAATAACAAGTGATTCGGGGGTTGACGTTGCGAAGACCACGTGGTCTCTTAGTGATGCGATTACGGCGGTTGATGCACTTGATGATATAAACTTTTATGCGACACGGTATGAATATACCCCGGTAACAACGGGAACATATACAATTAAGTTTTCATTAAGTAATTTGTTCAAGACCGGGGACACGGGGACGGCATCGTTTACATTTTCCGTGATTACGGATGACAGTTCCACGAATGAGATTGACCCGAGGAACGTTTGGGGTATAATTTTGATAGTGTTGTCGGTTGGATTATTGGGCGGAGTAATATATTACTTTATCAAGACGGGTAAGGAGACAAAATTCATTGGCACCGTTCGTCCGACGTCCAAACCGAAAAAAGAGAAGAAAAAAGATGAAGAAAAAGACAAGGTATAATGGATTTTGAATTAAAGACAGAATTTACGGCAAGCGGAAGCCAGCCATCGGCGATTGAGAAATTAAGTGCGGGAATTTTACGCGGAGAAAAACATCAGGTGCTTCTTGGAGTTACGGGTTCGGGAAAAACTTTTACGATGGCGAATATCATAAAGAATTGCGGGCGTCCGGTCCTTGTTATTGCCCATAATAAAACGTTGGCGGCACAATTATGTAATGAATTTAGGAAATTGTTTCCAAACAATAGGGTTGAATACTTCGTTTCTTATTATGATTATTATCAACCCGAGGCGTATTTGCCGGCTACCGATACATATATTGAAAAGGACATGGCAATAAATGATGAAATAGACAGGCTTCGAAATTCGGCTACGTCCGCCTTGTATGAAAGACGCGATGTGATAATTGTTGCATCGGTGTCGTGCATATACGGACTTGGGGAACCGGAAGAATATTTCAATTTAAGGATTTCACTTCGGCGGGGGGAGAATTTCAGCCGAAAGAAATTGATAAAGAAACTTATAGAGATACAATATAAGAGGGCGGATGGAGAGAGCGGTGGAAAGATTGATTTTGAACGCGGAACATTCAGGGTTATGGGGGAGTTTGTCGACGTGATACCGGCATATTCGAATTCGGTAGGGGTAAGAGTTGTATTTTTTGGTGATGAAGTCGAGGGCATTTTCGAAATCGACGCTCTTACGGGGGCGAAGTTAAATGCCCTTTCTCATATTGCAATTTTTCCGGCAAGTCATTATGCGGTAGGCAGCGAAAAACTTCATACCGCAATAGAAAAGATAGAGAAAGATTTACGCCTGCAAAGGGAATTTTTTGAAAGGGAAGGGAAACAAATTGAGGCACACCGTATAACTCAAAGAACGAATTATGATATAGAGATGTTAAAAGAGATAGGGTTTGTGAAGGGGATAGAGAACTACTCAAGATATTTTGATGGACGGAAGGCGGGGGAACCGCCGTTCACATTGATGTCATATTTTCCAAAGGACTATTTATGTTTTATAGATGAAAGTCACATAACGATACCGCAGATACGCGGAATGTATAACGGGGATAGGGCACGAAAGTCGAACCTTGTGGATTTCGCATTTCGATTGCCGTCGGCGTTTGATAACCGTCCTTTGAAATTTGATGAATTTAATAAATATTTGAACCAGGTGATATATGTTTCCGCCACACCGGAAGAATATGAACGTGAAAAGGCGGGAAGTGAAAACATAGTGGAGCAAATTATCCGGCCGACGGGACTTCTTGATCCTGAAATTCTTGTAAAAGGAAAGGAAGAACAGATTAAAGATGCTCTTGGGGAAATAAAAAAAACGGTGGAAACGGGACGCGTTTTAATCACGACCTTGACAAAGAAAATGGCGGAAGATTTAACGGCATATTTAACGGAGCATGGGGTAAAGGTTCGGTATTTGCACAGCGAAATCGACACACTTGACAGGGTTGATATTTTGACCGCATTTCGTAAAGGTGAATTTGACGTAATTGTGGGGATAAATTTACTTCGTGAAGGATTAGATTTGCCGGAGGTTGAATTGGTAATAATTTTAGATGCGGATAAGGAGGGATTATTTAGGAGTGCACGAAGTTTAATTCAAACGATTGGGAGGGCAGCACGAAATGTAAAAGCGAGAGTAATTATGTATGCGAATAAGGTGACGCCAAGTATGCAAACGGCGATTGATGAAACCGACCGACGCCGCAAACTTCAAATGGAATACAATCGGCTTCACAAGATTATACCAAAGACCGTTGTAAGTGAAATACAAAACAGCATCTATGTTCGTGAATCCGTCACAATGGGGAAAGACGAGCTTCGTGCACTTATGAATGATGCCGCAAAACGCCTTGATTTTGAAATGGCGATTAAATATAGGGAACAACTTTCAAAATTGAAATAATAAATGGACTTAAATTTGAAGTAGACAAGATTTGGGAGAGAAGTTATAATGGAACGCAGTCGAAATTATCTATAATAGGTGGAAACGGGATTATGTTTGGCAAGATAAGATATGAAGTTCGGCTTGGTTTGTTTTGATGAAAAGGGGGAAATGATATGGTACGTTCTTTTGTCAAGAGGGATGAGACGAAGACTTTGCACACCGCGATACCCGTTGTTGAGCCGCTTATAGTTCGTGAATCAAGGTCGGCAAGCACGAACGACCGTCGGCATAAGACGGAGAGAACAAGCGGAGAAGGAAGGGTAAAAGCGGAGAAGAAGGCGATTTCACAAGTTATTGTAAGGCCGGTTGAACATATAGACAAGGAAAAGACGATAGCGGTCTTCATTGACGTTGATAATTCAAACATAAGTTCGGACAATCTCACGGAGTTTTTCTATCACATAAGCGGACGTTATAAGATTATTCACGGTGTTGTTTACGGTTATGATTCCGCCCTTGCCTCAAAATACGGTAAAATTATAAACCAATTTAATTTGCAGACACGCGGGAAGATGCGGTATAAATTCGGGGCGGCCGCGTTTGATTCAAGACCTTTGTTTGATGCACTTGAATTTGCAAATAAAAATAAAGACATATTGGATAACGTATTTGTTTGGACATACCCAACAGATTTAAGTCAAGTTTTTTCGCAGATTATAGACTTGGGAATTTCGACATCAACGATAGAAAATGCGGCGTTTGATTTGAATCCAAAGTATGTAAGTATGACCTTTAAGTTGTTTTCGCAATACAATTTTGAAATAAAGAAGTCTCCGGCAACGGAGAAAATAGTTGAGAAGATTATCGAGGTGCCGGTGGAAAAGGTGGTTGAAAAAATTATAGAAGTCCCGGTAGAGAAAGTTGTTGAGGTCCCGGTCGACAGAATTATTGAAAGGGTCGTTGAAGTGCCGGCGGTCGGCGGCGGAAGTTTGAAGGACAAAGAAGAACCGCCTATTGAAAGTTCAATTCAACAACCGGAGGCGGAAGAAACGAAAAAGGTAGAAATAGCACCCGTTGAAATTGCACCGGAGATTGAAAACAAAACCGAAGAAGAAACCGCCCCGGATGAAGAAAAAAAGGGACAAAATTTTAGTTTTGGAAGTGAAATGGATTTGTCGGAGGGAGAAAACTCAACAAAACAACATCAACCGAGTGCAGAGGAAAACCGCACTTTTATTGAGGAAATGTTGAAACAATATGGATTGACGGATAGGGAGGGGGATTTAAGCGGATTAAGCAATGATGAATACAAGAATAAACTTGACGAATTGCCGAAACCTTAATGAAGCAATAAAGGGACATTTACCGTTCGGTCAGGAAAAAGCCCAAAGCGGAATATCTATCTTTTGTGTAGGTGTTATCGACCATTTTTTGGATATCTTCTTTATTTCCAACCAAGACAACTATTCTTTTGGCTCTTGTAACCGCGGTATAAAGTAAATTTCGGGTAAGAATCATATAGCCACCTTTTACAATCGGCACGATAACGGCATCAAATTCGCAGCCTTGACTTTTGTGAACGGTAATAGCATAAGAGAGGGCGAGATTGCCGATATCGGATTTCAAATAAGTTGTTACGCGTCCGTCTTCTAATCTTACAACTATTTCACCGGTTTCTTCGTTTATATTTTTGATTATTCCTATGTCACCATTAAAGATACCCTTCCCCTCGTTTTGTCCGTTATACCACATTTGGGAATAATTGTTGACGGTATTCATCACTCGGTCTCCTTCTCGAAAAATCACATCACGATATGCATATTGTTTTGGGGGGTTAACATTTTTTGATATAGGATTGATAACATTTTGGATGGCATTATTGAGGGTATTAACGCCGGCATCTCCATTTTTCAAGGCACAAAGAACCTGAATTTGCGATGGATTTATATGGAAATAATTCGGAAGTCTTGTTGTAACCAAGGAGATGACAAGGTCCCTGATATCATGTTGGGTTTCGGCTTGTTGAAAGAAAAAATCCACACTTTGATTATCAATTATGGGCATTTCCCCATTGTTAATTTTATGGGCATTGGAAATGATGGTGGACTTTTCATTATGTCTATAAATTTCGGTGAGAGCGATGACCGGGACGACTTTGGATTTTATGATATCGGCGAGGACATTGCCCGCACCGACACTTGGCAATTGGTCGATATCACCGACAAAAAGGACCTGGGTTCCGTTAAGGACTCTTAAAAGGAGTTGAGAAGCGAGAACGGAATCGCACATAGAGAATTCGTCGACGACGACGAAATCTTTTTTTATGTATGTATCGGGTTCCGCTTTTTCACCGAAACCGATATCGAGGCATCTGTGAATGGTCATTGCGTTTTCGCCCGTCGCCTCTTCAATCCTTTTAACGGCACGGCCGGTAGGTGCCAATAACTGCGTGGTTTTTTTATTCGCGTAATTTATAAAGAGGATAACCTTGATGATTGTGGTTTTGCCGGTTCCCGGACCGCCGGTTATAACGGACACATTGGAATTGACCGCCATTTCGATTGCCTCAATTTGTTTTTGATGTAATTTAATATTATTGATACGTTCATAATTTGCGATTAGTTGTCCATATTTAATATTTTTTTTGGAATGAGAGGCGAACATGAGGTTTTTTATCCTGCCCGCTATCTTTTGTTCTGCAAAATAAAATTTAGAAAGCATAATGCCGGATACACCGTCAATTTCGAGTGCAAAGACCCTTTTATCCATAACCATTTCATTTATAATTTTGTCATAGATAGGGGAGAGAACAATCATTTTGATTGTAAGAAGGCGGCACACATTTCTTAACAATTGTTCATGAGGGACAAAGGTGTGACCGTCGCCTTCCGCCAATTGCATAAGAGCATAAACTATGCCCGCACGAACCCTAAACGGGGAAGAATAACCGATATCAAGTGACCTTGCCAATTTATCGGCGGTTATAAAACCGATACCGTCAATATCCTCAATAAGTTTATATGGATTTTTGCTTACAATTTCTTCGGTTAATTGTTTATAATGCTTAAAGATTTTAATGGACATATTAAGGGAAATATCGTGTTTCATCAAATACATTACGGCGTTTTGCATGGTCATAATTTCCCTGTAATTTTCCCCAATTTTTTCGGCTTTTTCTCGTGAAATTTTAGGAACAGATGACAATTCGCCGGGTGTTTTTTCCAAAACTTCCAACGTTCTTTTACCGAATTTATTAACAATATTTTTGGCAATAACCTTACCAATACCTTTAATAAGTCCGGAGCCTATGAAAGAGGCGATTTTGTTGTTGGTGTCGGGGGTAATCATTTCATAACGGGTAAATTCAAATTGTTTTCCGTGTTTGGCATTATTGACCCATTTACCATAGAAATTATACTCTGCACCTTCATACAAGATAGAAATATAACCGGTTACAACAATATTAGAAGAAAGACGAATAACAGAATATCCATTTTCGGCATTGGTAAAGGTTATGTGCGATACGGTTCCGTTTAACATCATAATATATATTAACACACCAAATAACGGCTTTACAACATATATAAGTTTTCATCCATTCGACTAAAACTACGCCGACGCAAGGGATATGTCCGCGGGCAATATAATAAGCTTGATTTCGTAGACGTAGATGTAGTTAATTTTTACGTATATGTATCTATCTTCGGCTGTTGCTTCTTCTAAACTTGCGAATGTTGCAGTCGGCATTGTGGATGTAAATTCGGATTCGATTGCCTGCGTTAGTGAAGTTAATTTGGCCAATGTAGTTGGGACGGAGTAGTATGTTAGATCGGA
>JAIRSY010000048.1 GCA_031255215.1 Christensenellaceae bacterium | reverse complement strand
CGCCGCGTTGCGGCTCCGTAAAGGTGGACGCTGTCGCGTGTAATATATCGCTTCGCGTAGGAAAGAATGGGGTGCGATGGGTCGGGCTTGCGTGTTGAAAAAGTGCTTTGCGGTGTGCAAAACGGTGCAAAGAAGTGTGACCGCCCATATATAGTGTTTATTGTGAACATGACAAACACTATATGTAGGAAGCGGGCGTTTAATTCAAGTGCAGCGGAGGGAGTTGGGGTTAGTTTCAATTGTGGCGTTTTGTGTATTTAAGAGAAAGATAAACGCACTCCGCCGCGTTGCGGCTCCGTAAAGGTAAACGCTTTGCGTAGTTAAAGAGAATGGGACGCGGCGTTCGCTTCGTTCGCTTACGCTCACCCTAATTTTGCTTACGCAAAATAGATAACTGCGTCGCTTACGCTCCTGTTATCTCACCTACGGTGGATAACTGCGTCGCTTACGCTCCTGTTATCTCACCTACGGTGGATAACTGCGTCGCTTACGCTCCTTGTTATCGCTCGCTTTGCGAAACGGTAAACGCACTTCGCCGCGTTGCGGCTCCGTAAAGGTGGACGCTTTGCGTGTAGGAAATAAAGGGGTTCTTCGTGTGCGTGAAGGGGTATGATTTGAGTGGGAAGTAGGGGGTAATTATGAGGTTGCAGATGTGGGGCAATTGTGCGATAATGGGATATGGAAGTAAAGGTTGAGATTTCGGCTCGGCATTGTCATCTTTGTCGGGGGGATTTTGTGCGATTGTTTGGGGAAGAAGAGAGTTTGAATTTTGTCAGGGGATTGTCCGTGAAAGGTGATTTTTTAAGTGATAAAAAAGTAGATGTGATTGGGGCGAAGGGGACGTTAAAGATTTCCGTTGTCGGTCCATTTAGGGAGAGAACGCAGGTTGAATTATCAAAAAGCGACTGCTTTTTTATAGGGGTCAAGGATGTTCCTTTGAGGTTAAGCGGAGAAATTGACGGGTCGGCCCCCGTGATATTGGGATTTGGTGGGAAAAAGATTGAATTAGATGAGGGCTTGATTGTTGCGAAGAGGCATTTGCACGTAAGGTGGGGGGAATTAAGCAAATTCGGCGGTGTTGTTTCGGTGACAATTGACGGGGAGAGGGGCGGAAGGTTGGACAAGGTTGCCGTTCGGGAGTCAAATGTTGATGAGGCGGTGCTTCATTTAGACACAGATGAGGGGAACGCATTTGGGGGCAGTATATTTGTTTGCCAAGTTGAAAACAATAATTTATAATTGAATTGTTGTGAGGGGGAAGAGGATGTATTATGCGGGACGGCGGAGCGGTAGGTGTGCGAATTTTAATGGACGCTTTTTGGGTCGGTTCCGTTTGACCGGGTGTTTGTTTGTTTTTTTGGCGGTTGTTTTGGGTTTGATACTTTCGGCATTAAACTTTCATAGTTGGAAGATGGGGCAAGGTGTTGAAAGTTTGGGTGGAGTCACGGCATTTGCGGGGGGAGGTGTTTTCAATAGTGAATTTAGCGAAGGCGAAATTTCCGGAATTTTTATAAGGAGGCAGCCAGATTTAATTGAAGGGGGCAAACGATTTGAAAGAAGTGTTTTTATAAATTCCGCCATGATTGCCAATATCGGGAATTTCTCGTGGTCTTCGGAGAAGTGGGAGAATGGGGCGTGGCGGCGTTTGAGCGGTGATTTAGACTTTGGAATAGATGAAGTGGCGGTTGATAAGAAGTCGGCGAATTGGTATTTGCGGCAAAGTGCCGCGTGTGGGTATTATTCGATTTCGTGCGGATATTATAGATTTTTAATTGTTTATACAAGTGATTATACATATTTCAAAGTTAAGAGCAGCGGTGCGGATGGGATTAAAAACTTTGAGGGCGGGACTTATAATCCTTTGAATTTAGAGATGGAATTTGATAGTGGTGCAACGGTAAAAAATTTAGATGTAATTGGGTATATAGACGGATTTGAAGCGGGGAATATAAGCGGCGAAGACATCATCAACCCGCTTATAAATACGGGGCATGAAGGTGGGTTAAACGTAAAGGTGGAGACGATAGACGGTGTTGCGGTTGAAAGGTTTTCATATCAATTATTCAATGGAAATTTGCGGGTTGAATTTCCATCGGGACAATTAAAGGACAAGGAGGCATATTTAGTAAAAGTTTTCAACAATATTGAGCCGGGCGTTTATTCTTCCTTTATAATTGACAATATCGGGGAAGTTTTTACGGAGATAAGGAGCGGTGCAGACAGTTGGATAATATTTTTCGTCATGGGGCTTCTGCTTGTCCTTGGAGGGAGTGGGTTGTATCTTGTGCCGCAATATATAAGGTATAAGAATGAATTAAGGGTGCAGGAGGAACGGGTAAGGATAATGAAAGAGAAAGACCCGACGGCATACGTTGAGGAGAAGAAGATTACATTTTTAGGGTCTTTATTTGCGGGCATAAAGGGTGCAAAGAAAAAGATAGAAATAGCGAAGCAGAAGCGGGAGGGGACTTATGTTGAGAAGAAAGAGGATTTACCGTTTTCGGAAAGACCTATTTTGGAGGCAGATTTAGTGAATGAGCGGGCAAAGCCGCAGAAATTCAGCGATGTTTTAAGGGAAAACTTGCAGATGAGGGAGACGGCGAAGAAGAATAATATATCCGTTGATAAATTGGAGGAATTAAAGAGGGAGCAGAAAGAGATTGAGAAAGCGGAGGTTGATTCTTTGGCATTTTTGAGAGACGATGACGACATTGTGGTCAAGCAGGCGGACGTTGACCCGGCGAGAGAGGCACAAAAGATTGATGCGAACACGAGAGTTGTCGACGGGGTGGTCTTTTCGAACTTTGAAAATGCAGGAAATAACTTTGAAAATGCAGGAAATAATGATAACGAGATAATTGAGGGCGGAGTGACCGACAAGGAAACCGTTGACAATAACGGCGATCATAATGAGGGGTGATAGATGTTAAGTATAGGGATTGACATAGAAGAAGTCAGCAGGTTTGAACAGCTTGATAACGCGGAAAAGATTTATTCTTCGGGCGAATTGGAATACATTGAGGCGAAGAACTTCGCGGCGGACACCATTGCGGGGATATTTTGTGCGAAGGAGGCTTATTTTAAGGCGATTGGGACGGGGGTGCAGTTAAATAAATTGAAAAAGGTTGAGATTGGTCATGACCGGTTTGGTGCACCGTATTACAAGAACGATAAGGACGCACATTTGTCGATTGCACACACGAAGGAGAGTGCGGTTGCGGTTTGTGTGATTTTGAAGTAACCGCATTTTTGTGCAAGTCAATGGTGTGGGTGTAAAATTGTGATACTCCGCGGTAATTGTATTAAGAAGCCGATTTTTTGTCAACGGATTTTTAGGACTTTTGACATTTGAGCCGTATATATTTGTATAATGAGTTTTGATAAAGGTTTTATTGAGACGGTGCGGGAAGCGAACAACATAGTGGACGTGGCGAAAAACTATTTGGCGTTGAAACAAAAAGGTCATAATTTTTGGTGTCGTTGTCCTTATCACAGTGAAAAAACCGCAAGTTTTGCAATAAATAATCAAAATCAGGCGTTTTATTGTTTTGGCTGCAACACGGGCGGGAACATTTTTACACTTATTATGAAGATGGAGAATTTGAACTTTCCTGAGGCGGTAGAATTTTTGGCACGGAGGGCAAACATTCCCATGCCGAAAAGTGCTTTTGACAAAGAATATGAATTGAAGGCACAGAGGCGGGAGCGGATATTGAGTGCGTTGGATGCGGCGCGAGATTATTATTGCAAGAATTTAGTAGGTATCACAATGGAACAGCCACAAGATATGGGAAAGATGAAGATTGCGAAGGGGAGAGACGACGCGATTAAATACTTGAAGGAGCGAGGCGTGACCGATGAGCTTATTAGGTTATTTCATATTGGATATTCAAGTTCTTGGGACGGGGTAATTAAAGAATTAAAGGTTCAAGGGTTTAGTGAAGAGGACATGTTGGACGCGAAAATAGTGGGGCAGAACGAGAGGGGCAAGATTTATGATGCTCAATTTGAGCGGATAACGTTTGCCATAACGGACATATACGGAAACTGCATAGGTTTTTCGGGGCGGACTATGTCGAATGACAAAGAGATTGCCAAATACAAAAATACGGCGGATAGCCTTGTTTTTGACAAGGGCGGAACACTTTACGGCATAGATGTAATGAAGGAGAAGACGAAGAGCGCGCGATACGATAATATTATAGTAGTTGAGGGAAACCTTGATGAAATTTCGATGATTAAGCACGGGTT
This sequence comes from Christensenellaceae bacterium, assembly GCA_031255215.1. Lineage (GTDB taxonomy): Bacteria > Bacillota > Clostridia > Christensenellales > UBA1242 > RGIG8050. The sequence continues at coordinate 2,747 of JAIRSY010000048.1, read as the reverse complement.
TTGCAACACTGTTGCATTTTTAGGGACGGCGATTACGGAAAAACACGCAAAACTTTTCAAGAGATTTGCGGATAACGTTGTTTTATTACTTGACGGAGATGCGGCAGGTCAAAAGGCGAGTTTGCGTGCGATTCCAATTTTGTTGGAGGAGAAACTTAATATAAAGGTAATAACATTGAGGGATAACCTTGACCCGGACGAATATTTGCAAAAGTTTGGGGCGGATAAGTTGAGGCAGGAGATACAGAACGGCAAGAACCACATTGAGTTTGAACTTAATTGTTTGGCGAGGGAATGCAATTTGAAAAACAATGACGGAAAGACCAAATTTGTCAAAGGGGCGATTGATATTTTGTCAAGGATAGAGATAGATGCGGAGAGGGAAATCTACCTTCCCAATGTTGCGAAATTTGGTGGGACGACCGCGGATGCAATTCGAAATTCCATGAAGAATCTTAATAGGAAGACCGAGGACGACCTTAAAGATACTATATATAGTGGTGTTTATGAACATAACAAACACAAGATAACGACCGCCAACCAAAAGGCGGAATTGTTTGTCATTGCTTCAATCGCCCACAAAAAGGATTATGCATTGTTTGTTGATGGACAAATGAAGGCGGGCGGGCATTTTTGCGAAGGGATTATATTTGAAGAAGATTTGTTCAATAAAGTATTTGAATTGTTCAAGGGCGGAGGAAATTTAGGGGCGATATATAACTTTTTTAATGAAGATGATATATGCTTGCTGCGTCCGGTTATTGAATACCAATTTTTGGGGAATGAAGATGAGCAGTATAAGCAGTGGCAGGATTGTGTCCTGACATTAAAAAAGGCGGTAATTGACAGGGAGATTAAAGCCGCAATCGCGGAAAATGATATTCAAAAAATAAATAAACTTAAAAAGAAAAAAAAGGATATAAAATAATGATGGAAAAGAAAAATGCAGTCATAAAAAAGGGAAAAAAAGTTCCTGCGAACGCGGTCAATGTTGCCTCGGTCAATTCCAAGGACCTTGTAGTTAAGGGCAAAGAGGGCGTTGTTGCAAATGGCAAAAAGAATAAAGTTGAAAAGAAGGTCCTTGTTAAGAAAGTCGCCAAACCGGGCAAAAGTCTTCAAAAAAAAGATACGGATAAAGAGCAAAAAAAGAATGTGGACAAAGAACAAAAAAAGAATGTAGACAAAGAGCAAAAAAAGAATACAGATAAAGAACAAAAAAAGAATATAGATAAAGAACAAAAAAAGAATCAGGAAAAGAAGGCGGATAAGGGCAAAGGGAAAAGTCTTGACAAGGATAAGGTTAAGCGAGAAGGTGACGGCGGTAAAATTAAGCCGGCACGGGTTTCTTCTTTGAAAAGCAAAAACGAAGTTGTTAATGAGGATAAGAACGTTGAGCAAGAAAATGCCGAAAGTGACACAAAGAAAGATGAAGTTACCGCCAAGGTAACCGAAAAAGATTTAGGTGCGGGTGCCGAAAATGGGAGTCAAGAAATCGGTGCCGATATTGTCGTGGAAAATGAGTCCGAAAGGAAATGCCCTGTGTTGGATTTTTCAAAGCCCGAACTTAATGAAATTTTGAAACGTTTTTTTGATTTGGGAAGAAGAAGGGACATTAACGAGGATAACTTGATGGTTGCCTTTATTGAGAATGGGGCGACCGCCGTGGATGTAGAAATGGCGAAGACGGCGTTGAAAGAATCTAAAATTATAATCAAGCAGGTCAATGAAGAAGAAAAGATGCAAATCAATGACATAGAGAAGATTATGTCAAACGCATCAATAGATGATCCGATTAAAATCTATTTACGGGATATTGGGAAGTATCCGCTTCTTACGGGTGAGCAAGAGATAGCGATAGCGAAAAGAATGGATATGGGGGACAAAGAGGCGGCGAAGGAGTTAAACCAATCAAACTTACGCCTTGTCGTCCATATTGCGAAAAGATACGTTGACCGAACGCCTCTCAAATTTAATGACCTTATACAGGAGGGAAACATTGGATTGATGAAGGCGGTGGAAAAATTTGATTATAAAAAGGGCTTTCGTTTTTCAACATATGCGACATGGTGGATAAGACAATCAATAACAAGGGCAATGGCGGACCAGGCACGGACGGTCAGACTTCCCGTTCATATGGTGGAAACCATTAACCGACTTATAAAAACGACCAAGGTGCTTCAACAAGAACTTATGAGAGAGCCGACAATTGCGGAGATAGCGGAGAAGATGGAGATGACCGAGGGGAAGATTTTAGAGATAAAGCGAGTAAGTCAGGACACGACGAGCATGGACTCGCCGTTGGGAGATGAAGGTGACGGAACAATGATTGACACGATAGCGGACATTTCAATAATCAAGCCAGAGGAAGACGCCTACAAAAAAATGCTGAAAATTCAATTATTAACGGTGATTTCAACGTTGACTCCTCGGGAACAAAAAGTAGTGCGTTTAAGATACGGACTTGAAGACGGAAGATGCAGGACCCTTGAAGAGGTTGGACGTGAATTTGCGGTAACCAGGGAAAGAATAAGGCAAATCGAGGCGAAAGCGATAAAGAAATTGAAGAATCCGAACAGGCAGCGTAGGCTAAGGGATTTTATGCGCGAATAATTTCACGCGTTCTTTGCGTTCAAATACTGCGTTGAACTTCAAAATTTTGGACGGTCATTTACATTCGGGTAAACTCCCGTCCAAAATTTTTTGTTCTCCTTGTCTTTGAAGCAAAGAACGCGTGAAATGGCGGGTAT
>JAIRSY010000060.1 GCA_031255215.1 Christensenellaceae bacterium | reverse complement strand
AAAGGTGGCGGTAAGGGGGTTATAATTAAAAAGGGGAGGTGCTTTGCGTAGGGGAAGTAGGTGCGGCGTTCGGCTTGCGAAACGGTGATTGTTGTGCTCGACTTTCGTTCGCTTACGCTCACCCTAATTTTGCTTACGCAAAATAGATAACTTCGTCGCTTACGCTCCTTGTTATTGCTCACTTTGCGAAACGGATACGCTGTCGCTCAAATAGAACACCCGCACTCCGCCGCGTTGCGGCTCCGTAAAGGTGACGCTTTGCGTAGGAAAGAGTGGGGTTTGCGGTTATTGTTTGGGGGTCGGGTTTGTGTGAGTTGGGGGCGGAGAATATATAAGGAGGAAGAGGGTGGATTTTATAGAGGAAGCGGTTAAGAGGGATTATGAGGCCGGGCAGAGGATAGTTTTGCGGTATCCGCCTGAACCGAACGGATACATACACATTGGGCATGCGAAGGCTTTTGGCATATCTTTTAGAATGAGGGAGAGGTATAACGGGACGGTGAATTTGCGGTTTGACGACACGAATCCTGCGAAAGAGAATGAAGTATATGTAGAGAGTATAAAGCGGGATCTTGAATGGTTAGGGATTAAGTATGACAAGTTATTTTTCGCGAGTGATTATTACGGGCGGCTTTATAAATTTGCGGTTTATTTAATAGGGAAGGGGCTTGCATATGTAGATGATTCAAGTGCGGAGGAGATAGGGAAGATGCGAGGGGAGTTAGGGCGGCGAGGGACGGAGAGTAAGTATAGGGGGCGAGGGGCGGAGGAGAACCTTAGACTTTTTGAGGAGATGAGGGCGGGGAAGTATGAGGACGGGTCGAAGGTATTGAGGGCGAAGATAGACATGGGGAGTCCAAACATGAACATGCGGGATCCGATAATGTATAAGATAAGCCGTGTGAGGCATTTTCGAACGGGGGATGAATGGGTTATATACCCGCTTTATGACTTTGCACATCCATTAAGTGATTATTTGGAGGGGGTAAGTCATTCGTTATGCAGTTTAGAGTTCGAGGACCATCGGCCTCTTTACAATTGGTATATAGAGAATTGCCGTGGATGTTTTGCGGGGCTTCCGGCCATTTTACCGCGGCAGTATGAATTTTCGCGGTTAAACATAGCGGGCGTAAAACTTTCGAAGAGATATTTGAAGGAGCAGGTGGATAGTGGGGAAGTTGATGGTTGGGACGATCCAAGGATGCCGACGATATGCGGGATGCGGCGGCGAGGGATACCGGCGTCGGCGATAATGGAATTTGTCGAGAGCATAGGTGTATCGAAGAGCAACATGGTGATACCGGCGGAGCAGTTTGAGTATTACATTCGGCGGCATTTACTTCCCATTGCGGAAAAGATATCGGTTGTAGAGAACGTGATCAAGTTAAGTGTTGCAAACTTCGGGGAGATTTTCATAGACGGGAGTGATTATTCGGCGGACCCACCTTCAAAGTATAAACGATTAACGAGGGACAACGTTGTGCAGTTATTCGGCGGACCAAAGATAAGGCTTAAAGAGTTTCCAAATTGTGAAATCACGGACGAAAAGGCGGCGGGCGTCATACAATATGTCATGGTGAAAAGTGCGAAGAGGGCGAAGATACGCGGCATTGGGGAATGTTTATACGACGGTGGGATTGAGATACGGGACGGCGTGCACTATCAATTTATACGAAAAGGTTATTATATCAAGGACACGAAGGCGGATGGAGATTTAACTTTTATAAAGACAATTGGATTAAAGGAGGGATATTGAGACATGAAGATAACGGTTTACGGGGGGACAAACAACAGGAGTTATTCTTCGAAGGAGATAGAGACATGCGAGGGGCTTGGTATTTTTTTAGCGAAGAACGGTTTTGAGATTTTGACGGGAGCGTGCGGAGGTTATCCTTATTTTGTCGGCCGCGGAGCCGTAACATCGGGGGGAAGTGTAATTGGTTATACACCGGCGACAACCATAGAGGACCACATAAACATTTACAAATTTCCGACGGACGGCACAACGGACTTGGTTTTTGCGGAAAAATATTTCAAGACGGAGAGTGAGTGTTACTTGCGGCGGTCAATGGACATGACGGATTACAGTGATATAGTGATTGCGTTGGGCGGAAGTTGGGGAACATTCAGCGAGTTAATTTTTTCATTTTTTTCGAAGAAGAAGATAATAATAGTGGAAGAATTCGGCGGTGCGGGGCAGGAGTTTCTTCACGCATATAATTTTTTTGCGGGCAGGGACAACAACGCGGCGGTGCAAAACGGGGCACAAATAGTCATTACGAAGGACATTGAAACTCTCAAAGAGATGTTACTTGCGGACGTTAAATAATATTGATAGGGTTGTTATTTGCTTGTATTATTGGTTTAGTGACAAATTCTTTCCAAAAGAATAAAATGATTATCGTGTTCGCCGCCGTTCCCAATACAATCAACAAGGCGATAACGATTTCATTGGGAAGTCCAAAGACGACCTTGCCGATTATATTTTCTTTCGTTATTTTCATATCATCAATAACGCCCGACCTTGATTTTGTTATTATGTATCCGTCTTCAATTTTTGCCACAAAATGCGTAATTATATTATTTTTATATTCGAAAGTTATTACATCGTTTTCATAAATCTTTTGTGGAAAAGCATTGACAAAAACGAGTGTTCCTTTATTGTATTTGCCCGACATTGAAGTTGAACCGACATAAAATATTTTACAAAACATTATGATAAATAAAATGAAGACAAATGCCAAGTAACAAAGAAAATATTTTGCAAAAAGTTTTATCATTTCATATAAGGTATTGTTTAATTGAATTATTGGCAAGAGGTTTTTGATGCAATCGGTATAACGTTACCGTATCGGTTTGTTTTTTATTGTTGACAAAATAATAAAAAGGGATATTATCAAAATGTGGAAAACAAATGTATTTTTTGTGATTATAAAAATATGAAAATCATCGCGGAAAATGATTTGGCTTTTGCCGTCTTCGATATTTTCCCCGTAACAAAAGGTCATACACTTATAATTACAAAAGAACACCGCAAAGACTTTTTTGCCGCAACCAAAGAAGAGAAGGGTGCAATATTGGATCTTATTGATGAGGTCAAATCAATTGTTGATGACAAGTATGCCCCCATTGCATACAACATAGGTATGAATTGCGGCAAGGCGGCGGGGCAAGAGATCATGCATTTGCACGTTCATTTGATTCCGCGATATGAAAATGATACCAAAAAACCACGCGGCGGTGTTCGTGGGGTAATATCTAAAAAATAAAGTTTATTGCTGGTGTTCGCACAAGATTGTTATTACTTTTCTTTTTCCGAATAAATGGCAGCAACTTCGCCGATATACATTCTGTGAACAGGTTCATTTTTATACCAATTTTCGATTACTGTATTTGGAAGTTGTGATTTATTTAAGTCTTGAAAATAGATTTTTTTGCAAACTATCGTTGTATTTGCTTGTTCAAATGAAACCCAATTTTCAATAAATTTTGGTGTTAAATTCGTCAAAGCGACCTTATCACAATCCCGTCCGGATTTACCGCCAAGCACACCCAAGTCTTTTTTATATTTTGCATCGTAAAAACTCAATGTAAAATAGTCATTATTTTCCATAAATTCGTAAGTATAACGAATGGGTTTAACATAAACGGTTACGACAGGCTTTTTCCAAAGCGTTCCCATTCCGCCCCAACTTACCGTCATGGTGTTAAACTTATCTTTTGTGCCGGCGGTTAACAACGCCCATTCATTATTAAATTTTGAAAGCGGTGAAATCTTAAAATCTTCTATCTTCATACTCCCTCCTTATTTGAATGTTTTTTTTGCGGGCGGTCATGCGGCGACAAAAGTCATTGCGGTTTTACTTTACGGTGTTAGATGAAATTATGACTTTATAAATTGAAATTATACATTTTAATTTTTCACCGTTGTTTATGAATTGGAGGCACGGGACAGAATCGAACTGTCGCAATATCGGTTTTGCAGACCAACGCTTTTCCACTTAGCAACCGTGCCGTGTAAGGTTATTGTATATTAGTATATTAAAATAGTCAACATCTTGTGGTGTGGAATTGGGAATTGCGTGTAATTTGGCTTTTTTTGGGTCAAAATTGGATTAATATGTCGTGTAAAAATCACCCCAAATATTGATTATATCTTGTTTGGTTACGGACATATTGAGCGTGGTATATGTATAACGTCAACAAACCAGGCATAACAAACATTCCTTGGTTGCGAACTCGCAATTGGACTACATAAAGTATAAAAGCAAAAAGCGGATCCGGTACAGATATTATAATGGAGGGGATTTATCGGTAAAAAGCACTGAATTAAACTGTTGACAAATGTATGTATGTCCGTTATAATGGACATATAATATATAAAGGGGAGGGAATTATGACCACTGTGAACGCGACGAATTTTCGTAACAATTTTTTTTCGTATATAGAGCAAGC
>JAIRSY010000024.1 GCA_031255215.1 Christensenellaceae bacterium | reverse complement strand
CAACTTCTTTTTATACCTTCTTTGATGCGAATAAAAACCCTTCGCTTACATTAACCAAGTTTCACTTACCTTATTAAGTCCCGTTGGAGCGTAAGCGAAAACGGTAGTGAGAGAACGGAGCGAAAGCGGAGTGAACGAAAATCTTTTGCGAAGCGAGACAATAACAAGGAGCGTAAGCGACGCAGTTATCTATTTTGCGTAAGCAAAATTAGGGTGAGCGTAAGCGAACGAAGTCGAGCGCAGCAATATATTACGCAAAGCGTTTACCTTTACGGAGCCGCAAAGCGGCGGAGTGCGGGGGTTCTATTTTAGCGACAGCGTATCCTTATGCACGAAGTGCAGCCGCGGAGCGGCGAGGGTCGGCGAGGGCGGGAGCGGCGGAGCGGCGAGGGGAATTAGTTACTTGACAGGGTATTTTAATGCTGTTAGTATTGAAGGGTGAATATTGGAAAAACAAAGGTAAAATTGTTTGGTAAAACGGCGAAGGTGCCTCTCCAAGCACACGATAATGATAGCGGTTATGATTTGTTTGTAAATAGAATAGAGAAAATACCTGCGGAAAACGGGACCAAGTATCGCTGCTTTTTTGGTGTTGGCGTTATGCCTCCAAAGGGTTATTTTTTTGAGGTTGTGCCAAGAAGTTCATTTTCAAAACTTGGCTTTTCAATGCAGCATGGCATAATTGATGCCGACTTTACGGGCGAAATTTTTTCCGTGATTACGGCGGAAACCTCTCCGGCGGCGGAATTACCGGCGGTCAATGACAGGATCGCACAGCTTATACTGCGTCCGCTTCTTCATACGACCTTTGAATTAGCGGAGGAATTAGATAAGACTTTTCGCGGGGAAAATGGTTTTGGCAGTAGCGGAAGATAGTGGACATTTGGGTGCGGTTATATTATGGAAGGAAATAACAAATTAAAAGAGCCGGCGGTTTATTTTGCCCATAGTGCAAACGGCGATGGGAAGCCCGAACCGTTGGCGGAACATTTAAGAAAGACGGCGGGATTATGCGGCGAGTTTTGTATTGATTTTGGTGCTGAAAAATTGGGGACGATGACGGGCTTATTACATGATATTGGCAAGTATCAAAAATCTTTTCAGGAACGATTAAATGGAAAGAAGATTCAAATAGAACATTCAATTTGTGGGGCGAAGGAGGTTTTTCGATTATTATCCGGTTCACGTGATGTTTTGACAAGGCAAATGATAGCGTATGCAATTGCGAGTCATCATTCGGGATTGCCTGATTTTGGGACGGAAGCGGATAATGAAGCGATGCCGACCCTTACGGCAAAATTGAAACGAAGCACGGAGGACTATGATGCTTATAAAAATGAATTGGCGGACGATATAAACACCGATTTATTGTGTGATGTCAAACAATATCTTGATAAATATCGATGCACCGATGAAAAATCCTTTGCCTTGTCATTTATGGCGAGGATGTTGTTTTCCGCCTTGTGCGACGCAGATTCTTTGGCGACCGAGATGTTTTATATGGGCAAAGCACGCAATTTCAAGGCGGTATGTTTTGATGAATTATTAGAGAAGCTGAACAAGAGATTTACACATTTTAATAATGATACGAAGGTAAATGCGAAACGCAACCAAATACGTGGACGGTGCGAAAAGATTGCGGATAATGGCAGGGGCATTTTTTCATTGACGGTTCCGACCGGGGGAGGAAAAACTCTTTCTTCGATGATTTTTGCACTTAAACATGCAATCAAAAATAGACAGAGACGCATTATTTATGTCATTCCCTATACGGCAATCATAGAGCAGACGGCGAAAGTTTTCAAGGATATCTTTGGTGAAGAAAATGTTTTAGAGCATCATTCAAATGCGATATTTGAAACGGACACGAATGAAGACACGCCGCAATATTTAGCGACAGAAAATTGGGATTTACCGATAATATTGACCACCAATGTTCAATTTTTCGAATCTTTATTTTCAAATAAACGTGGCAAGGCGAGGAAACTGCATAATATTTCAAATAGTGTAATTATATTTGATGAGGCACAAATGTTACCGATTCAATATTTGAAACCTTGCTTAAAAGCGGCGGATATATTGGTTAGGAACTTTAATTGTTCGGTATTGTTGATGAGTGCGACTTGCCCAGATTATAAACCATATATGCATGGTGATACGATTATTAGGGAAATAAATGATAATTTTGAACAAGATTACAAAGAATTAAAGCGGGTCTCTGCCGAATTTATCGGCAATAAAACCGATGATGAATTGTGTCATTTAATTAAAGGTGACAGAAGCAGTTTAATTGTTGTCAATTCCCGCAGGCATGCAAAAATACTGTTTGATAAAATAAACGTTCAAAATAAATACCATTTAAGCACCCTTATGACCCCGAACCACAGAAAGGAAATTTTAACGAAGATTAGAGATGACTTGGCGAACAATAAATCTTGTGTTGTTGTATCGACGCAACTTATTGAATGCGGTGTCGATTTAGACTTTGACCTTGTTTATAGAAGTCTTGCGGGTATTGATTCGATTGTGCAGGCGGGAGGACGCTGCAACCGAGAAGGGACAAAACGCGATGGCAAGGTTTATATATTTGAATCTCACAAGGACCCGACGGCAGGTGATATACCAATTTATAAAAGTATATCAAGGACAATTTGCCAGGAATCACAAAACGGCAATAAAGATATATTTGAATTAGAAAACATACAAAATTACTTTGAAAAATTGCTTGGTTATAGGGACAAAGAAACCGATAAAAAAGACATTCTTCGTTTATTTCAATTTGCCACCGACGGCAAAAAAATGCCATTACTTAAATTTGATTTTGCAGAATGTGATAAGAGGTTTTGTTATATAGATTCGGAGAAGAAATATGAGATAATAATTGCGAAAGATGAAGAGAGCAATAAATTGTTAAACGAACTGCAAAACAATAAATTAAAAGCGAAGGAATTATTGAGGAAATTGGGCGGGTATATGGTGTCGGTATATAAATGTGAGTATGAGGCATTGCTTGAAAATCATTGTATTGACAAAGTTACGGAAGATGGTAAACTATTGAAGTTGATTGATTTGGATTTATATTCCCCTAAAATAGGACTGAATTTGTCGGGGGATGGCGGTCCTTTGGGTAACTATATAATTTGAGAGAGAGAGGTAAAGCGAATGGGGTTTGGGATAAAGTTACGGGTATGGGGAGAATATGCTTGTTTTACCCGACCGGAGATGAAATCGGAAAGGGTGAGTTATGATGTAATTACCCCCTCCGCCGCCCGTGGGATAATAGAAAGTATATATTGGAAGCCGTCCATCAGGTGGGTAATTGACAAAATCACCGTAATGTCGGTGATTCCTGCCGAATTTGGAAACATTATGATAAATGAAGTAAAGTCAAAGTCGAAGAGACCGCCAAACGATTTGGACGGTGCGGCGGACGAAATTTTAGATAACTTAACCATTTATACGAGAGAGAATAATGAAATTTCGCAAAGAAGGATGATGTTTCTTAAAAATCCGGATTATATAATAGAGGCACATTTTGAATCTTCCGGCGTCGGTGATGATGCTTTTGATTTCAAAAAACATTATAATATGGTTTTAAGACGGGCGGAAAATGGACAGTGTTATAAGCAACCGGTATTTGGTATGCGTAATTTTTCGGCAAATTTTAAGTTGATTAAAGATGATGATAAGATTGAGAGTCCATTGAAAGGTGACATAGATTTTGGGTATATGCTTTACGATATTGATTTCAAGAAAGACAAAAACGGAAAGGCATTAAATGCGGGTGACCCAATATTTTACAGGGCAAAAATGAGGGACGGCGTTATTGATGTTGCCGAATGTTACAAGCAAGGAGGACATCAATAATGTTGACAAATGAGGCAAAGCGTAATGAAGATATTCGGCCGCAAGGCGGGATATTAAATGCTTTATGTGATGCTTATGACAGGATTGCAAAGGATGAAGATGCGGAAATTGCGAGAGATGGTTTTGTTTTTGAAAAAATAAGTTATTTTGTTGTGATAAATAATGACGGCGGGTTAAAAGAAATAATAGACAATACAACCTGTGATAAAAAGGAAAAATTGCCCGAAAATGCAAAGAAAAACGGAGTTGAGGGGTGGTTTCTTTATGATACAATTGCCTATGCGTTAGGTCTTGAATGGGACAAAGAAAATAAATGTTATAAGGAAGCGATTGGCGGAAAGGATAAGAAGAAATTTGAGGTTTTCAAAACGAAAAATGAATTTTTGAAGGATATTGAAGGCAATGTTATTGCTTCAAGTTTATGGAATTTTATTTCAAAATGGGAACCCGGCGATAACGTTTTCAATGAATTATTAAAACTTGGAGTCGATAATAAAACCAAGGATAAGATTTATAAAGAATTAAAAGGCTTGTTTGCTTTTTGCATAGAGGACGTTACGGGAAAGACTTGGGTTAATGAAACCATCTTGAATTCAATCTCAAAAAGTCTTGAAGAGGAAATGAAGGGTCAATGTGCGGTTTCAGGGCAAAGAGATACCGTTATTGCCAGAAACCATAAAACCATAAATTTAGGTTTTGGAGCGGGAAGTTATTTGGTTTCGTCGGGTGATTCTGCACAGCAGTCATACAATAAAAGTGCAAGTTACAATGCGTCCGTAAGCGAAACGGTAATGAAGAAGTATGCGGCGGCATTAAACTATTTCTTACGAAAAGATTCAAGGAATAAAACTCAATTTGGCAAAGATACATGCGTTTTTTGGGCGGAATGCGACGGTGAAAATTATTTAGATGAGGTTTGGGATTTATTGGGCATAACAAAGGCAGAAAGTGATGAAGCGGAGGTTGAAAGTAAAGTTTTGTCAACTTTGCGGCAAATTAAAGCGGGGGAAAAGCCAGATGAATTTGAAACCGATAGCAACACAAGGTTTCATATATTGATACTTTCGCCGAATGCCGCAAGGATTTCGGTTCGCAGGTATTACAAGACAACTTTTGGAAAGTTCAAAGACAATGTCTTACAACATTACAAGGATATGATGTTGTTGGATTCAAATGGCAAATTCAAGCAGATTCCTATTTGGCAGATATTAGATTCAACCGTTTCATCGGTTATTACAAAAAAACGCGGAGACAATGTCAACCCAAGTTTCGCTGGTGCACTTAGCGAATCTATTGTAAACTGCTATCCATATCCTAACGGTATGTATGCCGAAATATTGATGAGGGTAAAAACGGATGTGTCGGCAAGTGATTATCTTACAAATAAACGAATTTCGTTTATCAAGGCATATATCGTTCGTAAGGATAGAAAAAATAATACAAAGGAGGAAATAAAAGTGGAGTTACACAAGGGCAGTGACAGCGTTGCTTATGGTATCGGCAGGATATTTGCGATATTGGAAATGGCACAGCAAGATGCAATTGGCAAGGATATGAATACAACGATAAAGGACAGATACTTTGCATCGGCGTGCGGGACACCCGCCGCGGTGTTCCCGATATTACTTGTCGGTTATCAAAATCATTTAAGTAAACTTGGGAATGATGAAAAAAAGAAATGGTTGGCCATTCGGTATGAGAAATTGTTGCAGGAAATTTTCCCAAAGGTTGGTGAATCATTTCCAAAACAACTTGATTTAGACGGTCAAGGGAGATTCATAATCGGTTATTATCAACAAAAAACCGCTTTATGGACGAAACAAGAAAATAAGGAGGAAAAATAAAAATGTCAGAAATAATTAAGAATAGGTATGAATTCGTTTTCTTTTTTGATGTAGAAAACGGCAACCCAAATGGTGACCCGGATGCGGGCAATCACCCAAGAATTGATGCAGAAACAGGTTACGGGATAGTAACCGATGTTTGTTTGAAGAGAAAAATTCGAAATTATGTTGAACTTGTAAAAAGCGGCGAAGGGAGTTATAACATTTTGGTTAAAATGGATGAGGCTTTGAATACAAAGTTTACAAAGGCGTATGCAAAATGCGGTAACGGTGAAGTAAAAAAGGACAAAGTCACGAAAGACAATATAAAAAAGGCACAAGAATGGATGTGCAAGAATTATTTTGACGTCCGTGCTTTTGGTGCGGTAATGTCGACCGGTGAAAATTCGGCAGGCATCGTCCGCGGTCCTGTACAAATCAATTTTGCAAGGAGTATAGATCCAATATTTATAAATGACATAAGCATTACACGTTTGGCGATAACAAGTGACGAAAAATTCAGTGATGTGAAGTCAAACAACGAAATGGGAAGAAAGGCAATTATTCCCTATGCTTTATATCGTGCGGAAGGTTATGTTTCGGCAAATTTGGCAAAGAATGTCACGGGTTTTAATGAAGAAGATTTGGAGCTTTTGTGGAATGCAATTGTAAATATGTTTGAAAATGACCATTCTGCCGCCCGTGGGAAAATGGCGGTTCGTAAATTATACGTGTTTAAGCATAAAGATGAACTTGGCAACGCACCGTCTTATAAATTGTTTGACCTAATAACCGCAAAACGAAAAGATGAAGGCAAGATTGCAAGAAGATTCAGCGATTATGACATTCACTTGCCGAAGATTGGTAAAATAGACGGTTATGAAGTTGAATTGATTGAAAAGATTTGATGTATAAGGAAGAAGAGTATTTAAGTATTTCTGGAATAATGGATTATGTTGTTTGCCGCAGACGGTGGGCATTGCATAATTTGGAACAGATTTGGCTTGATAATTGGCGAACAACCGATGGTTCTATTATGCATAAAAAGGCACATGATAGTTGTATTACGGAAAAACGTAAGGACGTGGTAACGGTCAATGCGTTAAAGGTGGTTTCAAAAAGGCTGGGCGTGTTTGGTGAATGTGATGTTGTTCAATTTTGCCGCAATGACGACGGCGTATACTTGCAAAAATACAAAGATAAATTTATACCTTTTCCAATAGAATATAAACGCGGTAAAGGTGCCTCAATTGAGGCGGATAAAATGCAATTATGCGTTCAGGCAATGTGTTTGGAGGAGATGCTTTGTTGTAAAATTGAACGGGGTGCCTTGTTTTATGGGGAACCGCATAGGAGGACGGAGATAGAATTTACGATAGACTTACGGGCAAATGTAGAGAAAACATTAAATGAAATGCATAAGTTGTTGAAGTTTGAATACACCCCTAAACCGGTGTCATGTAAATTTTGCAACGAATGTTCTCTCAAAGATATTTGTTTGCCAAAACTAATAAAAAATACAATTACAGTGAAAGAATATTTACAAGGGGGGTTGAAATAATGAAAAAACTTCTTAATGTTCTTTATGTGACAAAACCTGAAACTTATTTATCACTTGAAAATGAAAATGTTATAGTGAAAGAGAAAGATGAATTGATATCCCGGGTAACACTGCTTAATTTAGAAGGCATTGTCCATTTTGGTTATAACATAGGGATAAGCCCGTCTTTAATTGCCGAATGTGTTAAGAGAAATATAGCCGTTACATTTTTAACCGAAAATGGCAAATATCAAGGTTCTGTAATTGGAGAAAGCAGGGGGAACGTGATTGTACGCAAAGAGCAATATAGAATTTCCGACGATAAATTGCGAAGTTGTTTATATGCACGGAACTTTATATTTGGGAAATTGCACAATTCTAAATGGATATTGGAAAGGGCAACTCGTGATTACGGAATGAGAGTAGATTGTGAAGCCATTAAAAAGGAGACCGCCCAAATTACCGTTGCAATGAAGGAATGCCTTAAATGTGAAGATTTAGAATTATTAAGAGCGATAGAGGGGAATGCCGCCCAAAGTTATTTTCGTGTATTTGACGAACTGATTTTACAAAATAAACACTTTTTTAAGTTTGATAATAGGAATCGCCGTCCGCCGACCGACCCAATGAACGCATTATTGTCATTTGCATATGTCTTACTTGCCGCCGAATGTCGTAATGCGTTGGAGGGTGTCGGCATTGACGCGTATGTAGGTTTTTTACATAGGGACAAATCGGGGAGGGCGTCGCTTGCCTTGGATTTGATGGAAGAACTGCGTTCATGTTTTGCCGATAGATTCGTTTTATCTTTAATAAACCGAGGAGAGATTACGCCAACAGATTTTAAGTTTACGGAGAGTGGAGCAGTTTTGATAAATGATGATGCCAAGAAGCGTTTCTTGTCGGCATGGCAAAATAAGAAGAAAGAAATGATAACACACCCATTTTTACAAGAAAAGTGTCAATGGGGTTTGGTTCCTCATTTGCAAGCCTTACTTCTGTCTCGTGTAATTAGAGGAGATTTAGAAGAATATCCAACTTTTTTGTGGAAATAAAGGAGTAAATTATGTTAATATTAGTCACATATGATGTTTCTACGGAAACCAAAGAAGGAAGAAGGAGATTACATAGAGTTGCCAAAAGGTGTATTGCTCACGGTCAAAGAGTTCAAAACTCGGTATTTGAATGCAAAATTGATTATTCTCAATATTTATCCTTGCAGAATGAATTAAAACAAATTATTAAGGAAGAGGAAGATAGTTTAAGGTTTTACAATCTTGGAATAAATCATGATAACAAGGTTATTCATGTTGGCAAAAATAAAACAAATCCGGTTGATGGGGACTTGATTATTTAGGTGCGAAAGATAATCACACATAAAACCTTTGGTAGGTTCGCACCCAAATTTATTGTATATTTGAGGCAAATATGTTATTTTTAGAGCATTGTGCAAGGATTTTCCTTGTTCAGTAAGCAAAAATGACATAAAAGACGTGCAATTATATCATTATTTGCGGTCGCCCTCCGCACGCGAGGGCGTGGATTGAAAT
>JAIRSY010000070.1 GCA_031255215.1 Christensenellaceae bacterium | reverse complement strand
GGAGGGGTGAGAACTCCCGAGGAAATACACGAAGAACAAGGAGAGATCATCAGTATTGACGAAGGTCTGCACAATCACCCCATGGACTACGGGTATATGGTGGAAGGAAAAAATTGGGTAACAGGAGTGAACGCCCGCGACATTTTGGAAGTGATACAAGGATATTAGGACAAGATGAAGTAGTGCTCACCGCAGGCAATTTCTTAACATGAATAGCCGAGAAATACTCCGGTATAACCATCAATGAATTGCTTCCCGTAATACGTGGAGTTGAAGAGAAAAACACTTGTGATATTTTTAAGACTAGGGAGTTTTCTGCAAAACTTGAAATAGATGGACGAGGTGATATGCTGGTGCTTCCCGTGGAAAAATTGAAAACGTAAAGAGGTAGAGGTGACGAACAGCCCCAAATAACACAAGTGTAAGGAGAAAAAATGACTGCATTTTTAATTATTATTATAATTTGCCTCATAACGGGTGCGTTTATTAGCAGTACAAAAGCGATAAAAAAAGCAGGCTTTAATTTAACTGCCAAAGGAAGCAGGCTTGTTGAACTTGAAGAATTTGACAAATGGGCACGTGTATTAGTTCCGGAATACAAAGAAATAGCAAATTGTAATCACCCGTTTGACCTTGATGAAGCCCGTAATAGAATGAACATTCATAAACGTTATAGCGACCACGGGGTTTATTTCATTGCTCTCTCTGGGTGGAATAATAGAGAAGCACTTGATTTGTTAATAACAAGGTATAATTTACCGACCAATCAAGAATTGAATCTATATTATAACCAGTTTTCTGGTTATGAAAATTATGCCTCTCTCGCTCATGTCTTAGCTGCCTGTGCCAAACGAAGCATCAAACAGCGAGGTTATAATTATGGTGCAATAGATTACAACCAACTTAGGACTGATAATCAATTAAGAAAGAAAATTGAAAATAAATATCCTCGTATATAACCCGCGAAATTAAAAATAAACAAGCGATACGTAGATGTCGAGAGCAAAAGGAGGAGCTGTAAAGGAGAAAATAAAAAATGAAAAAAGACGATGAACACGGATACAAATGTTGCCTATGTGGCAAAAAATGTTACGGCTGGGGCGACCGAAAACAATACGGAAACAATCCCTCACCGTTAGCGGACAAAAGAGAAAACTGCTGTGATAAATGTAATGCGGAGTTAGTTATCCCGGCAAGATTGGACGAAAATCGAAAGTTTTTTAAGGAGGAAAAAGGAAATGAAAATGCCAAGTGAAGATAAAATTAAAGTGATATTAGAGCAGGGAGTAAGAGCCGGGTTATATGAAGAAGTTGGAATGGAAAAATACCGTTTGACCGAAAAAGGTAAAAAATATGTTGAATTGTTCAAAGCCCCGGCTGTCGAGCAGCCATGCCTGAAAAAAGGCGACAAAGTCAAATTATACGGTCATGAATGGCTTGTCGTATGGACTGACGGGGCGACGGCTAAACTGTGGATGACCGAGCCGTTCGCGGCACATATCTTTGACGAGAACCGCAACGATTACGAGAAATCGAGCATTAGAAAATGGCTCAAAAAACAAGAGGCTAACTTTGGTTTTGGGGACGGAGTTTTACCTAACGATAAAGTTTATGGAGATAAATTGTGGTTACCGTCAAGAAAAGAGGTTGGGGACGGCGGAGAATGGGGACTGACCGACGATGACAGGAAATTCAGCAATTTAGAATTTGGCTACAATTCGTGGTTGCGGTCGCCGTCGGCGGTCAATACGTACGCCGCGTCGTATGTGTACGATGACGGGACTTTGCATTCGAATGGGTCCGTCAACTACGCGTATGTCGTCCGCCCGGCGATAATGGTTGATTTAGAGAAATTTGAGGATGTGCGGGAATGAGAGAAATAAAAGATTTAGGACAGGTTAGGCACAAAGATAGGAATTACAGGCACGCATTATTTGAATGTCCTATTTGTGGCAAAATTGTTGAAAAAATAAAAAAGGATGGCATTAGGATAAAATCTTGTTCGTATAAATGCTCACAAAAATTTAAGGAAGAAAGGGTAAATTATCGCCCATATGTTATTATAAGTGGATATAAATATCTCTATAAACCAAACCACCCAAAAACATTAAAAAATGAATTGTATATTGCGGAGCATCGATATATTTTTGAGCAAAATATTGGCAGATATTTGAAAGATGACGAAGTGGTTCATCACCTTAATGGTAATAAACTTGATAATAGATTTTCAAATTTAATTTTATTGTCAAGTAGCGACCATAGTAAATTACACGCATATTATTCACAAATAAACAAAAGAGGGGGTATAGACAATGTTGCGATATAAATTCAGGGGGAAAAGTATAAACAATGGTGCTTGGGTATACGGTTACTACCGTAAAGCCATTCAACACGATGAAACAGTTACGCTAATGCACGACATAGAAACAGAGTTTGCGTGGGTGGTCACCCCCGCCACCGTGGGTCAATACACGGGCTTAAAAGATAAGAACGGGGAAGAGATTTACGAGGGGGACTTGGTACGTGAAGATTGCGGAGTTACTTTCAAAGTTGTTTTTGACAATGCAACCGCACGG
>JAIRSY010000015.1 GCA_031255215.1 Christensenellaceae bacterium | reverse complement strand
GTTTTTGCTTGTTTACAATAATAAGATGTGGTAAAATGTTTTTGTGGAAGATAAAGAATTGCTTGAAAAAATCTTTGAAAAGAACAAAATGAAGGAGAGGTTTATTTTTAACGACGGTCCGATTACCGCCAATGGTCCTGTATGTCTTCATCATTGTTGGGGGAGGACAATCAAGGATGCGTTCAACCGAGTCAATACTTTATTTGGTAAGAATGTCATGTATCAATATGGTTTTGATGCACAGGGAATGTGGGTTGAAGTCGAAGTCGAAAAGCTCCTTGGTCTTAATGAAAAGAAAGAGATTGTGCAATACGGACTTGATAAATTCACGGAAAAATGTATTGAAACGGTCAATCACTTTAAGGAAATTCAAACGGCACAGTCGAAACTTCTTGGCATGCTTGGTGATTGGGATAATTCTTACATAACAAACAGTGATAAAAACATTGAAAGCATTTGGCATTTTTTGAAAGTTTGTAACGATAAGAAGATGATTAAACAGTCTTATAAATGTATGCCGTGGTGTCCGCGGTGCGGGACAAGTTTAAGTGAACATGAGATGACGGGAAGTTATAGGGAGCGGACGCATAAGGCGGTTTTTGTCAAGGCGAAATTGGCGGGACGTGATGAACGCATCATGGTTTGGACGACAACGCCGTGGACTCTTCCCGCGAACGTTGCAATTGCCGTTAATCCCGAAATTGATTATGTTGTTTGTCATGTTAGGAGCGAGGAGAATCTTATAATTGTTTGCAAGGGTGCGGAAAAACTTCTTCGTGATGATTTAATAAGGGTTGAGAGAACGATAAAGGGCACCGACCTTGTCGGTTTATCCTATGAACCGTTTTTGAAGTTCCAGAGGCAGCAATTTCCGCACAAGATTGTCCCTTGGGCGGATGTTGATGCGAATGACGGTGCCGGTGCGGTTCATATTGCCCCCGGCTGCGGTGCGGAAGACTTCTTTTTAATTTCTAAACTTAATAAGATGAAGAACGATGACTTCCCGTTTATTATTCCCGTTGATGAATCCGGATCGTTCGGTGCCGATTTCCCCGAGTTGCAGGGTTTTAACACGGTAAATTGCGAAGAATTTATTTTTGAAAGGCTCAAAGACAATGACACTTATTATTATGCTCATAATCACAGTCATAATTATCCGTTTTGTTGGCGATGTAAGACCGATGTTAT
The DNA here is from genome assembly GCA_031255215.1 of Christensenellaceae bacterium. Classification (GTDB taxonomy): domain Bacteria; phylum Bacillota; class Clostridia; order Christensenellales; family UBA1242; genus RGIG8050. Next base: position 13,455 of record JAIRSY010000015.1, on the reverse strand, counting down.
TTTTCGTCTTGTAAGCGGTTGGGATATTGCCACGGATGAAATACGTCAAGACTTGATTTCGGCGGCAAAGTCCGTTGATTGGGAGCCTGATTTTATGTTGAAGTCCATGCTTGATTGGCTTTCAAATATGGGTGATTGGAACATATCCCGAAAAAGGTTTTATGGTTTGCCGTTACCGTTTTATCCATGTCCGGCGTGCGGTCATTTTAACGTTATTGAGAGCAAGAAGGAGCTTCTTCAAAGGAGTGATTGCAAGTGCGGTCTTCCGCATTTACACCGACCGTATATTGATAAGTTTGACATAAAGTGTGAAAGGTGCGGCAAGGCGGTCAAGCGTATTGCCGATGTCGGCGATTGTTGGCTTGATGCGGGCATTGTTCCGTTTTCGACCGCGACAGAAGATTGGAAGACCTTGTCGGAGCCTGAACTTTTCAAGTGTGCAGATTTGGTGACGGAGATGAAGGAGCAGGTTCGTCTTTGGTTCTATGCCCAACTTTTCATGTCCGTTGTTTTAATCGGTTCCGTTCCATACAAGAAAGTTGTCGGTTATTCCACGATGCTTGATGAAAACGGCAAGAAGTTTTCCAAGACCGGTCTTAAAAAAATATCCGTTGAAGATGCGATTGCAAAGCATGGGGTTGATGCTCTGCGTTGGACTTTTGCGGCCGCGAATCCGTCTTATGACATGAGGTTTGGTGATTCGATGGCGGATGAATCGAAGAGGAAACTTATTGCGATTAAAAATGCGTTTGTTTTTTATAAGACATACGCGGACATTGATAAGCCGAAGATTGAAAACTATAAGCCGAATGAGTTAAATTTAATTGACACTTATTTACTTGAAATAACAAATCAATTTATTGCCGAGACGCGTCGTGCATACACCGATTTTCATCTTCATAGGGTTGTAGAATTAACCAATGATTTCATTGAAAATATATCTAATTTTTACATTCGAGCCAATAGGCGGCGATTTTGGCGGTCTGCGAGCGACACCGATAAATTAAACGCGTATTTTTGCCTGCGATTTGCCTTGAGAAGTCTTGCGGTTGTGATTTGCCCGATTGTTCCCAATTTTGCCAACGAATTGTTAGGGGAGGAAATAATGCTGCTTGATTATCCGTATGAATTTGAGATGAAGCGAAGTGGAGGCGATAAGATCAAGGATCAATTTGAAATTGTCAAGAAGGTCATTTCCCTCGCTTTAACTTTAAGGGCAGAACAAGACATTGCACTTAAGCAGCCGCTTTCAAAGTTATTTATAAAGAATGATTCCAAGACGTCCGTCAATGATTTTCAACTTATTGAGATAATAAAGGAACAAGTAAATGTGAAGGACATAGAATTTGTAACCGACGATAACAAATTCAACACGCCGTATCTTGCCGTAGATTTCAAGGCGGCCGGAGCGGTTTTGAAGGGTGAGGTTCAAGTATTGAAGACCAAGCTTGAAGGTCTTGACGAAAAGGAGACCGCACGGATAGTTGACGAGTTTGATAGGGGGACAATTGAAAACAAAAGTTTTTATGTCCGGAAGCTGAAAACGAAATTCGGTTTTGTCATTCAATCCGGTCAAACCGTTTTCGGGGGAAATATTACCGTTGTTTTAGACACTCATATAACCAAAAAACTTGAAGAAGAAGGTAAACTTCGCGAGTTTATCCGTTCCGTTCAAGTTTTACGTCAAGAGCAGCATTTTAACATAACCGACAAAATCATAATTAAAACCAATTTTGAACTTGCAAACAAATATGCCGAAATCATAAAAAAGGAAACACTTGCGGTTGCGGTCAAATTTGAAATGGGGGAAGAGGATGTTAAAACCGTCGTTGAATTGGCATGACTTTGAGGTGATTGCCTCCGGCGGAGGAGAAAAAATTGAGCGATGGGGCGATATAATTTTGTCGCGGCCGGACCCGCAATGCATTTGGGAACTTAAAAATTCAAACATTGAAATTCACGGAAGGTATAGAAGAAGTGATACCGGCGGAGGTTTTTGGGAGTGGCAGAAGCCCGTTCCCGCCGAATGGCAAATCGGTTATAAGGATATGAAATTCATAATATCCCCTATGAATTTCAAACATACAGGTCTTTTTCCTGAACAAGCGGTAAATTGGGATAAAATTCAATCCGTCATTCTTACGCGGAAACAATCCGTGCCGAAGGTTCTTAATCTTTTTGCATATACCGGTGCCGCAACCGTTGCCGCCGCGTCCGCCGGTGCAAAGGTTACTCATGTAGATGCAAGCCGTGGCATGACCGACGTTGCCAAACGGAACGTGGAGTTGAACGGTCTCAATGCCCGTTATATCGTTGATGACGTTTCCAAGTTTGTTGAGCGGGAGATTCGCCGCGGCAATCTTTATGATGCGATTATACTTGATCCGCCTAATTTTGGACGCGGGGCATCAGGCGAAATTTGGAAACTTGAGTCAGACCTTAATAAATTGATTTTGAACTGCATTAAGTTATTGTCCGCCAATCCGCTTTTTATTTTACTTAATAATTATACGGCAAGTGTTTTTTTGCCGTCAATTCAAAACATTTTTATTAAAGGTTTGAGGGAGTCCCAACTTAAATACAAGATTGAATATTACGACATAGGTCTTCCCACAAGCGAAGGTTTAATACTTCCGTGCGGAGGAAGCGTTTTTGTATCTTTTATACCAAAATAATGATTTTCTTTTTGATTGGAATCGCATTAAAAAACAAATTGCATTGTTTTTAATTTTATGGTAACATATAAGATACTTAAATTAAAAAGTAAATAAATTAAAGGAGAGAACGATAATGAATGCAACACTTGCTGTTGTCCTCATTGTTGTGGCACTTGCCGTTGGGTTTGGTATTGGATATGTTGTCTGTGTTGTGTTTCAAAATAAAACATTGAAGAAGAACCAACTTATTGCCGCCGAAATGGCGAAAAAAGCGATGGATGACGTTGCCACAGCGAAGAAGGAAGCAATTCTTGAAGCGAAGGAAAAAGCACATCAATATAAGGAGGACGCCGGTAATGAACTTCGGCGGAAAAGAGATGAGCAGGACCGTCTTTTGAAGTTAAAACAAGATGAATTTGATAAGGACACAAAGACGCACAGGGCGGAACTTCAACGTCTTGAAAATAGGGTTATAACGAGAGAGGAACAGATAGGGAAACGGGAGGAAATCATATCCAACCGTGAACTTCAAATTGAAAAACAAAAGGCCGAAGTAGATAAAATTTTGAAAGAGGTTGAAGACAAAAAGAGAGAGCAGGTTGCGAAACTTGAAAAGATATCCGGTCTTACAAAGGCGGAAGCGAAGAAGCAGATAATGGAGAGTTTAGTAGAGGATGCGAGGAAAGATGCGGTTGAGGAGATAAAGAACATAGAGAATGAAGCACGTGACACCGCGGACAAGAAGGCGAGAGAGGTGATAGTATCGGCGATCCAGCGAATTTCAACGGACGTAAGCGACGAAATATCCGTATCCGTCATTCCCGTTCCCAATGATGAAACCAAGGGCCGTCTTATCGGCAAAGAGGGACGCAATATCCGTGCAATTGAGGCGGCCGCCGGTGTTGACCTCCTTATTGATGATACACCCGAGGTCATAACCATTTCATCCTTTGACCCTTACCGTCGTGAAATTGCAAGAATTGCGATTGAAAAAATGATCTTGGACGGTCGTGTTAATCCGGCAAGAATCGAGGAAATTGTTTCAAGGACAACGAAGGATTTAGAGGTAACATGTAAAGAAATAGGGGATAAAGCAAGTTATGACGCCCACGTAAACGGACTTAACAGCGAGCTCCTTAAAACTTTGGGACGCCTTAAATTCCGCACTTCATACGGTCAAAATGTTCTTCGTCATTCCGTGGAGGTCTCTCTTATTGCGGGTTCAATAGCGGTTGAAATTGGTGCGAATGAGCAGATTTGCCGCCGCGGCGGACTTCTTCATGATATAGGGAAAGCGTCGGACCACGAAAAAGAGGGAACGCATGTCTCCATCGGTGTTGAGCTTGCAAAAAAATGCAAAGAGAGTGAGGCGGTGGTTCATTGTATAGAGGCACACCACGGCGATGTTCCCTTTAATTCAATTGAGGCAATAATTGTCCAGGTTGCCGACGCCATAAGCAGCTCCCGTCCCGGGGCAAGGCGTGAAAGTTCGGAACGCTATGTGAAACGGTTGACCGACCTTGAAAATATTGCAAGGGCACGTAAAGGTGTTGAAAAGTGCTACGCCATGTCTGCCGGCCGCGAAATTCGTGTAATTGTCCAGCCGGCGGAAATCACCGACACAGACGCTTCATTTTTGGCAAAGGACATTGCAAAGGAAATTGAAACAACTCTTCAATATCCGGGACAGGTAAAAGTCAACGTGATTCGAGAAATCCGTGCCATTGAATTTGCGAAATAATTTAGACCTTGCCGGCAAAATCAAGCCGCCGTTGACACACTTTCTCAAACGGCGGCCGCACAACCCTTGGAATGGTCGTGGGTATGAAATACATTATTGTTTCATGTTTTTCTTTATTTCTTCGACCGCCAATTTGTCGGCGGCAACATTGTATTGATTATCCTCATGACCTTTTACCCAAACAAATTTTGGGTTGTATTGTTGTGTAAGTGAGAGCAGGCGTTCCCATAAACTTCTATTTGCCACTTCTTTTTTATTAGAAGTTTTCCAGCCATTGCTTTGCCATTTAGAGAGCCAATTGTTATTGAACGCGTCGCAAACGTATTTGCTGTCCGTATAGATTGTTACATTGGGGACATTCTTTTTGATTGTTTCTAACGCTTTTATTACCGCGGTCAATTCCATTATATTGTTTGTAGTATCCTTTGCAAAGCCGGAGATTTCCTTTTTGTGTTCGCCGTAAAGCAAAACCGCACCCCAACCTCCATAGTTGTTGTATGTGGGGGCATTTTGCCGGCATGCACCGTCGGTGTAAATATTCAAATCCATGATGACATTGTAACGTGGCTTTCGTCAAAAGTCACCCTAATTTTACCATGCAAAAAGGGCGTTTCACCTTAAATTGGCATTTAAGAAAGTTATAAACTCTTCAAGAATTGTTTTTGATGATAAAAAATTTACATTGTCGTTTATAAGACTTACAATGGAATGCCAACGTGCTTTTAACGTTTTTATGGCAAAGTAATAAACTCCGTCAAGATTGATTATCGGTGTGATTTTGATTGATGAGAAAGCGATTGATTTATCGTTTTCAATATCAAACGAGGCGAGGATTTTTATAAGGTCGTAATTTTTTATCAAGAGATTGTCGTGGAGATACCTGATTTTCATTGCCGAAATTATTACATTGGAAATTGAATCAAGGGCGGTTATCCCAAGCTCGGTTACGGTTTTGCAGGATTTTAATTTATCGTTGATATAGGGAAGTGTCTCGGGGAACAAATCGGTTTCTATTTGCAGATATTTCATAACTATATTTTATGGCAATACCGAACAATTATGCGATGTAAATAGTTTTGCATAAAAATGTTTCTTTTATAAAAAGTTTGTGTTATTTTGGTTATATGGTTATTGCTATCGACGGGACGGTTGCCTCGGGCAAAGGGACCGTTGCGAAATTGCTTGCAAAAAAATTGAATTTCCATTATTTGGATACCGGTTCAATCTATCGTGCAATTACGGTTTTGCTTCTAAATTCGTCTCTTACGGATAAAAATTGGCAAGACAAAGAGGTCAAGAAACTTTTGGATTCGGCAAAGATTGAAATCAAGGCGGATAAAATTCTTTTGAATGGAAAAGACATAACGGAAAGGATAAGGGATAATGAAATAAGTTGCAGTGTGGCGGTTTTCGGGCGAAGTGTTCTTGTTCAGGATAAAGTCCACGAAATTCAACATCAATTTGCCCAAAATAATGATTTGGTTGTTGAAGGCCGCGAAACAACCTCCGTCGCGTTCCCAAATGCTCAATATAAATTCTATATGGATTGTGATGTTGATTTACGGGCAAAAAGACGGTATAACGATTTGATGCGGACCGCAAAAGATTCAAATGTAACGTTAGAAGAAGTAAAAAAACAAATTGAAGAACGGGACTTTTTGGATAAGACAAGAAAAATAAGTCCGCTTGTTATGGTAAAAGATGCGATTTATATTGATGGTGCGGGAAGTCCGGAAGAGGTGGCGGCGAAAATATTGGATAAAATTGGTGCGGTTTGACGATAACTCTTTATTGTTTTTTGCCGATTTACTTGACTTCTTTTGGTTTTATTGATAAAATAGAAAGGAAATGAGTGTTAAATTAAAAAATATCAATAAAAATGTGATTATGAAAGGCTTTCGGGGACTTGAAATTAAGACGATAATCACAATTTTGAATTGGGCAAAAGAGACTAACTTTAAATATGGCATTGCCGGCGGGACAAGTCAGTTCCTGCCTTACCCTTATAATGAAAATATTGGCGTTTTGTATTCTCTTTTATTTAGGAAAATTCTAATTCCGCAAGAAGAATATGAAAAAACAATAAGCGAAGTTTCGTCTCTTTATGATAACGGAAACAAGGTTGCACCGATATTGGGTTACGTCAAAGGCGAACGTGCAGAACCTGCACTCATTGAAAGTGACGCAGAGAGAGAGAGAGAGAGAGAGAGAGAGAGAGAGAGAGAGAGAGAGAGAGAGAGAGAGAGAGGAGCGGGCGTAACCTTGTAATCGTTCAAAAGGCACCGGGAAAGAACCTCTATGATACAAGCAATTATCCTTGTTGGTATAATTGTGTTGAAGAACGGCTTTCGTCAAGACCGGATAATTATACGGAATTGGTCGATACATTTATAAATTTGCTTAAAACAAATATAAAATTGGATATTTCGGGGAGGAACATAGTCTTTCAATCAATGTCAGGTTTTAATTTTATAGATTTTAATGCCCAAAAGGAACCAAACGAAAACTTTTTTGAAAGAATCAAAACAAATACGAACAAATTGTTAAAATCATTCGTTTTCAGGGATAAAAAATTCACAAACAACGACATAAAAATGAAATATTACAATGATGTCATGAACGAACAAATAATATTGACGAAGGAATTGGACAGACTTATGAAATATGACGTTGAAATAATGGATACTTTAAGAGAGAACAATACAAGTACGGAAGAGTTATTGCACGATGGGGTAAAGTCAATAAACGCATTTGGAAGAGGCGTTGACCTTTCTAAGGAAGTCTTTTAACCGCCGCCCAACAACCATTCCGCGATGATGGAACGATATGTCACTTTTTGGCTTTCATTTTGTATAAAACAAAGCGGCGGATAAACTACACACCACCAATTATCGCCTGCACCGGAGCCCAAATTTAATATCAACGCATCATAAATTCCTTCGGGAACGGTTATACCGTCATAAACGCGTGTAGGGAAGTTTTCCTCTTTGATTTCCGCCTTACAAACATAATTAAATCCGTTTGCAAGGAGGGTCAAGTCGGCGGTTTTTTCAATCAATTTGATATTGGTTCTTAATATTCCTATGGCGTCTTTTTTTGTTGAGATATTGGTTAGAAGCGGGGATAGAGTTTCGACGACCCTTTCTTTTACTTTGTATTTTACGTCTTGGTCGCTTATGGAATTGCTATTCGCTCTTATATGGATTCGAAGTAAACTTTCGGTGTTTGGTGAGTTTTGTTTGTTTTGGATATTTGATATGCCAAAGGCGATTATGGCGATGATGCCCAAGATAAAGATTGCCGTAATAACATGTTTCATATTTTATGTTATAGCCAAGTTTTGTGTAATTTATAAAAAAGAGAGTGCGTATTAGTTTATTGAAATAATGTTGGCACCAACGCCGAAGAGGTCTTTTACTATGTCGGCGTGACCGCGGTAAATATAGTCGGCATTTATGATTGTTGTCGTGCCGTTTGCCCCAAGAGCGGCAATGACAAGGGCGACGCCGCCCCTTAAATCGTTTGCGGTGAGGGAAAGACCGCTGCAAACCGTATGAATTTCATCCGGGCATGCACTTGGGGTGACGGAAGCGGCGAGGGACTTGACGCCTTTGATTGTAATTGTTTTGCCGTCGGTTTGCATTATTTTTGCCCCTAACTTTTTAAGTTCAGTAACATAATGAAAGCGATTTTCAAATAAGTTTTCCGTGATTGTCGTTGTGCCGTTTATTGTTGCCGCGGCGGCGGCGAATTGACTTTGAAGGTCCGTCGGAAAACCTTCATATGGGGCGGTGTGTATATTGATACGCCGCGGTCTTCTATGAAGAAGTTTTTTATAAGAGATAGAGATTGCGGAGTGGGAAATGCGTGGTGCGGAATTTTGTGTTCTTTGCAAATGAACCGGCGGTTTATGCGGGTGGATTTTTATCTTGGCACCTATGAGTTTTAATTTTGCGATCAAGTTGGCGTTATGTTCAGGAACGACATTTTGAAGGGTGATATCTCCGCCCGCGGCAATTAAAGCGAGCATGTAGGAGCCGGTGGTGATACGGTCGGGGATAGGGGTATATTCGGTGCCGTGCAAAGTCTTAACACCTTGTATGGTTAATATGGAGGTGCCGATTCCGTCGATTTTTGCACCGCAGGCATTAAGAAAATCGCAAAGGTCGGCGACTTCGGGTTCTTTTGCGGCATTATGGATTATATGGGTTTTATGACCGATGACGGATGCGATGATAAGGTTTTCGGTTGCACCGACACTTGGAAAGTCAAGGAAGATGTTCTTTTTATGAATTTGTTTGAATGAACTTATATGTATGTCGATTGGACGTGCACCGATGGAGCAGCCACCCGATTTTTGGAAGAACAGTTTACCCGTTTTGGCAAAGATTGCCCCGGATATAAGGATACTTCCTCGCAATTTTGAAAATATTTCGCCGGAAACGTTGAGGTTATCGAGGGTCTGCCGCACATGAATTTTCAAGGTCAAACCTTTTCGTGCAATATGGCAGCCCATTCTTGACAGGATAAGAAGCATATTGTCGATGTCGGTAATTTTGGGGATATCGTGAAGAATAATGGTTCCGTCAATCAAAAGTGATGCCGCCAAAATGGGAAGAACCGCGTTCTTTGCGGCATTGATATAGATAGAACCGGATATTGGTTTCCCGCCGATGATTTGGATTTGCATGATAATTCATAATATGTATTTGACGAATCTTTTGGGACAACTTATAATCTAAATGTGAAAAATAAATTCAAGGGAGATGACCGGACAAACAGGGTTTTAATTCATATCGATGAAACTCATTTTTACGGCATGACGGTGAGAAAAGGAATAAACGGAAGTTTTACTTATGACAATTCAATCATTGAGGAACACAGCGGGATTAAGGACTTTGAATTTATAGACGAAGAAAGTTGGCGGGCGACCTTGGACGATATTGTGAAAAGGGTTAATTTAAGCAATAGGGGTAAAGACGAGTTATTATACCTTTCCGTTCCGGATTGCTTTTGTGAAATTGAAGTCAAAGAATATGGAATTGAAGGTGAAAGTCAGGTCATAACGGAAAAAACCATTGAGGAACTTGTAAGGTTAATAGAAGAAGATTTTAGTGAAGAGGAGATAATAGAGATCAAGACGGTGTATTACAATCTTGACGGCGGCAACGAAATATTTGATGAAATAATAGGAAAGCGTGCAAGGCGGATAGGCGGGCTTTTTTCCGTGATGACCGCCAAAAAAGAATTTTGCAAGGCAATACCTATATACACGGTAAAGCAAGCGGGATTTTCGCAGGTGGTTCTTCTTAATGCAACAAGTGCAGAGTTAAAGTTTATACCGAAGAAGACAAGGGATGACGGAGTAAGTATAATAAGCAGTGGGTTTTATTCTACAACGATAAGCAGTTGTAAGTGCAACGGAGTGTCGCAAATGGATAAACTTAATTTTGGCGTCGCTCATGTAATCAAAGACTTGGTGGATAATGCAAATGTAAATTATGATGAGGCGGTGGCACTTCTTCATGCATCGGTAATTTCTGTTGAAAGAAGCATTACTAATAATTATGTCATAGGGGAGAGGAATTTTTCGTCGGCGTTTATAAATAAAATAATCAAGGATAACGTGACGAAAATAATTGACGACGTATCTCGGTTAAAACTTTTTCCAAATATCTATATAACCGGCGGGAACTTGTTCGATATTTATTCGGTCAAGAATATGCTTATGAATAAACTTGGAAATAATAATATAAAGGCATTAAGGGATAGATTGGACGGAAGCGGTAAATATCCGGACGTGGCGATTAAGGCACTCTTAAATAATCTCACCTTCGGCGGATAACTTTGTCGTTTCTTTGTCCCCTTATTAAAAATGAATTGCGTTTGTCCGCCTGCGTGTTATTATGTTTGGTGGATTATGTCTTTGTCGGTGATGTTCATGGAAAGATAAAAGAGTTAAAGAAGATAGTAAAAAAGTATAAAGGGAAGGATGATGTGCAAATCGTTTTGGTCGGCGACTTTTTGGACGGGGATGTGGGGTCCAAACCTTACGAAACTTTTTTATATATAAGAAAACATAAAATTAAAAGCATAATGGGTAACCATGAACAGGTTTGGCTTGATGTGCTTGACGGAAAGGAAAATATTAAAAGGTTTATGGGAGGTTACTGCCGGGCGTTGGCTACAATAATGGATTTTTTAGAATATTGTGATAATAATCGGTTGGAAAAGATACAACCGCGTCAAAAATATTTTGATTTGGCAAAATATTTCGCGAAAGAACAAAACGGAAGACTTCAAAGCGGCACAATAATTTATGACGAAACCGTAGAGGCATATCCGTATCTAACTCCGTTGACAAGTTGTTATTATGACTTTTTGGTTAATCGCGGCGGAATTAAAGACTATGAGATTGAAAAAATTGCCGTCTTGTTTCAACAGATTAAGGATTATGTGGAAGATTTGCCGTATATTATGCAATTTGACGGTTATGTTTTATCCCATGCGGGATACATCGGCGATGACATTAAGGATGTTGTAAAAAAAGAGGGACCTTATGTCGGTAAATGGCCGACCCCGTATCCGACCAAAAGGTGGAACGGTTTAATCGTCGTTTGCGGGCACATAATGGCGGAAATACCCTTGATATATCAAGACGGCATTTTGCAGGCAATTCGTTTAGATGCACCGAGGAACACAAACGAATTGCGGTATTTCGATACAAAAGAGCAAGCCCTTCATTCCGTAAAGGTGACGAACGGATAATTGCTTAACAAATCTTTTCGTTTATTATTTCCCCCTTGTGCTATCAAATTGAGCGTTACTCCAACCGCCTTCTGGACTATGGTGCATTTCATTTTGTGCGGCGATTATATCTTCCGCAGATAAAACCAAGGTTGTTTTATCGTTTCGCATTAACCAATCGCCGGCTTTCGCTTTTGCCTGTGCCGCTATACTATTATCAATTTCATCACCGGTTGCACCCGGCGGGGCGTCCGCAGCGTTGGCCGCCGATGTGGCGCCTGGTAATTCTGCTCTGGCTGCTTCTAATTCTGCGTTGGCTGCTTCTAATTCTGCGTTGGCTGCTTTTTGGGCTTCTATTTCTCCTTGTAATTTTGCGTTGGCTGCTTCTTGGGCTTCTATTTCTTGTTTTTGGGCTTCTATTTCTTGAAGTCTTTCCTCATAAGTAAGATCTCCTGTTCCGTGTGCAATTGCCGTTCCCAAACCGGCACCAACCTTTTCACCGCCTTTTGAGGCAAGAACGCCCGCGAACGCATTCAATAACCCGAAACCGACTTGTCCCAATTTAGATTGAACTCCACGCCGTTTCGCTTGTCCAAAACCTTTTAAGAAACCGCCAATGCCCGAAACAATAGCAGGCATATTTTTAATGGCATCGCCGACAAATCCGCCTATGGCACCGCCGGCACCTTTCGCAATATAGCCTAAGCCTGTAAGCGAGGCGTTCCCAAGAACACTTAACCCACGCTCCTTCATAAATCCAATCCTGCTTGAGGAAATCTTGTTTTTAGCACATTCTAATTCATAACTTTTCCATTCATTTGAAATGGCCATAATCGTTCCGCCGATGGCAACGGCACCGCCGGCGAGAGCACCCGCAAGCGGTCCGCCTATCGTTCCAATGGCGGTAACCGTCGCCGAAACACCAAACCTACCAACATTATTAAAGATTAAATCTATTAATAACCCTTTATAATCTGCCTGTGTCGCTATACTATTATCAATTGGTCTGTTTGTTGAATCTTCAATTTGAGATTGTAAATTTTCATTTTCTTGTTGTAATTCTGCTTTTGCTTTTGCTAATTCTGCTTCTGCTTTTGCTTTTGCGTCTTCTAATTCTGCTTCTGCTTTTGCTAATTCTGCTTTTGCTTTTGCTTCTTCTGCTTTTGCTTCTTCTAATTCTACTTTTGCTTCTTCTGCTGCTTCTGCTTCTGCTTCTGCTTTTGCTTCGTTTGTTAATTCCCCTTTTTCTAAGTCTAAATGTTCTTTGGTAGTAGTTAATTCTCCGCTTGTTTTGTCGTGTTGCACATTGATTACACATTTAGTTTGTATATCATATGCACGAACACCACTTCCACCAAGGCCACCAAGGCCAATTGCATATACTTTTCCATATTCTTCATCAAGGATATCTGACGTTGTAAGGACCTTTGGCATTGTACCAAAAAAACTTATATGTTCAGGAACATTAGTTTTATCGTTCAAAATATTCTCATGCACAACTGTACCTCGAATCAGGCGTCCAATTGAAGCATCATCTGCAGGGGCAATAGGGTGATTCGCAGAAACAGACAAAGGAACATAACCAGAATGAGTAAGAACGTATTTTTGCCCATTTTTTTCAAAAGGTCTAATTGCAGGTTGTTTCTCAAAAAACTGAGATATATCTTTTGTGATATTGCTGTATTTTAGAACTAAATTATAAAATACATCTAAACCTATTGAATTTTGAATTTTAGTTCGCAATGCTTCTGGTATATAATATTCATTTGTTGTTATCTTTGAAATTTCTTTAATACATTCTCTATAACTATTTTCTTGTTCCATGTCGTTAGGAATTTTTGATTTTTCAGCAAATAATTTTTTATTTGCATCGTAATCATCGCTAGATTCATCAATTTGAAAAAGAAGGTTATCTAATAAAAATAGCATTGAATGGGCAGCATCAATAAAGTAATCATTTTCACTTGACTGAATATCTGTTGTAGCATGATTTTCCAAATTATTATTAAAAATTTCCTTTGCTGTCTCAATCCCGCCATTACTCGAGTCGCATCTATCTTTTGACTTTTGTGTAATCCACATATTATTTTGATTCAATATTGGATATAAGTCAGAAACAGGTCCGAAAAGAAATGCGTTATTTTCGACGATATAAAAATCGTCCCGACCGCCAAGCACTAATTTAATATTGGGGTTACTTTTTATATATTGAAGTGTTTCATAAGCCTGTCCCCCGCCCATTATATTGCCGGTGCAATACAATTCATATTCGTCTTCACCATATTCTTCTTCGCAATATTTTATTATTTC
>JAIRSY010000021.1 GCA_031255215.1 Christensenellaceae bacterium | reverse complement strand
TTAAAAATTGATTTTACCAATGCATACAAAAGAGACATTCGTATTATTGAAAAGCGAAATTACAATTTGTCTATACTAAAAGACGTAATTACGCGAATTGCAAACAAGGAAGTATTGGAACCGAAATACCATGTCCATTCACTTAAAGGTGAATATGCAAATATGTATGAATGTCATATAAAGCCGAATTGGTTATTGATATGGCAAATATACGATGATTTAATGATATTACACAGAACAGGAACGCACAGCGATTTATTTGACTAATGTAAATAATTATAACCCGCACAACACGCTTGCGAAGATTATTTTCATTTTATTCATACTGAAATTCTACTCCGCAATAAATCTCTTGTCAATATGCAGAAAAATTTTTTCAAAAAAAATATTTGTCAATTATTTAATTTTATGTCACCATATTTGAGTATGTATACATTTATTGATGATATTTTTGAAAGTTTTGACTGCCCCTTTGAATATGCCGGCGTAAGTTTCTTGCGTGAAATACTTGTTGCCGCTTTGAAAAACTCTGCGGATATATCATTGGATTGTAAAAATCTTATTTATGACGTTTGTCAAAGTGCCGGTTTTCTTCGTGATCGTATAGAGAAAAATTTGCGGACTTTAATAGTCCAATGGTATAAAATGGACAAGTTCAAAGAATTGTTTCCTCTCGAAATTCCTACGAATCAATCACTAATCGCAAAATTTTATCGCCTCGCATTTAAGAAACTTGACCTGAAAAGCACCGTTTTACAATATATAGCCTGAAAAAAAACGGTTGACACGCATAAATGCAAACCCGCGTTTGGGGGGTGGGTTGGTTTTTTGTTTCTATTGAATTTTTGGTGAATTTATGGTAGCTTTTACTTGATGTTCTATGATGTAATAATAATTGGTGCAGGTCATGCGGGGTGCGAAGCGGCGAATGCGGCGGCAAAGGTTTTGGGGGACAAGGTTGAAATTTGCAGTTCGCAAAAAAAGGTCGCCGTTATCACTCTCGACAAAAAAAATATTGGACATTGTCCGTGCAATCCGTCAATCGGCGGGACGGCAAAAGGTCATTTGGTGTGCGAAATCGATGCACTTGGCGGAATAATGGGTTTGATTGCGGACAAAGCAACGATTCAAATGAGATGTTTGAATGAAAGTAAGGGTGCGGCGGTTGCGGCTTTTCGTGCTCAAATTGACAAGGACGTGTATCATAAGGAAATGTTGAAATATTTGAATGGGATTAAAAATTTAGATACAATAGAGGACGAAGCGGTAACCATTTCAATGACAAAAAATGTTGACGATGATAAAAATAGTGTTTATCGTGAACATAACAAACACTATATATGGGAAATTGGGCTTAAAAGCGGGAAAATGTTAAAATGCACCGCCATCATATTGGCGACAGGAGTTTATCTTCGAAGTAAGACCTTTGTCGGCTCTATTATTAAAAACGAAGGCCCGACGGGGTTTCCGTCCGCCAATTGTTTAAGTTCGTCGCTGCAACAACTTGGGCTTTCAATAAGACGATTTAAGACGGGGACGCCGGCAAGAATTGATAAGAGAAGTATAGATTATTCAAAAACCGAAATGCAATACGGCGATGCAAACGTTCGCAAATTTTCGTTTATCAAGGAAGGGGAAAAGAACGAAAAGGCACGGTTGTCGCCCGCGGCCTTGACTTATACGAATTTAGAAACACATAAAATCATTAGAGAAAATATAAAACTGTCGGCGGTTTATAGTGGGCTTATTGAAGGAACGGGACCGCGTTATTGCCCAAGCATTGAGGACAAAGTGATGCGATTTGCGGACAGGGAACGGCATCAAACTTTTTTGGAACAAGAAACGTTGGACGGAAATTCAATTTATTTACAGGGACTGTCCACCTCTTTACCGGCCGAGATTCAGGAACGCTTTATCCATTCAATAAATGGGTTGCAGAACGCCGAAATTCTTAAAAACGGGTATGCGATTGAATATGATTGCATTGATTCATTACAACTTTATCCAACATTACAATATAAAAAATACGATGGTTTATATTTTGCGGGACAAATTAACGGGACAAGCGGATACGAGGAGGCGGCGGCACAGGGACTTCTTGCGGGGATAAACGCGGCGTTATTTTGTTTGGAACAAAGACAGTTAATTTTAAGCAGAACGGATTCATATATAGGAGTTTTAACGGACGATTTAACGACAAAAGGAACAAACGAACCGTATAGAATGTTTTCGGCACGGGCGGAGCATCGTCTTTTTTTACGGCAAGACAATGCAGACCAAAGACTTACCCCTATCGGAAGAAAAATTGGACTTGTTGACGATGAAAGATGGCGAATTTTTACCAACAAGATGAAGTTACTTGATCAACTTAAAAATTCAAAAGAAAAGGAGTTTATAGGGGACATACCACAATATATAGTGGGTATTGCGAACATAGAAAACACATATTCAGGATATTTGAGGAGGGAGAAAAACTTAATTGAAAGAGTAAAATCGCAAGAAAGCACACCGCTTCCGGCGGATTTGGATTACTCAAAAATCAAGGGGTTGAGACATGAGGCAAGCATAAAATTGGACGCGGTAAAGCCGTTAAACATAGGTCAAGCGAGCAGGATTGCGGGGGTAAATCCGGCAGACATCACAGTTTTATTGATATATTTAAGTTTAGAAAGAAAACGGAAGGCATGATTAAAAGCCGCATGCCTTATTTGGCGGCATATTTACGGATGCAAGAGGTGTAAAAATTCGTTTTTATCGCAGCTTGCCAAATAAAGGTATAATCTCGGGCCGGAATCCTGACCAAAAAGCATGTTGTAAAAGATTTTGAAATAAGATTGCTGCCGCGATTGGTTTTCTTTTTTTGTTAAACTTTCGTCATTGATTATTGAATACAAAAATTCTTGAATTTCCTTTTCCGTGCGTAATGTTTGCAAATAATCTTTTAATTTTGCAAGCACCTGCCTTTGTTCATCATTCAAAGAATCGAAATATGATTGATGAAATTCCGTCCGCGGCTTATAAATTTTATCCGGTGCAAAAGTTTCAAGCCAATACTTTGCCAAAGCGAATCGTTCGTGGAAATTGTTTAAATTTTCAACATTTGTTTTTGTCAAAATTTTGAGCGTAAGTTCCTTATTGAAGCCGGCAATCGGGGCAACGGTCGTAAGGGTCCCGAAACCCACACGATTCATTTTGGTTTTTTGAAAAAGTGCCAAATCGTAGACGGTTTTTATATAGTCTTCGGTTGAAGTCACACCGCCGTCAAACTCCGCATAGTGACGGATTATCGTATCGTCGAATGCAAAATCAAACGCATCGCGTGGACTGTATTTTGCGAAAAGATAACGAAGTAATTCGGGCTCATAAACATGCAGAAGTTGTGCGGGGGTATAGTTGTTTCCCGAAGAGGAATGCATGTCGCCCGCACCTTTGATCCCAATAAAACCATAACATACGGAACAAGGCGGCTCTATCCCGAAAATCTTACGTGCAATCTCGGTCGCGACTTCGAAACTTCCGCCTTTACTGTGATGATCGATGCCCGCCGCCTCAAAAGAAACGTCCTCCTCCCGCCATCGCATCGGCCAATCAACCTTCCAAACAAGTTTAACATTATCGGCGGTTTTCAAGTCAATTTTGCACTTTTCACCGC
Organism: Christensenellaceae bacterium; assembly: GCA_031255215.1. Classification (GTDB taxonomy): domain Bacteria; phylum Bacillota; class Clostridia; order Christensenellales; family UBA1242; genus RGIG8050. Next base: position 4,779 of record JAIRSY010000021.1, on the reverse strand, counting down.
AGGCACATTCATATTCTAACATGTTCGTTTTTTCGTCGTAACACAATATCTTGGTATTATCGCGACCACAAACACCACAATATATGGTAATCGGAAAGTAATCGTCGCGTTTTATTTTATTCTCGCCGTCGGTTTTCGCACTTTTGAAAGAATTTATTATATCATAGATTTGTTTACGTTTTGACACCGCCTCAATTATGTTTTTATTATAACGACCGCTTCTATATTCGGCGGACTGGAAAATCATTTGAACGGGAATTTCATTCATTTGCAGGTCTTCAAGGGCACGGATAAATTCTTGTTCAAAAAAATCCGCACTGCTTTTGAAATTTGGATAAGGACTTGGGACCTCGGTATAAGGTTTGCCGATAGAGTCGGCATAATTGATGTGGCTCGGGAAGTTTTTGGGGACCTTTCGAAACCTGTCAAACTCATCCCATGAAAAAATCATCCGCACATTTTTGCCCATATTTTGAAGTGCTCTCGCCACGTAATAATTTGTAACAAATTCACGATAATTGCCGATATGAACACTTCCGGACGGACTTATCCCGGATGCAATCGTATATCTATCCTTATTTGAATATTTTTTTAATACTTGATTCGCAAGTTCTATACTCCAATGCACAAGCACAGTATACAAGACGGTCCCGCAAAAGTCAAAACATATCTTAAAATTAAGTAAATAAATTATTTTTGCTTTTTTATACCTTTTTAATTATTTTTGCTTTTTTTTACCTTTTTAATTATTTATACCTTTTTATACCTTTTATTGCCCCATTATGATGAACGGCGAAATTCACGTTAATTTATTGTTTCTTATGTCAATAATATCATCATGCCCGATAATAATATTAAGAGAGCAATTGCCGAACCACCGACAAATTCGGTCGTTATGGGACCTCGTGAGGGTTTTATAGAGGATATAGCGACGAATTGCGATTTGATAATTAAACGTATCCCGCACGATGATTTGGTATTTGAAGATTTCGTTGTCGGCAAATATACGGAAACAAAAATTAAAATTTGCTATATCAAAAGTATCGCCCACCCAAAAATAATTAAACAAGTCAAAGAACGAATATCTAAAATCAATATCGACGGAATAATCGACAGTTCCTATATCGCGGCGTTCCTGAATCCTCACAAGTTAAAATTTATTAAGTCCGTATCAAGTGATGAAAAACCCGACGTTGTGGTGTCGAAGTTACTTGAAGGCAGAGTTTCAATAATCGTCGACGGTTCGCCGATCGTCCTCTCCGTTCCCTATATTTTTATTGAAGATTTGCAAAATTCAAACGATTATTACGGCAACTCCCTCAACGTCTCACTTAAACGTATTATTAGATTCTTGGGAATCTTGGTCGCCCTCCTCCTCCCGGCTTTCTATATCTCTATCGAACTTCATAATAATAATATCCTGCCGCAACATATCAAAGACCTTATGCAGGAATCAAGGGGAAATTCCTTCTTCCCGCCCTTCATTGAAATCATCTTGGTGCTCCTTCTCTTTGATATGTTATATGAGGCAAATGTTTCAATGCCAAAGAGTTTGGGAGGGACGGCAAGTTTGATCGGGGCGATTGTAATCGGCGACGTCGCAACCTCCGTCGGCTTGATCTCCGCACCCGTCGTCTTGGTCGCCGCCGTTGCCGGACTTACCGCATGCTTGACCCCCAATTTAATCTCACAAATCGGTTTTTTAAGACTGCTCCTATGTGTAATCGGCGGTTTTTGGGGACTTTTGGGCGTTGGAATTGCAATCGCCGTCCTGCTCCTTCCACTACTCTTCGTGAAAAATTATGGTGCACATATATTGGCACCAATCTTCCCATTAAAATGTGCCGATATGAAGGATGCCCTCACAAAAAGTCCAATTGATAAAATGATAAAGCGTCCGGAAAGTATACCGAATATCAACCCGACAAGGCAGAAAAAGACAAAATGACGCGTTCGGTTATGGGGTTTTTGCCTGGTTTTGCGGCGTTTTATGCCACAACCGGTGGCGTTAGTATCGTGTCCGTTGTTTTTTTCGCGGTGACCTCCACTACACCTCCTACTCCATTCTCCTCATTTTTTACTAACGTGACATTTTGCACTGTATTGCTTCCGCCCCAAATATAACCTACAAAATTGACTTGATACCCGCTTGGGCTGTTTTTATGTATACCGGGATAATACTTGCCGTTATATAAATACCAGCCCGTGTGAAGGTCTTCTCCGCCTATTAGTTGGTTTATGCCGCAATCGTAAGTTTTATATGCACCATAAGCCATTACTTTCGCGTTTGCGACATACATACCCGCAGTAGTTCCGCCTCGCATAACCCATATCTCGCCTACAAAACCATAAGCAGGAGAGAAATTATTTTGTGAAGGTAATTCTGTTACTCCTGCTCCAATTAACGCCACATAATAATCTTTATATTCTTCCCCGAGCCGAAAATTAAAATCATAGTATTTTGCACCGTTCAAAGTGGGCTGTTTCGCATACCCAGATACCGACCATTCACCGTTAATCATGTATCTGTCACCGTTCATCTTCATTTCGGCCCTTGTTTTCGTTGCCCCCGTGGACAAATTCCCCTCCGTATAAACCGTGACGGAGTTATAGTCACTCCTATAAAATTCTATTGAACCCGTCCAACCGGTTCCGTAGCCTAAAGACTCTACGGTATCTTTTGGCAGATTGTAATATTCATAAAGTTCCTCACTTGTTGTGTCTCTAACCGTATCGGCGAAAACCACCGTATTCCATGTTCCCCCGTCCGAGGATAATGTATCTTCGTCGGGTGAAAACATACAATGCGAAGCGTTCCACTCCGCTCCTCCAATCAACCGAACGGCATTGATATAGTCGATGCCGTTGTTTGTGTAACTGCTATCCTTACCGGTAGCATGAAGTGCGGCGGCGAGTTGTTCTTTTTCTGTATATGGCGACTCATCATTTGTCACCAACGTAAATGTTCCGGTTCCGGATGTGCCGTTTGCCGCCGTTACGGAAATCGTATGAGTTTTGAATTCACTTGTAGTGAAACGAAGATCGGGTATATAAATCTTTGTTCCATGGGGGTATTCGTTAATCACTTTATAACCATTGTGTTCGTTAAAATTGCGGATGCCAAATTGATTAAATTTTTCCGTCAAATCGGTCAAAAGTATAGGCTTCCCCGTGGAACCGCCGACGTCGGTGTTATCGTTGCTGTTCGTGCTTGACCAAGCGGCCCTTGAACCAAAACCGCCGGAAATCCAAATGCCCAGACAGAAGAGAATCGCCCCCACACAAAAATACGCCGAAATCACGCTGAACCACTTGAATTCACTCCATTTCTTTTCCATTTTCGCTCTCCTTTTCTCCTTTTTTTGTAAACTTTGCCCCCATTATCCAATATAGGGTCGCGACAGAGCCAAAAGACAAAACAATTGCGCTTAACCCATAAATACTTGACGTAAACCCTAATACCGTCCCCAAATAAGGTATGTATTTGCCGTCATAGATGCCCACGATGTCGCTGTTTAATATATCTATTCCGTCCGCACGGGAATTTGCGTCGCCTCTTGTTACGTAAACGTATTCTCCGTTTTCATTGATTTCATATGCTACTATTCTGTGCGTTATAACCGTATCTATCCCCCACTTTGCCAAAGAGAACGAGACAACCACTTCCTTGTTTTCAAGTTTCTCTATGTTGGCTATGGGGTGAAAATTATCCTTGACGGTCGGTTCCTTGTCTATTATTACCGCACCGATGGGTATTCCGTTTTCAACCGCCATTGACCCCGTTTGAACATAGAAGACTCGTTTGCCCAAAATCGTTGGGTAATAGCCCTGCACCAATACCGACAAAACCGCATTAACAAGGAGCAAGGTCATTGCACCCCAAAACACGCAAACCAGAAAAACTTTCAAAGCCTTTCGCATTTCTGCACCCGCTTATTCCCCATCATCATCAACAGGAGGAACAACTTCATTCGCCGTCACCACAAGGGTAAAAGTTTGACCCCTTAAATTCAAATCGTTCGTATCCAACAACACAACAATAAATATTGTTTTGTCCGCCGCATTATTTGATATCGTAAAACCGGTGTTGTCCGCGTTATCAACTATCTTGCAATGATCTTTCAAGTCTGCAAGATCAGTTACACCTATTTCACTGTCGCTTGCATAATACTTCAAGGATTCGTATATTTTTCCTGTCGCATCTCCCTCTTTTTCCAGCTTGACATTGATATACTCTTCGTGGACCTCGGCACCTCCGCTATAAAAGTCAACCGTAGCGGTAAAACCCAAGTATTTTGTCATTGTATCGCCATCAAAACCTTCTGTTTGGTCATACGGCACCAAAGCTTTTGTCTTCATGTCTTCCTCCCAATAAGTAATACCTTTTATACCTTCACCTTCATTCACTTTGATGTCGCCGGTTGTTATGTCTTCTATGTTTTGTTGTTCGTTTTTTTGAGCAGACAGCCAAGCGGCATACGAAATCCCGCCTATTGATCCAATCAAGAGTATAGCGAGTGCCGCGGCGGCGATTTTCCATTTATTTTTCTTATCTTTCATAATTTTTCTCCTTTTTTTTGCGGTGTCAACGCACCTTATGATATTATTTTTTGCTATTTTCCCACTTTTACGCTAAAAAGCCCATAAAAAACCATAAGCTTTTTTATGGGCCGCAATCTCCGACAAAAAACGCATTATTTGTCGCTTGTCGCTTGTCGCTTGTCGCTTGTCGCTTGTCGCTTGTCGCTTGTCGCTTGTCGCTGGTCGCTTGTCGCTTGT